>CAZZVD010000182.1:0-11405 GCA_964657465.1 uncultured Acetobacteraceae bacterium | reverse complement strand
TCGGGATGACAACTTGGGTAAGGGTTGGATGACAAGGGCCGGGCTGGATTACAAGACGGTGGATTGGACCAGAAAGGTGGGGCTGCTTCCCTGGAGCGGAGTGGATATGGAGGAGCTGCTGGTGGGGTTCCGTGAATTCCCACATCTCCCGACTGGAAAACGTCGTGAGATATGGGGCACCCCACGTGGTGAGGGGTCAGAAGGCTTGGTGGGCCGAAGGCATGGCTACGGCGTGACGGGCGGCGGCAAAACCTTCAATACGACCACTGTTTCGTCGTCGAATCGCTCCATGCCGCCTTGAAAGGCGGAGAGTTCTTCGTAGATGGCGTCCACCATGCCGGCGGCCGTGTTGTTTACTTCGCGCGTGACTAACGCGTTCAGGCGGACGTCGCCAAACATCTCTTCGTGCTCGTTCACGGCGTCGACAATGCCATCGCTGAAGAAGATGATGGCGTCTCCAGGGCGGGTGGACAGCGTGAACTCTTCGTATTGGATGTCTTTGAACATCCCAAGAGGGAAGCCTTCGGCCTTTATCGTTTCCACCTGGCCGCCGCGGCAGAACAGCGGCTGCACTGCACCGGCATTAGCGATCTGTAGCGTTTGTTTGTTGTCATTCCACACGGCGAAGACCATGGTCACGTATTGCGCGTCCATTTTGCGTTCCTGCAGCTGGTCGTTGAGCTGTTTCAACATCGCAGCCGGAGAGAGTTGCTGGGTGCTCGCGGCGCGCATGATGCCACTGATGAGGGCCGCGTACAAGGCAGCCGGGGCTGCCTTGCCGCTGACGTCGCCCATTGCGATCCCCAGGCTGGAATCGTCATAGGGCAGAAAGTCGTAAAGATCGCCTCCGATGGTGCGCGCCGGCAGAAAGCGGGTGGCAATCTCCGCATGGCGGCGCGAAGGCGGCTTGGGCGGCAAAAGCCGTAACTGCACTTCCCGCGCCATGTCTAAATCGTGCTCCAGCTTCTGCTCCTGCTGGGTCACGCGCTGATACAGGCGCGCATTCTCGATGGCAACCGCAACCTGCGAGGCCAGGGTGACCAACGTGCGTTGGTGGTCCTCATTGAAATAGTTGACGCGTACATGCTCCAGATCGAGCACGCCGATAACTTTTCCCTTATAGAGCAGGGGCACTGCCATTTCGGACCGGGTTTCCGGGTTCACCATGTAATAACGGGCGTCTTTGCGCACATCGCCGGTATGGATCAAGCGGCGCTCGCGCACCGCCGTTCCGACCAGGCCGCGGTCCAGGGGAACCTTCTCCGAAGGCAGGACAGGGTGACCAAAGCGGACGGCGTACTGCGTTTCCAGCACCTGCTCCCGCTCGTTGAGCAACAGGATGCTGAACATCTGGTAGTCAATGATCCGCCGCAAGAGCTCTCCAATGCGCTCCAGCAGGGGATCGAGATCGAGGATGGAGGTTACCTCGCGAGCGATTTCGTTGAGCACCGCCAGGGTCTGGGCTTGCCGGGCAACGCGGGTGTACAAACGGGCGTTCTCGATGGCCTGGGCGACGCGCGAGGCTGTCAGCTCCAGCAAACGAAGGTCGTCTGGTTGAAAGTACCCAACCTGCTCGGCCTGGAGATCGATGACCCCAATAACGCGGTTTTTGACGATCAGGGGTACGGCGAGCTCGGAACGGACGTCCGGATTGGCGCTGATGTAGTTGCTCTCGTTGCGTACGTCTTCGAGCAGGATGGAGGTGCGATGCTCGGCGGCTCGCCCGACGACACCCTGGCCCATGCGAATTTTTATGCGCTCGATCTCAGGCGTGTGGCCGATCTGAAAGCGCATCCGCAGGTCGTTGGTGCGCTCATTCAGGAGCAGGATGGCAAAGATGCGGTAGTCGATGACCGCGCGCACCAGGTCGGCGGTGCGGTGCATGAGTGTTTGCAGGTCCAGGGTGGTGTTGAGGGTATTGGCGAGACGCAGCAGAAATTCGGTTTGCAGCGGTTCTACCCTGGCCGCACCGGGTAACCGCGGAGTCTGCGAGCTTGGACGATAGTCGCCTTCAAACGAATGCGGAGCTCTCGTCTGGGCCCGCTTCTTCTCGGACTCGGCTTCGTCTTGGTCGCGGGGAGGCGTCATAACCACATCGAGTCATCATAGAGCATTTACCCGCGAGCTCGATGCGGAAGCAGGGGTGCGCAACCCTCATGGAAACTCTCTATGAAACTACGATCCGGATGTAGATGTCCTGGAATGCGAACGGCTAGCCATGCGAAGGGCCAGCTTCTTCGTATTCGCGCAGGATGGCGACGCTGGCGCTGGCGCCGATGCGGGTTGCTCCGGCTTCCAACATGGAGCGTGCCTCGCTCAGGGTGCGGATGCCGCCGGAGGCTTTTACGCCACAACGATTTCCGGCTACACCGCGCAGGATCGCCACATCCGCTACTGTCGCTCCGCCAGTGGAGAAGCCGGTGCTGGTTTTAAGAAAGTCAGTGCCGGCGGCCAGGGCCAGCTCCGAGGCGCGCAGCTTCTCTTCTACCGTGAGCAGCGCGGTTTCAAGGATCACCTTCACCACGGCTCCTGCGTCGTGGGCTACCTGCACCACGCCGCGAATGTCCTGCTCCACCAGTGAGTTCATGCTGGACTTGAGCAGACCCAGGTTCATGACCATATCCAGTTCGTGGGCTCCCAGCTTGATCAGGGCCAACGCTTCTTCGCGCTTGGTGGTCGCCAGGTTTGCACCCAGCGGAAACCCGACCACCACACCCACGGGAACGCCACTGCCGGCCATCACCGAATGTGCCAGCGCTACCCAGGCGGGGTTCACCATGGCACAGGCAAACCGGTATTTCACCGCTTCTTCACATAGCCTGACCACCTGCTCACGGGTGGCTTCGGGTTTGAGCAGGGTGTGATCAAAGACGGCCGCCAGGTTGGAGGCGCTCGCCAGGGCAGTTGAGGCAAAACCGGCAACGTCAAAGAACGCTGAATGGTAATCGGTTTCCGGTTGCAGCACTTTGCTCGTCATGGCGCACTTTCCTCCCAGGGTGAACTCCGCTGGGCACTCTATGCCAGCCCGCGGGTAAAGATCAACCGCAAATTGGTACTCTAGGCTTCGTCCGGGTTAAAGAGGCGGATATCGGGCAGATTACGAAAACGCTCTTCGTAATCCATGCCGTAGCCGACCACGAAGTGATTGGGAATGGTGAAGCCCACGTAGTCGGCATCGATCTTTTCCAGCCGCCGCGCGGGCTTGTCCAGGCAGGTGGCGATTTTCAACGTTTTTGGCTTGTGCTGCAGCAGCAGCTTGCGCAGGAACACCAGGGTCAGGCCCGTGTCGAGGATGTCTTCCACCAGGATGACATTACGGCCCCCGATGGGGGTATCCAGATCCTTGATCAAGCGCACCGCGCCACTGGTCTTCACGCCTTTGTAGCTGGAGATGGCGACAAAGTCGAAAGTGGTTTCGACGGAGATACTGCGCGCCAGGTCCGCGAGAAAAATGGCGGCGCCTTTAAGAACCCCCACCAAGAGGATGGCCTCACCGGCAAAGTCCCGGCTGATCTGGGCGCCGATGTCCACCACACGGGCGGCAATTTCGTCGCGACGGAATAACATTTCGTGCTCGTGCTCTCTCATTGGCTCTGCCATTCTTCCACGGATGCCTGTGCGAATGTACCCCGGCTATACTGATAAGAGCAGACGCACTCATGTATCCCTTCATTCACCTCGGGCACTTCTCGATTGGCACGTTTGGACTTTGTCTGTGGTTGGCCTCGGTGTTCGCCTGCTGGACGCTGTACGCCAATCTTCACCGCTTTGGTGTGGAAGCGGACGCGATTGGCATCGCGGCCTACACCACGGTGGGCGGCGTTGTCGGCGCGAAGTTGTGGCATGTGCTGGAGGATCCCACGCTGCTGGTGCATCAGCCACTGGTCGTTCTTTTTGACCGGGCCGGCTTCGCCTGGTTTGGTGGGTTACTGGCGGGGATCGCGGTGCTTCTCTGGTCCGGCCGGCAAGCGAAGACTGGCGGGTTAGGGATGCTCGATCTCGCAGCCCCGGCGGTTGCGGTCGGCTACGGGGTAGGCCGCCTGGGCTGCCTGGTTTCGGGCGATGGGGACTACGGAATACCTACCCGGCTGCCCTGGGCCATGAGTTTTCCCCATGGTCTGGTGCCGACGGATCAGCGGGTGCATCCGACACCGATTTACGAGTTTCTGGTGGCGTTGTTGATCGCTTTGTACTTATGGCGACGGGGCGCAAAGAAGAATGGAAAAGTGCGATTGCCGCTGGGGCAGCTTACGGGCGAGTACCTGGCACTGAGCGGCGTCGCCCGGTTCCTGGTCGAGTTTATCCGCATCAACCCGCGTATTTACTGGGGCATGAGCAATGCTCAGGTGGCCAGCGCGGGCTCGATCGTCGCCGGCCTGTTGTTGATCCTGTGGGCGCGGCGGCGGCGGGTTCCGTTTGCCGCACAGGCTGCAGACAATGTGCCAGTCGAAGTGGCCTCGCGGCACTGAGCGACGGTTCTGGGGATGTAGGCGTTTGCCGCAGTACTAACCTCCATTTATTAGTCGACCAACCAGTCGCCTCATCGTCAATTCCTAAGGAGCACCATGGCACAATCCGATCAGCTTCGCGTTCCCGAACCGGCTCGCACGGACGCTAAGTCCTTTGAACTTCTGCGTGTGTGGATCGCCCATCAGGACCAGCACATCAGCCTGCGGGTGGGCGTGTGGAAAGATCCGGAAGCCTGGGGCATGATGCTGGCTGACCTGGCTCGTCACATTGCCGCGTCGTTCGAGCAGGCAGAGGAACGTGATCCGATCGAAGTGCTGGGCCGCATCCGGGCCGGCTTCGAAGCAGAAATGAGTTCACCCACGGACGAAGTTAAAGGCGAGATTCAGGGTGAACTTGCCAACTGAAACCTTGCCGGCTGAGGCAGCGCCGACTGAAAAAATGAACGACCGGATCACGATTCGCGGCGCGCGCACGCACAATCTGAAGAACATTGACTGCGACCTGACCCATGGTTTGCTCACGGTCGTCTCTGGAGTTTCAGGTTCGGGGAAATCTTCGCTTGCGTTTGACACGATTTATGCCGAGGGTCAGCGGCGCTATGTGGAATCACTGTCAGCGTATGCGCGGCAGTTTCTTGAGCGCATCGAGAAGCCTGACGTTGACCTGATCGATGGTCTTGCCCCGGCGATCGCGATCAAGCAAAAGAACCAGACGCGCAACCCGCGATCGACGGTGGCGACGGCGACGGAAATTTACGACTACCTGCGTCTTCTGTTTGCGCGCTGCGGCACGGCGCATTGCATTGTCTGTGGCGGGGTAGTCAAGCGGGATAGCGTGGATGAGATTGCGTCCTCCATTCTCAGCCTGGCGGAAGGCACGCGGCTGTACGCATTGTTTCCCGTCCAGCCCAGGATAATTGCTGTGCCCGAAGGTGCCGAGAAGCCGGCGACGGCGAAACGAACGAAGAAGGCGGCGGCAAAAGCTGCGGTGAAGGCGGTGAATCCAGCGCTTCCGAATGAGGCGTTCAAAGAACGGCTGATGGAACTGCGCGCGCGGGGGTTCAACCGGCTTTATCAGAACGGAAAGATCGTTGAGTTCTCCACCCCCGAATCGTTGCTTGATCTTGATTTTGGACAGGCGCTGTATACGCTGGTCGATCGCCTGGTGGTGTCAGCGGACAACCGCGCGCGCATTGTGGATGCTGCCGAAATCGGATACCGGGAAACCGGCGAAATTGTGTATGAGACGGTTACGCGTGATACGGAGGTGGAACCGAAGCGGCTGCGCTTTTCACAGGCATTTGAGTGCAAGCTGTGCCATCGCATTTATCGCGAACCCGAACCTAGACTGTTCTCTTTCAACAATCCTTACGGAGCGTGCGAACGCTGCCAGGGGTTTGGCAACACCATCGATTTCGATCTCAACCTGATCATCCCTGACAAAAGCAAGACGCTGAACGAAGGGGCGATCGATCCCTGGACCCGGCCCAAGTACCGGGCCTACCAAACGGAGCTGAAGCGGGCGGCCCAGCAACACGGTGTTCCGATGGATGAGCCGTGGCGAGACCTGAGCTCTGCCCAGCAAGCGCTGGTGCTCGACGGCAGCGGCAGCTTTCTCGGGGTGCATGGGTTTTTCGAGTTGCTGGAGCGTAAGAAGTACAAGCTGCACGTGCGCGTGATGTTGAGTAAGTACCGCGGCTATGCCACTTGCCCGGAATGTAAAGGAACGCGGCTGCGTGCGGAAGCGCGGGCGGTCCGGCTGAATGGCAGCAATATCTGCGAGGTTGCCGCGCTCACCATCCGCGAAGCGAACCACTTCTTTTCGGGGCTTTCTCTCAACAGGGAACAGCAGGAGATTGCCGGCGGCATTCTGGTTGAGATACAGCAGCGGTTGCATTTCCTGGATGCCGTGGGTCTCGAGTACATCTCGCTCGACCGCCTGGCATCGACCCTTTCTGGTGGGGAAGCGCAGCGGATTCAGCTGGCTACTTCGCTTGGCTCCCGGCTGGTGGGCGCCCTTTACGTTCTCGATGAACCTTCGATTGGTCTGCACAGCCGGGATACCGCCAAGCTGATCCGCATTCTTGAAGAGCTGCGCGACCTGGGCAACACGATCCTGGTGGTCGAGCACGACCCGGACGTAATCCGGGCGGCGGACTGGCTGATCGACCTTGGGCCGGGCGCAGGCGAGTTGGGTGGCCGCATCCTGGCCGCGGGGACGGTGGACCAGGTGACCCACAACCCTGAATCGATCACCGGGCGCTACCTTGGCGGGCAACTGACGATTCCCACGCCTACGCGCCGCAGGGAACCGGCACGCGAAAAACTGGTCTTGCGGGGAGCCCGTATCCACAACCTGACCGGCCTCGATGTCGAGATCCCCATGGGCATGCTGGTATGCGTGACCGGCGTTTCCGGTTCGGGTAAGTCGACACTGGTCCACGATGTGCTTTACCCGGCGGTCGCCCAGGCATTGGGCAAGAACGAGGGCGGCGGCGACCCTTCCGGCCTCTATCGCGATCTCAAAGGGGCGGAGCGGCTCAACGACATCGTACTGGTGGACCAGGCGCCGATCGGGCGGACCCCTCGTTCCAACCCGGTCACCTACATCAAGGCGTTCGACGCCATTCGCGAACTTTTCGCGTCCCAGCCGGAAGCTCAGCGGCGAAACTACGCGGCGGGGCACTTCTCGTTCAACGTTCCCGGGGGCCGCTGCGATGTATGCGATGGCGATGGCACGGTGACCGTGGAAATGCAGTTCCTGGCGGATGTGGAACTGCCCTGCGAAGAGTGCAATGGCACCCGGTATAAGGCTTCGACCCTGGAGGTCAGGTACAAGGGCAAGAGCATCTACGAAGTGCTGGGGATGACGATCAAGGAAGCGCTGCGGTTCTTCAGCGGGCAGTCCCGCATCCTGGAGAAGTTAGCGGTGCTGGAAGAAGTTGGGCTGGGCTATGTGCGGCTCGGTCAGTCCGCGACGACACTTTCTGGTGGTGAAGCGCAGCGCGTCAAACTGGCAGCGCACCTTTCTCAGAGCCGCACCTCACTGACCAAGGCCGGGAACGGGCTGGCTAAGAAGGGCGGCAGCCGGGTGCTTTACATTCTCGACGAGCCGACGACCGGACTGCATTTCGATGATGTCAGCAAGCTGTTGGCTGCGTTCAAACGCCTCATCGACGCGGGTGGTTCGCTGGTAGTGATCGAGCACAACATGGACGTGATCAAGTCTGCCGATTGGGTGATCGATCTGGGTCCGGAGGCCGGCGCCGGGGGAGGCAAGGTGGTCGCCGTCGGTACGCCCGAGCAGGTAGCGCAGACGCCCGGCTCTCATACCGGTTACTGGCTGGGCCTTGCCCTGGCCGCGCATGAAGACAAGACCGTGGAAGGCAAGAGAGTGGAAGCCGGGGCGGATGTATCCCGGATAGAAGAGGCGCAGGTCGAGTTATGAGTAGGGTGTTTTGGCTACTGGCGACTCTTTCTTTGGCCGCCCCGGCGCTGGGACAAACCCCGCTGCCTCCCGGAACCCAGGCTCCCGATTCGCCGGTTGTGGATACGCGCCCGGCGGCCTCCGGTTCGGACCGCGATGCGGCGGAAAACAAGATGGAGCAGCAGGACTTCCCGGCGGCTCGTCCACTGCTCGAGAAGTACCTGCGCCAGCACCCGGCGGACGCCCGTGCGCTCTTTGACCTGGCATACGTCGAAGACGCCGACGGGCAGGACGCAGCCGCGGCAGAAAACTACCGCAAAGCCATCGCTGCTAACCCAAAGCAGTTTGAGGCTAGGCTGGCCCTGGGATTGCTGTTGGCGCACCAGTTGAAGATGGACGAGGCCCGGGAGCAAGTGCGCCAGGCTACACTCTTGACGCCAGACCCGCCCAACCCCGCGACGCAGGCCGAGGCTTTCCGCACGCTGGCCCGGCTGGATCGCGCCACCGACCCTGCGGCGGCGCGCGACGCGCTGGTGTCGGCTCTCAGGCTGAGCCCGGAAACGCCGGCGGACTTGCTGCTGACTGCCCAGATTGCTGAAGCCAATGGCGATGATGAACTAGCGCAAACCGCTTACCAGCGAGTGTTGGGCGGCCACCCCGCGCCTTCGCCAGAGATCGCTTCCGCGGCCAATGGCGGCCTGGCGCAATTGCTGATCAAGCAGAAGAAGTTCGACCAGGCGGAGCCACTGCTGAAAAGTGCGCTGGCCCGCGACCCGCGCGACCCTGCCATTACGGCACAGTTGGCTACTGCACTGCTGGGGCAGCAAAAGACGGCAGAAGCACTCCCGGTACTTGAGACACTTCGGCAGTTAGAGCCGGGCAATGCAACAGTCGACCAGATGCTGGCGGATGCCTATTCGCAGGCCGGTCAGCCGGAAAAGGCGGATCCGCTCTATGCGCGGCTGGCGCTCGCCCATCCCGGCGATGAGGATGTGCTCGCCGGCCAGGGAGAGAACTACTTGCGGGAAAAGCTCTATCCGCAGGCACAGGCGGTACTGGAACGAGCCGTAAAGCTCAAACCGGACGATGGCGATGCCTGGAGCGGGCTGGCGTTTGCCGCCTCACAAAACAAGCAGTATCAGCTCACCCTGGACGCACTTTCCATGCGAGCAAAACTTTTGGGTGAGTCTCCAGTTTCCTACTTCCTTTGGGCAACAGCGTACGATAATCTGCATCTGTCCAAACAAGCGCGTGAGTACTACAATAGGTTTCTCGCCGCCGCAGATGGTAAGTATCCCGACCAGGAATGGCAAGCCAGGCATCGACTCGTTGCTCTTGGTGGAAGTCACTAACGCAAGACGCACCGTAAGGCCTCTGGAGAGGTGCTTTATGCGGTTCGTAGCTAAGACGCTCGTGGTGTCTACTTTGTCCCTTGGCCTTTCCTGCGGGCGCGCCCTGGCCGCAGATGAACGGATGGTCAGTCCGCAGGCGATGGCGGCGCTGATGACCAAAGCCGATCAGGCCCTACCTAAAGAACAATGCTTTCTGTATGCCGAGCTGGTCTACCAGATGACCGAGCTGGCGGGTCAGCAGATGAATTCCGGCGACGGCACGCAGGCGTCCGAAACGCTGAAGATGGTGCAGAAGTATGCCCAGAAGATTCACATGGGCGTGGCCGAAGACGGGAAGAAAATGAAGAATGCCGAGCAATTGGTGCGGCATACTTCCTATCGCTTGAATGACATTCTCAATGCGGCTTCCTACGATGACCGGCAAGCGCTGCAGGCGACTTTAAAGCAGCTGGAGCAGGTACAGACGGAGCTCATGATGCAGGTGTTCAGAAAATAAACACGTGCCTTACCTGCGTCCGCCTGCTCGCCGTGCTCGGTTCGCTCTCCTCATGAACAATCATCCTTCTCACCACGCTCGTCGGTCTTCTGCGCGCTCGCGTACGAAGTTGCTGATCTGGAGTGTGTGCGTTCTGCTGCTGACGCGCGGGGCGTTGGCTCAGTCCAAAAAGGATCCGCTCACCGAAAAACAAATTGAAGAAGTGCGCGAGGCCGGGGTTGAGCCGCTGATTCGGATCAAGCTCTTCGTCGGTTATGTCGAGGACCGGGCCAATGCGATCCAGGCCATCGAGAAAGATGTGCATGCGCAAAACAGAGACGCGCGTCTGCACACGCTGATGGATGAATTCACCCGGCTGGCGGACGATCTCCAAGACAACCTGGACGCCTTTAACCAGGACCATGCCGACCTGCGCAAACCACTGAAGGAACTGGTCGAGAAGAGCACGGTGTGGACCGGCATTCTCAACGACGCAAAGCCCAGCCCGCAATACGATTTCGTGCGCAAGACCGCGCTCGACGCAAATGGAAGCGTGCACGATGCGGCGAAACAGGTGCTTGCTGAGCAGGAAACCTACTTCGCGGAAAAGAAAAAAGCGGATAAAGAAGCCCAGAAAAAAGCCGACAAGGAAAGCGAAACAAGATAGTTACGGTGGCTTCTTTTTGCCTGGTGGGACGGTAGTGCGGCAGGCGCAAGTCCTGCTAGGCTGGTGGCGGTGAACTCCGAATTGCATTTGCTGTTTGCAGACGAATACCGCGCCTTGCGGCCGCGTGCGCCGATGCCGTCGTTGGAAATCCGTTTTCGCCGCTTCACTAGCCTCAACACGACGATTCGCCTGCGTGAAGGCCGCATGCATGTGCATCTCTCCGATCTGCTTGAGGGCGCTCCGGAGGGCGTGCTGCGCGCGATTGCGCATATTCTGTTGGCGAAGTTGTATCGCAAGCCGCTGAATGCGTCACAGACCAGCCGCTATCGCCGGTTTGCTTCCAGTGAAGCGGTGATGCGGCAGACTGAGTTGATTCGACAAGCGCGCGGTCGCAAGAAGATGCTTGGGCCGCAGGGTCAGTACTACGATCTGGATGAGATTTTCGAGAGCCTGAATCGCCGGTTTTTCCACGGGCTCATGGGCCGGCCGTTGCTTACGTGGAGCGGGCACGTGGCCAGGCGCAGCCTGGGCCACTACGATCCAGCGCACAACACGATCGTGGTGAGCCGTGTGTTCGATCGCAAGAATACGCCGCGGTATGCGGTTGAGTATCTGCTGTACCACGAGATGCTGCATTTAAAGCACCCGGTGAAGGTGCGGGGTGGGCGAAGGTGCGTGCATCCGCGCGAGTTTCAATTGGAAGAGCGGTTGTTCCCTGAGTGGGACAAGGCGAAGGAGTATCTGAAGACGTTGTAAGGCAGGTTGATGGGCTGGGGGCTGTTGGCTGTGTTCTAAAAAGTGTCGCTATCACTGCTTCAAATTGGATCTGCCGCGCAACCAGGCTTCCCGACGAGCGCAGTCGAGGGACCTGCTGTGCGCATTTCTCTCTCCACACATCTTTACAAGAGCTCCTGGTTCGGATAGGCAAAGGGACCATTCCTTCAGCAGGAATGCCGGATAGTCACTCTTGACAGCGAAGCGGCTGCTATCTAGCCCGTATCTAGCCCTTATCTAG
>CAZZVD010000181.1:7609-11423 GCA_964657465.1 uncultured Acetobacteraceae bacterium | reverse complement strand
TTTGGCTCCTCAGGTAGGACTCGAACCTACAACCCTTCGGTTAACAGCCGAATGCTCTGCCATTGAGCTACTGAGGAGTGTTCAGGCGGGAACCGCGCGACTTCTCATCTATATTACCGCAAGTGAAAGCAGCGCGAAACGTTTGCTCCGTCCCCAGGGAGGATCCGTTCTCCGGATCAGGGTTTATCGGCGATGATTGCTTCGGCGGCGCGCCTTCCCGAGGCCAGGGCCCCCTGGATGGACGAGGTTTCACGGTAGTCGCCGCACAAGTAGACGCCGCCGGTGCTGCCCAGGCGGACCGGGGCCTGCTCCCATTCGGCGTGCTTCTGCAAGGGCAGGGCGTGGGGTACTGGGTAGGCGGACAGGGTTTTCCAGGAGCTGACCCTGGGGCCAAACCACTTTTGCAGATGGGTGCGCACGTCCTGATCCAGCTTGTTGAGGGCGGCTTCGTTTTCCGGGGCTTCGCCTACTACGCTGGCGACAACCAAGTGGGCGCCGGGTGGCGCGTAGCGGGGAGAGACCACGCTCATCACGGCTACGTTGTTGACCGGGCCGGTTGCCGTGCCCTCTCCGTTTAACAGAATGATTGGTTCCTCGACAGGCGCTTGTTCGGCGGTGTACGAGAAGGCCGTGGTCTTGTTCCACCCGCGAACTTCGGGCACACTCCACCCACCTACGCCGCGCAACAAGGCGTTGCCCTCATCGCCCGCGACGGCGAGGACGACTGCCGCCGAGTCCAGAGTTTCGCCGCTGTCCAGTTGCACAGAGAACGATTGGGGGGTGCGGATTATGTTTTTTACACGGGCCTGCGTGCGCAAGGCGCCGGGCGCGAGCTTCGCAGCCATCTGCAACGGTATTTGTTGCATTCCTTCAGAGGGGACCACGGTGTCGCCGGCGGCGAACATGCGAAAGAGGAATTCGAAGAAGCGGCTGGAGGTGACCAGTTCCCTTTCCAGGAAGATGCCTCCGAAGAACGGGACGAAGAATCGCTCCACTATCTTTGAGCTGAAGGGAATGGCTTGCAGATAGTCGCGGGTGGTCTGCTCGGGCCGCACGAAGAGTTGGCCGGGGGCGCCACGCTGCACCCTTGCGCGGAGCCGGGCTACCCGCAGCTTATCGGCCAATGGCACGATGGGATCAAACACTAGTCCAGCGGCTTTGGTGGGGCTGCGCAGGGGATCCGCGAAGCGGTGAAACCTGCCTCCATGCCATACCAGTGCGCCGGGCTCAAACTTTTTCAGCGCGAGGGCTTTGTAGTCGAGCAGGCGCAGCGTTTCCGGGTAGGCGGTGAGCAGCACCTGAAAGCCGCGGTCGAGGCGGAAACCATCGATCAAATCGGTACGCACCCTGCCCCCGGGAGCGTCACTGGCTTCGAGGAGCGCGACGGTTCTGCCGGCAGCTTCGAGCGATAAGGCACAACTGAGGCCGGCCAGGCCCGCTCCAATTACCACTACGTCGGTCATCGCTTTACCGTTCCCGGTTTCTTCGTTCCCGGTTGCTTGATGTTGGCGCCCGATTGTTTGGGCAGCTCGCTGCTTTTATAGTCTGGCCGGGGAAAGGACTCAAGCGCCTGGATCGCAGCCTCTGCTCGTTCGCGCAACGCCTTGCGTTCACTCTCCGGCTTCTTGCGCAGTGTTACATACGGCATGGCCAGGCGTTGGTTGCCACTCAGTGTGTCATGATTTCGTTCGAGGAACGACCAGTAAAGCGCGGTATAGGGGCAGGAGCCCTCTCCCGTACTGCGGGCTGGATCGTATTGGCACGCTTTGCAGTAGTCGCTCATGCGGTTGATGTACGCTGCGCCACTTACGTACGGTTTGGTCGCCGTGACGCCGCCGTCGCTGAAGGTCGACATGCCGAGCACGTTTGGTTCCACCACCCAGTCGTACGCGTCCACGTAAGCGATCCAGAACCAGTCGGTGAGTTCGCGCGGCGAGAAGCCGCACAGGGTCGCGAGATTGCTGAGCACCATGAGCCGCGTGATGTGGTGCGACCATCCGTCGTTCACTACCTGGCGGACCAGGGTATCGAGGCAGTTTAACCCACTCGGGACACCCCAGTAGGCAGCCGGCAGAGGTAAGGTGGCGGCGAGCGCTGTGGGCGCGGCTCCGGCGTACATGCCCTTGTCACTCTTTTGATAGGGCACAGAAAGACCGCGGTAGCCGTCGGTTACGCGGTGCACGTGGCGCATGAACTCTCGCCAGCCCAGGATCTGGCGGATGAAGCCTTCTGCGCTGGCGAGTGGAATGTGTCCCTCGGCATATGCGGTAGCCACATCGTTCACGGCATCGCGCGGCAGGACCCGGCTCAGATTCATCAGGGCAGAGATCTTGCTGTGGAACATATCGGGCTGACGTGTGACCATGGCGTCTTCCCAGGGGCCGAAGTGTGGCAGCAGTTGACTGAGCGCGAATTTCCAGAGGGCGTGGCAATCTGTGGCGGTGACCGGTAGATCGAAACCGTCGAGCACTCCGAAATGATCGGGAAATTGTTTTGCGACGAGTTGCAGCACCTCGCTGGTGACTGCGTCCGGAGGGTAGGTGGGCCGCTCCGGTACGGGCACTTCTCCCCGGTAGGACTTGCGGTTCTCCTGGTCGTAGGAGAACTTGCCACCTACAGGCTTGCCCGCTTGCATGAGCAGGCCGCTTCGCTTGCGCATGGCCCGGTAGAAACGGTCCATGAGGAAGCTGTTCGGCCGATTGCCGGCCGTGACGCCGTATACCTGGTCGAACTCCTGCTCGGTGGTCAGCCAGGTAGCGTCTTCCACTTGCTCCAACCGCAGGCCTTGTTTTTGGGCTTGTTGCAGGTCGAGGCGCAGTTCCCTTTCTGCCGGTTGCATGCAGGTGATGGATGTGAGGTTATTGGTTGTTTGCGCGGCGAGCAGACCCTCGCCGAAACTGCCGCGGGTGGCGACGTATATGACCCTGGCGCCGGCTGCTGCCTGTTCCAGCGCGAAGTGGCGTTCGTTTGAGAGCAGGAGCGCTAGTTTCTTCTTGTGGTAGGGCCGGCGCATCCCCTTCTCAAGAGATTCGACCATGATGATGCCACGCTGGCTGGGCGGCGTCTGCGCCAGCGGACCGGCTGCATCGGTGAGGCGATCGTAGGGTACGTAGATCCAACGCCTGTCGCGTAATTCGTTGCTGCGCGGTGCGGCTGCGCGTACCTGTTCGGAAAACACACCCATACGCCGAGAGTAAAGCGATGAGCCGTGGGTCGGCTGCCTGGCGGCCGGAATGATGTTGACGCAAATGAAAAGGTAGAATCGCGGGAGTTGTCCCAGGTGAAGTTTATGCCCCGTCTCTCCCGGCTCAGTCGTAAGCAGGTATCAGAATCCACTGGTGAAATTTTTGACCGGTACATGCGCCAGCGCGGCAATGTACCGAATATGTTCCGCACAGTCGCGCACCGGCCGGAGATTTTCTCCACCATGATCGCGCATTTAGAGGCAATCCTGAACACCGGCACTTTACCCACCCGGCTGAAGGAGCTGGTCATCGTGCGCACCTCGCAGCTGAATGCCTGCGAGTATTGCCTTGCCTCGCATACGGCTATTTGCCGCAAGCTGGGCTGGACCGATCAACAGCTCGAGCACTTGCCCGATTACGAGAAGAGGGACGATTTCTCTCCAGCGGAGAAGGCGGCTCTGCACCTGGCTGAAAAGATGACGTGCGAAGCGGAGCGTTACACGGACGCCGATTTTATTCATCTACGCTCGTTTTACGATGAGGGCGAGGTGGTGGAGTTGATGGCCGCTATCGGGGTGTTTAACTATTTCAATCGCTTCAACAATTTGCTGCAAATGGAGCCGACGAAG
>CAZZVD010000181.1:0-7509 GCA_964657465.1 uncultured Acetobacteraceae bacterium | reverse complement strand
TTCCACTAGTACAGGAGTACGGCCACTTTGTAGGTGGTAAAGCCCTGGGCTGGCCTGCCGGAATCGCAGGCGCCTACCGCGGCCTTGTGGAACTGGTGGGTGGCTATTTTCTGTTCCAGCACCTCGGGCAGACGGCTCAGGTCAGTACCCTCCCAGCGCATGATGAAGCGGGGCGCGGAGCCGCCAGCGGCGCCATGATCCATTTCACAGGTTTGCCGCGCATCTAGCGACATGCCGGCGGAGGCCAGGCCGCGTTGCTGCAGCATCTGCGCTACGCGGCCCTCCACCTGCGCAGGACCTAGTTCCGCGACGTCGGCGGCGAAATCTTCTACGGCGTAGAGATTGCCACCGCGCCTCACCAGACCTACTCCAAGGACGGTGCTGTGGGGGTCGAGGATGTTGGCCCGGTGGGGTGGCGAGTGCATCCACTCCTTTTCGAGGGCCTGGGGATTGGGCGCGATCGCCACGTTTTCGGCAATGGCGCGAAAGTGAGCGCCGGCTGCTCCGGCGCGGGTCACCAGATCGGGCTCGCCGCGGTATTGGTGCGAAAGTGCGGGCTGCTGCGCCATGAGCTCGGCGTGTTGGGCGGCGGCTTGTGCGAGCGCCGGGTCCCACTTCAAGGGGCCTAGTCCCTGTTGTGCTCTGTCGGCGTTGGCCAGATCGAGCACCTGCTGTTCTGCCGGCTGCTGGGCCCACGACGGCGTGCCTGCAATGGCAACCATGGCGGTGATGATCGTAATGCCGGAAAGCCAGTTTGCCGTGCGCATGCGTCTCCTGAGAAGCTTTGCCACGATCGTACCAACCCGCGGATGACAAATAGTATGCGGAGCGGTCGCAGGAAGTGCACCGAGGTCACCCCCCCCTATGCGATCATGGGCTTCGATGGCCTTTGCTCGTACGCTTCGCCACCAGCCGCTCGGGGTGATCGGCATGCTGCTGTTGCTGCTGTTCGTCACGCTGGCGATCTTCGCGCCTTTGCTCACTCCTTACGATCCCGCCGCCATCGATCTCGCGCATCGCCTTACTCCGCCTGCGCATGGTCACTGGTTTGGCACGGATGAGCTCGGTCGCGATATTTTCTCCCGCATTCTTTCAGGGGCGCGGCTTTCGTTGATGGTCGCCGTGAGCGTGGTGGGCCTTTCGCTTTCTGCGGGATTGGTCCTGGGTGGGCTGGCCGGGTTTTATGGCGGCCGCATCGATACGCTGCTGAATGTGTTCGTGATGAATGCCTTTCTTTCGTTTCCTGGCATACTGCTGGCGATTGCGTTTGTTGCTTTTCTGGGACCGGGGTTATTGAACCTGGTGCTGGCTTTGGCGATCGGCGGTTGGGTGGGGTATGCGCGGCTGGTGCGGGCGCAGGTGCTGGCGATTAAAGAGCGCGAGTATGTCGAAGCAGCGCGGGCACTGGGCGCGTCGGATTTGCGGGTGTTTGCCCGGCATATTTTGCCGAATATTCTGCAGCCCATCATCGTGCAGTCGGCTATTGGGATGGCGGGCGCTGTGCTGGCGGAGGCTACGCTGAGCTTTCTGGGTTTGGGACTGCCACCTCCGGCCGCCAGTTGGGGTGGAATGTTGAATGATGCTCGCTCGCATTTATTTGACTCGCCGCACATGGTGGTGTTCCCTGCGATTGCGGTGATGCTTTGCGTGCTTTCGTTCAATTTTATCGGGGACGCTCTGCGGGATTATCTTGATCCTCGGACACGGTTGCTGATTGGTTTATGAGTACGCTCGGAGTGATTTCGGATACACACGGCTTGCTGCGGCCAGAGGCTTTGGAGGCACTGCGAGGGGTGGACCATATTCTGCATGCGGGGGATGTGGGCGACCCGGTCATTCTGGATGCGCTGCGGGATGTGGCTCCGGTGACGGCCATTCGCGGCAATATCGATAGGGAGGGGCCGTGCGCCGCGCTTCCGGAGACGGAGATCGTTACGTTGCACGGGTACACGTTTTATATGCTGCACGATCGGCAGGTGATGGATCTGGATCCTGTCGCGGCGGGGTTTGCTGGTGTGGTCAGTGGACATTCCCATCGGCCGCTTATCGAGTGGCGGCACGGGGTGTTGTATTTGAATCCGGGTAGCGCTGGACCGCGCCGGTTCAGATTGCCGATTTCGCTTGCCTTGGTTGAGATGGGCGCGCAGGCATTGCTGCCGCGGGGGGTGAGTCTTGTTGTTTAGCGGCTTGGTTTGGGGTGAGTTGGATTTGGGGTGGAGAGTTGCTGGTTGGAAGTTGTGAATTCCCACATCTCCCGACTGGAAAACGTCGTGAGATATGGGGCACCCCAAGCGGTTACGGGTAAGTTTGGGCGGCCGCGTTCAGGATGGGGAGGAAAGCGGTTTCATTCAGCTTCGGATTCTGGGATTTGCTACGGTGTACAAGACGTCGGTGAGCAGGTTTACCAGTACGTAAGTGATGCCTACGGCGAGGATGCAGCCCTGCACGAGGGCGTAGTCCCGGTTTGAGATGGCCGAGACAGTGAGGCGGCCAATGCCGGGCCAGGAGAAAATCGTTTCCGTGACGATGGCGCCGGCCAGCAGTGCGCCAAATTGCAGTCCCACCAGCGTCATGACCGGGATAATCGCGTTGCGTAGCGCGTGCCGGTAGACCACCACGTTTTCCGACAGGCCCTTGGCACGGGCGGTGCGGATGTAGTCCTGGCTTAGCTCCTCCAACATGGCGGTGCGGACCATGCGGGTAAGGATCGCGGCCAGGCTGCCGCCCATGGTGATGGCCGGCAGCACCAGGTGAGCGAACGACCCGGCGCCCGAGACTGGCAGCCAGCCCAGTTTGATGGAAAAGAGCAGGATGAGGATCGGCCCGAGGGCGAAGCTGGGGAATGAGAGCCCCAGCAAGCTGACCACGCCGACTCCACTGTCTTGCCATCGCGATCTTCTGAGTGCGGCGAGTACACCTGCGGGAACGGCCAGCGCTAGCCCCAGGACCAGGGCGGCTACGGTCAGCTCAAGGGTGTAGGGGTAGCGGGTGAGGACCAAGTGGGAGACTGAGTCGTTGAGGCGGAGCGATCGGCCGAGATCGCCGTGCAGCACCCCACGCCAGTAGTGCACGTATTGCTGACCGAGGGGCGCGTCGAGTCCGTATTGGTGCCGCAGGGCGGAGAGGTCAGAGGCGGTCGCGCCCTCGCCCAGCATCTGCTGCACCGGATCGCCCGGCACCAGGTGAATCAGCAGAAAGACCATGGAGACGACCAGCCATATGACCGGCAGGATGTAGAACACCCGCTTGAGGAGCGTTGCCAAATGCTTATCCTTCGCTCTTGGCGGCGGTGCGCGGGCCACGGGAACCGCGTGGGCCGGCGCCTGCCACCGCTGTACCCGCGTTTGCGTTTTCTGGCTGGGGTTCGAGCCGTTCTACCCTCACCTGGCTGATGCGATGGTTGTTCATTTCCAATACCGTAAACCTTCTTCCTTCGAAGTCCACGGTTTCTTCGCCGGTGGGAATCTTGCCCAGGCGGCTCAGGAGGAAACCTGCCAGGGTTTCTACGCCGCCGCTGCGCGGTAAATGCCAGTTCATCTGTGTTTCCAGGTCGCGCAGATTGACGCCTCCGTCGAGTACGACAGCGCCCGAGGTGCTTTGCAATGCGGCACGGGGGCCGGTGTCGAACTCGTCCTCGACTTCGCCGATGATCTGCTCGATGGCGTCTTCTACGGTGACCAGGCCGACGGTCGAGCCGTACTCATCGACCACGATCGCGATGTGCCGGCGGCGGGACTGGAATTCGATCAGCAGGTCCAGAACCGGCTTGGTTTCGGGCACGACCAGCACGTCGTGCATCACCTGACCCAGCCTGAGCTCGGTGAAGGGCGCGCGGGCGAAACGGGTTTGCGCGGTCATGCGGAAATGCATGAGGCGGGAAAGATCCTTGGAGTAGACCACACCCACGATGTGCTCGGGGCCGTGGGCCGGGTCATAGACGGGCACGCGGGAGTGCTGCTCCTCGACTATCCGGGCGTTTGCATCTTCCAGCAGCATGTCTTGCGGGAGTGAGAAGATGCGCTGCCGCGGGGTCATCACTTCGCGGGTGGGTACGTTGTTCAACTCCACGGCGCGGTGGATGAGTGATTCCTGAAAGGCCGGGAGCAGGCCCATCCTCCGGGTGGCGGTCGCGATCAGCTTCAGCTCTTCCGGTGAGTGAACTTCGCCGCCCTGCATCAATTCCATGCCGAAGAGGAGCATCACTGATTTCGCCGACCATTTCATCAAGCGGATCAGGGGCCTGGTCAGGACGATGAAGGCGTCCATGGGTCCGGCGACGGCGACGGCCAGGACTTCGGCTTTGCGCAGGGCCAGCGACTTGGGTACCAGCTCACCCAGCAGCACGTGCAGGTAGGTGATCAGGGCAAATGCGATGGGCACGGCCAGCATGTGGGCATAAAGGCGCGCGTTGGGGACATCCTTGAACCACTCTTCGAAGAGGGCCGCCACTGCCGGTTCGCCGATCCAGCCCAGGGCCAGGCTGCACAGGGTGACGCCCAGTTGCACGGCGGGCAGGAAGTCTTCCATGTTTTCCTGCAGGCGGCGGACGGCGCGGGCTCCGGGGCGGCCAAGGGCAATGAGGCGCTCGATGCGTGTCTCACGCACGCTCACCAGGGCGAATTCTGCGGCCACGAAAAAGCCGTTGGCCAGGATCAGCAAGGCCACTGAGACGATGTGGAACAGCATCAAGCGAATCATCGAGCGCCACCGGGGTAGGACGCAGGGACCATGCCGTCCATAATACCGATGACGGATACCGATGACGGAAAGCGATGACACCTGGGCGCGAGAAGAGCGGATGGAACCAGCGGGTCCCGAATTGCGTATCTAACGATTGCCGCAATAACGCCGCCCAAGGAGGGCACGCAAGATGCACACCCGATCGAACCTTATTCGTAGGGCCGCAGTTGGCCTGGTTACCCTTTCTCTATACCTCCCTACGCTTGCGTTTGCTGCAGAAAAGTCGTTTGAACGGACGCTGTCAGTGAATGGTTTGGTGACGATGCATGTTTCCACCGGTTCCGGCTACATTCACATTTCGCCTGGCTCTGACAACCAGGTGCATGTGATGGGTCATGTGAAGAGCACCAACAGCTGGTTTGGCGGGTCGTCGGACGATGCGGTGGCCCGGGTGGCGAGTAATCCGCCCATTAACCAGGCCGGCAACATCATTCGGATTGGGGATAACAACGACGGCGACACCCGCCACGTTTCCATCGATTACGAGATCAAAACGCCCGCGAATACTATGCTGGTGGCGGAAAGTGGGTCCGGCGACCTGCAGCTTTCGGGGCTGACGGGCACGGTGAAGGGGCACACGGGGTCGGGCTCTATCCAGGCGCAGAAACTGGGGGCTGGCTCCCAGCTCGAAACGGGATCGGGCACCATCGACGCCAAAGACCTGATGGGGGCGACCAACCTGCAGACGGGTTCAGGAGATCTGCGGGCGCAGCTAACGGCGCCGGGCGATGTAGTCGCCACAACTGGCTCCGGTTCGATTCACCTGGAGAACGTGCAGGGCTCAGTGAAAGCCGAGACGGGATCGGGGACGCTCGAGATTAGTGGTCAGCCGACGGCTCCCTGGAAGCTTGAGACCGGATCTGGAGACATTTCGCTGCGGTTGGGGAACGCCCGGTTCACGCTCGATGCGCAGACTGGGTCTGGCTCAGTCAAGACGGATATGCCGCTGACTACGCGGGTTTCTGACAAGCACCATGTGAATGGGACGGTGAATGGTGGGGGCCCGACGATCAAAGCGGAGACGGGTTCGGGGGATATTCACATTGAATAGCGGGCTTTGGTTCCAGGGGCTGCGGCGATCAAGCGTTTCCGACGCCGTAGTAGGTGCGCAGTATGAATTCCATCAGGCGGTAGGGCCCGAGACGTTTTAGCCAGACCGCCAGGCGTTGGGGCAAGGGGCCCACTGTGTAACGCAGGCGGGGGTTGGGCTGGTTAACGATGCGGTGGACCAGCCGGGCTATTCGTTCCGGGCCGGGGCCGCCCTGCTCATCGTGCGCAGTTTTTGTGATGGCCGCGTTGAAGGAGGACCGATAGGCGTTGTGTGCTTCGTCGAGTTCCGTTGTTTGCCGATTGTGCGTGATGGACGTCTTGTGGTCTCCGGGCTCGACCAGCACGACGTTTATCCCAAACGAATGCATCTCCATGCGCATGGCTTCGCTCATGCCTTCCAGAGCAAATTTTGAGGCGCTGTACATCGACTGGTACGGAATGGCGATGAGGCCACCGATGGAGCCGATGTTCACTATGTAGCCGCTGCGTTGTTGGCGCATTGCCGGCAACACTGCGCGGCACACCCGGACCACGCCGAAGAAGTTCACCTCGAACTGTTGCTGCGCAGCTTGCTCGGTGGTTGCTTCCAGTGGCCCGGCTATCCCCATTCCAGCGTTGTTGATCACGATGTCAAGCTGCCCTTCGTGTGCCAGGATCTCCGCGACAGCCTGTTCCACTGAGGCATTGTCCGTCACATCGACGGCCAGCATGATGACGCCTGGGGTGCTTTGCTTACCCCCGGCGGCACGGCGGGATGTGCCGTAGACACGAAAGCCGTGGGCTGCCAGGTAGGTTGCGCAGGCCTCCCCTATGCCGGAGGAGGCGCCTGTAACCAGAACCACACGCTGTTTTTTTGTTTGCATCTCGCACTTCAACCTATCACCCTGCATCGTATGGGGTTGCGGGAGAGCGACCGGCGATGAAAACTTCCCGTTTCCGATGGAAAAGCATTACCCTTTGGATTCGCGAATGAACGGGTCTGGGCGAATGAAAGCAGAACGAGGGCACAACTTGGCAAACCGATTACGAGTGTATGGCACGGCGGTGGCGCTGATGATGGTGTTGACAGGATGCAACGGGTACAAAAAAGCCAACACCAAAAACTTTACTGCCGCCCTGAACTATCATTTCAGCCACAACGACGATTGCCTGTTTCCTTCGCCCATCCGTTTTCCCTACGAGGCGAGCACGTCTGCTACTGAGATGGACTTGCATAAAAAGGGCCTGGATGCGCTCGCCGCAGCTGGCTTGCTCAAGTCGCTGGAAGATCGTGACATCCATGTGAAGCGCTACGAGATGACGCCGTATGGCAGTCATGTGCCTCCCCGGTTTTGCTATGGGCACCGGGTTGTGACCAGTATTGACAACTTCAGCCCGCCCGCGGTGGTGAATGGTCAGCAGACTTCGCTGGTGGAGTACCACTACAAGATGATGGATGTACCCGGGTGGGCGGATTCTGACCAGATCCGGAAGGCGTTTCCCGTGTTTGCTGAAGAGACCAAGGGAACGCCGCAGGGGAAGACGGCGGTGGTGCTGACCGTGAACGGATGGCGCGTGCCGGAGTAGGCTAGATTCCACGGCTGCTCTTTCTGCATCCAGGGAGTCGATTGCCGGTACAGTACTTCCGATGGAACGCAGTGAATTCCCACATCTCCCGACTGAAGAACGTCGTGAGATATGGGGCACCCTGGTTCGTTTGGCGGCCCAGGATGATGTGCG
>CAZZVD010000180.1:0-11459 GCA_964657465.1 uncultured Acetobacteraceae bacterium | reverse complement strand
GGGGCACCCGGCGCATTGGTGAACTTCAGGATTTCCGCTGCTAACCGGCACCCCAGGGAGGCAGTGGCTGGGGCGGGCCCCAGGGGGGTGCTCCAGTAACGTGCAGCTTCCTTCGATAGATCTTTCCTCCGGCCGCCACGTAGAGTGTGTCGAACCCGGGGCCGCCGAAACAGAGCGCAGTAGCGGCTACGTTTCCTGGCAGCGGAAGAATGGCCGCCACCCGGCCATTGCGATCGAACACCTGGACGCCCAGCGCTGTGGCCACGTAGGCCAGTCCCGTGCGATCCATGGCAATCGTGGAGGCGCCTGTTTCATCCGACCAGGCGGGCAGGTAAAAGTCGTAGAAGGGTGAGCGGGCATCGAGCTTACCATCCGGCAGAACGCGATAGCTCAAACCAGCCCGCGATGCACCCGCCACAAAAAGCCACAGCCCGTCGGGAGAGAGCGCCAGCCCGGCTGCGCGCAAGCCTGTGTCCAACCGTACCTTCTTTCGGGTTGACCGGATAAGCCAAAGGTCCTGCTGCCCGTGGTTACCCCGGGCGAGAGCATATATGTCACCGTTGCTGCGCACGATAAACTTCTCTATCCCAAGCTCTGGAGCTACACGCGATGCCGGCGTTCGGGTGGTTACAGGCGCGGCCAGATACAGCTTGCCGTCGGCGCCAAACGCGAAGGGTGCCGCTTTGGTTGACTGCGGACACCGATTGCCCTCCGTCGGAACGGGCGCGATGGAACCCCCAGCCGGAAGAAAGACCTGACCCTTGGGATCCGATGCCAGCTGCGCCACCCGGCCGCATCCATCGGCCGCAATCTGCCAGTTCTCGCCGGGTTGCAATATGGTCTTCAGAACAGGATTGCCAGGGATTCCCTCAGCAATCGGCGCTGGCCAATTTCTCCACAACCAGCGCATCGCATCGGGGAACACCGCATCTGCGTGGCCGCTGTTGTGCGAGCCCACTCCCCAGACATGGCGCACATCGTAGCCGGCAAACGTGAGGGCGCGTTCCATGGTCTGGTTTGACATCCACCAGTCGCCCATCTCGGGGCCGCCTGGCCACTCATCATGCACTCCGTCCTGCATGAAGATGCGCAGTGGCCTGGGCTCCGTTTTGCGCACCAGCACGTAATACTGCTCGCCGCCGCGCATGCCTACGTAAGTGCCAATCGAACTGAAGACCCGGCGAAACGCATCGGGCCGTTCCCAGGCAACGGTGAAGGCGGCAATCGCGCCGGTACTGCTGCCGCCGATGGCGCGATCGTTGCCGTCGTTGGAAAGCCTGATCGGCAGACCTTCGGGCGTGGTGTGCTGCTCAACCGCGGGCAGAACTTCTTCCAGGATGAAGCGGGCCAGCCGATCGCACCGGCTGTCGAACTCGTAACTGCGATCGAAGCGCGGATTGTCCGGTGGCCTGGCCGAGGCAACCGTGCCCGGAGCCACGCCAACGCCGATAGTGACTGGCATGGCGTGCTGCGCGATCAGGTTATCGAAGACAGTCGCCGCGTGAAAACCCAGACCATCCAGCCCCACATACACGCAGGCCGGTCTCTCCTGTTTGTAGCCCGCCGGTATGTAAACAGTGATGGTCCGGGTAGTGCCGGGAAAGATTTTCGACGACGACAGGGTGAAGGTGAAGGTCTTCCCTGCTGGTACCGCGGGCTGCACCAGCGAATCCGGCCCCAGTGGGTACTGATTGCTTTCTGGCGGCACGGTCTCGTTCACGGCTGCGGGAGGAGGCTGCTGCGCAACCGCGCTGGCCAGACCCGGCGACAAAAGCGCCGCCAACAAACAACCGCGCGTAAGTAGAAGCGTGCTCCTCATCGACCGTGCCCATGCTACATGGTTCAAACACACTACGGAAGCGCGTACCCGAGCAAGTAGCCACCGCCGGGCGCCAAGCCCTCGCAAGCTATATCGTTGCTGACCAGGTAGTCGGTGCTGGTGGTACAGAAATAAAGCGGAACCAGAGGCAAGCCGGCTACCGGCTTATCGTAACCGTAACCGTTTGTCCCCAGAATGCGCGCTCCGCCACAAGCGTAATCCAGAGAAACCAGGTACTGGGTGGAACCGGCCTTGCAACCGTAGATCGCAAGCGCGGCGCCTTGTTGTGGGCTTTCATAGAGGTGCCCAAGCGTCTTTTCAAGTGTGAAACCGCCCTTTGGATCGATATACCCGGTGGTCACTTGATGGGTCTTTTGATTGAAGTAGCGGTTGAGGGTCCGGATGGGCTGGTTTGGAACCCAGGTCGCAGAACCGATGTTCCAGTTGCCGATGCTGCCGTAAGCGCCAGCCAACGCCGGGGATGCATCCCAGGGCGGTTGCGGGTTGGCAATGGAGGTGTACATCTGAATAGAAGGGTAGGCACCCACATTGAGATTGCCGTAAGGGTCACGCACGAATGACGGAATGAAGTTTGATTCGTATCCGGTTGAGTTGGTGTCCACGATGGTGAGCAACTGCCACGGCGTAGCTCCGGTCAACACAGAGCTATCGGGTATGCGATAAAGCTCGATGGCGTATTGGCCCAGTTCAGAGATGCCGCCGGTGGTGGATGGGTCGCGGGTGGCGGTTGTTTGAAAGCCGGCATACCAGTAGCCAGTGATGGGATCGAATGCCATGTCTCCCCAGTTCGGATTTGCGTTCCTGGGATCCAGTCCGTTGGTTGTCAGCGTGCCCACGTCCGTGAAATGCACACCGTCGATGGACGTGGCCTCGACATGGTGGATGTAGTAGTCGTAGGACTCGTAGAACATGCGGATCGCGGAACCGTGATCAACATTCAGGACGGCGGGTTGACCTACCCCATAACCGATCGAAGTCTGCGCGTTGATGATGGGCTCCGGATATTTTTTCCAGGCGATGCCGTTATTAGAAAAGGCGACACCGATGCTGTTGTTGCCGGTTGCGCCCAGTCCGACGTAGTACAGGGCATAGCTATAGGTCGTGCCGTTACCCAGCGGGTTGACGAATTGGCCCTGCACTACTTTTGGGTTGCAGGTATATACCGAATCCCACTTGAACTGGCTTTCGCCCAGAACTGTAATGGGGCCATCTTGCTTGCCGGTGACCGTGTCGAAGGATTTGTATTGGATGGTGTCAGAGAACTGGGTGACGTCGGACGGGTTTGCGTCGCCGCCGCACCACCAGATCTTCACCAGGCTGCCGGTACGGATCGCCGTGGGCGAGTAGTCATACAGAGCGGTTCTCCCGGTGACCGAACCGTCAGGCAAATGGTGGAAATGAACGCCGCAGCCCGCTGTGGTAAGCAGTACTGCGAACGCGGATAGAGTTCTCAGAACAACGTGCGCCTGAGGCATGTACTGGCTATTGAACCTTTCCCTGGGGGCGGAGTTTGCGCAGCCCCTGCGCGCACTCGACTGCATTCAACGCAGCCAGCTCAAGGTTGTCGATGGCCGCCCATAGCCAGACCACGCGTGACTGGGCAGCGCCCTGATCGTCCAGGCGAACGCGAACGGAAATGTTGTCGTCCCCAATGGAATTGAGATTACCTGGCAGATCGACGTCGCCCATGATCACCTCAATGTGCGCTTCTGATAGCGCGGCCTCTACCTGCTCCAGGGTGACCGGCCGATCGAACTCCACCGCGATGGAAAAGGTGTGACCGTGAAACACAGGAACGTGCACCAGTTGCAACGAAAGCCGGGGCAGGCGTCCCCCGGAAAGCAGCGCGTAGTGGCGCCGGATGCTGGCCTCGCTCTCGGCCAGGTTCACCTTGGCAGATTCGCCGAACGCGGCGACCGTGTTGAAGGCCACCTGCATGTCGTATAAAGCCATCGGCACAGTTTGGAATGAAAGCAATGTAACTGTTTGCTGATGCAATTCATCGAGGGCCGCACGGCCATACTCCGAGGCCGGCTCGAGTACCGTCGCGGCGACATGGCGGATGGCGCCGGCGCTCTGCATGCGGGCGAGAAGCAAGGCGCACACCATCGCGGCGGGGTGGGCAGCGACGATTGCCGGGGTTTGCAGTGTGGGTTCGCTGCCCTGGGGCGCTGCTTCACCCATCGCTTCCGTCACCCACGGAGCACACACCAGGACACCGGGTTCGCTTTCCAGACCAGTGGAGAGGTCGATGATGCTGGAACCGGCACGCTGTGCCGCCTGCCAGTGGCGGCGCGTCAGTTCCGGCTTTCCGCAGAAGAACGTGAAGTCGATGTGGTCGAAAGAGTCGGAAGCGATCGGCTGGATGAAGGTGATCTCGTCACCAACTGCCTCAAGTTGCCCTAGTGCCTCCTGATCGTCCATCAACAGAAACTCCGAGGCCACGAAGGTCGACTCGGCAAGAGCTTCGTTGAGTTGTTTGCCGCGAATCGATGCGGCGCCGACGATCGCGATGCGGTAGTTGTTAGTCATCGGTCAACATGCCTTTGGTAGTCAGGGATGAGTGTCGGTGGATTGCTCCGCCGGCTGGTGTACTGGGCGCCACGCTCAGGAGTGCAGCGAGGGAGGTACCGGGGGATGGATCGGGGGAGCTGGAGATTCGGCACTCTCTGGATTCCCGGGAAGATGCACGCCAGCCTTCCGCCTCCGCTGCCACGCGTACGCCGCGCGGGCGAAGATGCCAGAGAACATATAGATAAAGGCTAACAGCAGCAGAACGACTTCTGAGTAGATGGCAGTGGCGTAGATTGCCAGGCCGAATAACACGATGCGTTGGAAGGGATGGCGATCCGCCAGGTTGATTTCTTTGCCGCTCCAGAATCGCCAGGTGCTCACCATGAGTAAGCCGACACAAAAGACCAGTGTCATCCACATGATCGCGACCCGCCAGTTCGGCACAGGGGTGCCGGAGAAGAAGTGGACGACTGCCGCGATCACACCCGCGGCCGCAGGAATCGGCATGCCCACGAAATACTTGCGGCCGGGCCGGCCAGGGTTTTTAGGAAGCGGGTTGGCGCTGATGTTAAAGCGAGCCAGGCGGCCGGCGCCGCACAACAGAAAGAGGAAGCAAACGAATGCGCCCCACTGGATGACATGCTGGCGCAGCACGGGATCCATTGCGGTGGGCAGCATTTGAAAACCCCAGGTGAACGCGAGCAGGCTGGGCGCCACACCGAAGGTGATCACATCCGCCATCGAGTCGAGTTCTTTGCCAAAGTCGCTGGTGGTCTTGGTCATGCGCGCGATGCGGCCGTCGATCGCGTCAAAGGGGATGGCAAAGCCGATGGCCAACGCCGCGTAGTTAAAATGCTGCGGCTGCTGGACTGAGCCCTGCAGGCTCTGCATGATGGCGAAGTAGCCGGCGGCGATGTTGCCGGAGGTGAAAAGGGATGGGACGATGTACATGCCCCGGCGCAGGCGTCCTCTTTTCTTCAGACGGCCCGGCCGGGAAATGTCGGCGTTCAAACGAAGCTCTCCGCGAGGACATCGAGGGCTGGTTCATCGTGGATGGGCTGGACGTCGGCGAGGATGGATGCTCCGCCTTTGACGCGCTGCCCGACAACGACGCGCAGGTGTGCGCGGCTGGGGAGCCATACGTTTACGCGGGAGCCGAACTTGATCAGGCCGATGCGTTGGCCACGCTGCACGAACTCCCCGATCTTTGGACGGAAGACGATGCGGCGGGCCAGCACGCCGGCGATCTGGCTGAAGGTTACGTCACACTCTTCGCCTTGCACCGTCACGACGTTCTGCTCGTTGCGTTCTCCCGAGTCACGGTTGAGCGCGTTCAGATGCAGGCCTTTTTCGTAGCGGGCTTCGCGTACGTTGCCGGCAATCGGAGATCGATTGACGTGCACGTCGAATACGCTGAGAAAGATGCTCAAGCGGATCCGCTCACCGGTGGGCGTTTGGATACGGGCCACTTCGGTGACTTTGCCGTCCGCCGGCGAGACCACGAGACCGGCATCGGCAGGAACCCTGCGCTGCGGGTCGCGGAAGAACCAGAGGAAGAAGCAGGCGAGCAGCAAGGGCACAATCGCCCAGAGCCAATTGCCAGTCAGCACCGAGACCAGAACAGCAGCCGCGATAAACGCTAGTCCATAGAAATAGCCGTCACGAACCATGGATAAAACCTACACCCTCGGTGAATTATAGAAGCCCCGGCTTTTTTGATCGAGATGGATTGGGGCTCAGGCTCCGCTCAGCCCGGATTTCCGGTGGGGGACATCTCAACTCGCGATCCAGGTTCGCACACTTATGGTGTGCTTTGGGCTCGTCCTTCCAGCACGTACGCGTCTTCTTGAGGGGAAGCGTAATAGGCGCGACGCACGGCCACGGTAGCAAAGCCCAGGGCATGGTAGAGAGCTTGCGCCGCGGCATTGGATTGCCGCACTTCCAGCCGCACGGCGGGCGCTCCGGAAGAGGCGGCCCAGCGCATACTGGCCTTCACCAGGGCCGTGCCGATGCCTCGACGGCGATGTGCCTGCGCGACCGCAATGGTCTCGATTTCGGCAGCGGGTTCCCCCTCTAAGCAGCGGGCTACCGCGAAGCCGACCACCTGGTTTTCCGTCTGCACTACCCAGGCGCACATCTTCAGCGCGCCAGCCGGCTCCGAAGCCAGAATTTGTTCGTACACATGGCGAGCCCACTGCGGAGCCTCAGCGCTCTCGGCCCCCAGTTCCAGAACGCGATCGATATCGTCGCGTTGCATTGGGCGGACTTGCAGGCTCACTGCGAAGCAGTCACGGCTGCATGGGCGGCTCGCACTACCTCGGCCTCGGAGCGGCGAATATAGTTGGCCTGCAAGGTTTCCGCATCGTCGAAGGACTGCGCACGCCAGCGCGGCAAGGCAAAGCGCAGAGCCTCGGCCGCATCGGGCGGCTGCACATAGACCGGCCCGCAGATAGACAGCGCGGCGCAGCCACTCACGTTGTGTGCGGAGACATCCGCGTCTCTGCTTTCATCGCATACCAGCACACCAGCTCCGGGTGCACGCGCGACTCGCACTGTTTCTTCTCCGCTCAACAGCAGCTCAGAAACCTTATCGCCGTTGCGATACTCGCCCACGTAGTATTCTCCGCGGCCGGCATCGACCGCTGCGAGCACGTGGGGCAGGCCGCTGGCGCCGGCCAACAGGGCGAGCCGGGAAATGGCTATCAGCGGAATCGCTCCGCCCTCGGCCAAACCCTTCGCGGTGCTAAGACCTACGCGGACTCCTGTGAAACTGCCAGGCCCATTGACGACAACGATGGCCTTCACGTCGCGGAGGGTGAGTTGCCGGGGTGTCAGGATCGCGGCGATCTCAGGGATCAGGCGTGCCGCATAGGTACGCACCGGCAGTTTGGCCGTGGCCAGCACGCGTATGGCTTGCGCATCGGGGTCAGCTGCTCCCAGGGCTATCGTAGCCACGCTTCCACAGGTATTGAGGGCTAGCAGCATCACCGGCTCAGACGGCGGCAATCGGATCCTGGCAGATTTCCAGCAGGACTCCGTTGGCGGCAGAGGGGTTGACGAGAAAGTGCAGACGGCCACCCGCGCCGATCTCAATCTCTTCCGAAAGCAGGGCTACGCCCGACCGCTTCATCTGCTCAAAGGTGCCGGAGATGTCGTCTACATGCAAAGCAAAGTGATGCAGGCCTTCGCCGTGCTGCTGCAGATATTTGCCCAGTGCGGTTGCGTCGTTCAGCGGCTCCAGGAGGCGTAGCCGGCTGTCGCCCAGTGGGATCATGGCACTGCGGACGCCTTCTTCATCCGCTTCTTCCTCGAGCACGGTGAGACCCAGGGCCTGATAGAAAGTGCGTGCCTGCTCTATGCTTCTGACCGCGATCCCCAGGTGATCCAACTTTGGCATCTTGCCTAACCTCTTCCCTTCACTGCGCTAAACAGCATTACTTATTCAAGATTTCACGAGCGATGATCAGGCGCTGAATTTCGCTGGTCCCTTCGCCGATCGTGCAGAGCTTCACATCGCGATAAAACTTCTCTACGGGATAGTCTTTGATGAAGCCGTAGCCCCCGTGCAGTTGCACCGCCTCATCGCAGACCCTGACCGCCACTTCACTCGCCATCAGCTTCGCCATGGAGGATTCCAGCGTGGTCTTTTGCCCTGCGTCTTTCATCACCGCGGCCCGCAACGTCAAAAGCCGCGCGGCATCGAGTTGCGTCGCCATGTCAGCCAATTTCCATTGGATGCCCTGGAACTCTGAGATTGCTTTGCCGAATTGGTGGCGTTGCTGCGCGTAGCGGCGAGCGGCGTCATAGGCGCCACGGCCGATGCCGAGCGACAGCGCTGCGATCGAGATGCGGCCACCATCGAGAATGCGCATGGAATCAATAAAGCCATCGCCCTCTTTGCCCAGCAGGTTCTCTCCCGGGATCTCACAATCTTCGAAGATGAGTTCAGAGGTGTCGCTGGCCCGCAGGCCGAGCTTATTTTCTTTTTTGCCGGGACGAAAGCCGGGCGTTCCCTTCTCTACCAGGAAAGCGGAAAGGCCGCGCGTTCCCTTACTCTTATCCGTAACCGCGATGATCACAGAAACGTCTGCGTAGTGACCATTAGTAATGAATGTCTTGTTGCCGTTCAACACCCAACGGTCGCCCTTGCGTACTGCACTCGTCCGTGCGCTCCCGGCATCAGAACCCGAACCCGGCTCAGTGAGGCCCCAGGCGCCCAGCCACTGGCCTGACGCCAGCAGCGGAATGTACTTCTGCTTTTGCTCCTCATTCCCTGCTACAAAAATGTGGTTGGTACAAAGCGAGTTGTGCGAAGCGACGATGATGCCGATCGAGCCGTCGACTGCGGAAAGCTCCTCGACTGCCAACGCGTAATCCACGTAGCCGAGCCCGGCGCCGCCCAACTCCATGGGAAACAGCACGCCCATCAGGCCCATCTCTCCCAGCTTCTTGACGACTTCGAGTGGGAACTCGCTTGCTTCGTCCCAGCGCAGCACGTTGGGAGCGATCTCGCGGGCGGCGAATTCGCGTATCTCTTTACGAAGTTGTTCCTGATCTTCGGTGAGTGCGAAGGAATGGGTGAGAGGCAGGGTGGTGGCGGTTTGAGCGCTCATAGCGTGGGCTCCGTCGTCTGCGCAACGGATACGCACAGGCCGAGTAAACCCCTGATTTTAGCATTCCCGGTCCACCCCGGGGGCTTAGAGAACGCTCAGGCCCTGGTCCAGATCCTGCAACAGGTCTTCTGCATCTTCAATGCCGACCGAAATGCGCAGCATACCGTCGGTCAAGCCGATTTTGGCTCGGCCTTCTTCGCCCAACGCGGCGTGGGTCATGCTGGTGGGATGGGAGATGAGGGTTTCCACCCCGCCCAGCGACTCACCGACCGTGCAGACCCTGAGCCGGCGCAGAACGGCATTGGCGTTTTCCAGCGAGCCGGTATCGAAGGTAATCAGCGAGCCGAACCCGGTCATCTGCCGGCGAGCCAGATCGTGCTGCGGGTGATGGGGTAGGCCTGGGTACAAAACGGAAGGAATTGCGGGATGCCCGGCCAGGAAATTGGCCACAGCGCGCCCATTCACCTCGTGCTGCTTCATGCGCACGGCGAGCGTCTTGACTCCTCGCAAAACCAAGAAACATTCGAACGGGGACAGAATGCCTCCCGTGCACTTCTGCACGAACGCGAAGGTTTCTTTTTGCTCGGGGGTGGTGGCTACCAGTACGCCGCCCAGACCATCACTGTGTCCATTGAGGAACTTGGTGGTGGAGTGCATCACGATGTCGGCGCCGAACTCGATAGGCCGCTGAAAGTAGGGCGACATGAACGTGTTATCCACGCTGAGGTCGATCGCCTGGCCAGCCCGGCGGCGCTCCTGGCAGAGACCTGCGATGGCCCGGATGTCGCTGACCTGCATCATGGGGTTGGTCGGCGTCTCGATATGCAATAGTCGCGTGCTGGGCCGGATAGCCTGCCGCACCTGCTCCAGATCGGTGGTGTCTACGTAGGTGAACTTGATACCGTAGTTGGCGACGATGCGGTCGAAGAGCCGGGGCGTTCCGCCGTAGACGTTCGATCCGCAGATCACATGATCGCCCGCCTTGAGCATGGTCACCAGTGCGGAGATGGCCGCCATGCCGCTGGCAAACACGTGTGCCGAGGAGCCGCCTTCGAGCGAGGCCAGGTTTTCTTCGAGGGCCGTCCGGGTGGGATTGGACACGCGGGAATATTCGTATCCTTTGTGCTTGCCGATCTCCTCTTGCGCGTAGGTGCTGGAGGCGTAGATGGGCACATTGACCGCACCGGTCGTCGGATCCGGGGCTTGCCCGTCATGGATGGCACGCGTCGAAAAACCCTTCGCGCCACACCCGGGATTGCTGCAGGTCATACTCCGCCCTCAAAGATTTTCTTGGAGAGGTAGCGTTCGGCGGAGTCGGGAATAATGGTTGCGACTCTTTTGCCTTTGCCCAACCGCATGGCAATGCGCACGGCGGCTTCGACGGCGGTGCCTCCGCTGGAGCCGGCTAGTACGCCCTCCTCGGCAGCTAACCGCTTGACCATGGCGAACGCTTCGGGGTCATTCACCATCATGATTTCGTCACAATGACTCCGGTCAAAGGTGCGGGGTATGAAGGAGACGCCGATGCCTTCCACCTTATGGTGGCCGGGGGGACCGCCTTGCAGGATCGAACCCTGGGTTTCCACTGCGACAGTCAGAATGCCGGGATCCTTGTCTTTCAGGAAGTGAGCCACCCCGGAAAACGTTCCTCCGGTACCGACACCGCCGACAAAGGCATCGACCCGGCCTTCCATTTGCTCCCAGAGTTCCTGCGCGGTGGTGGAGTAATGGAAGTCGGGGTTGGCGGTATTTTCAAACTGCAGTGCGGCGAAAGCGTTCGGGGTTTCTTCCACCATGGCGCGGCAGCGACGGATGGCTCCCGCCATGGCCTCGGATTCCGGAGTACGGATGACGGTGGCGCCGAACCCGCGCATGAGGATGCATTTCTCTTCGGCGAACCCCTCGGGAACGAACAGGACAACCTTGTACCCGCGATGGACGCCCACCAGGGCAAGCCCAATGCCGGTGTTGCCGGCCGTGGCCTCCACGATCGTGGAGCCGGGTTTCAGCAGACCACGGCGTTCCGCGTCGAGGATCATGCCTAGCGCAGCCCGGTCTTTGACGCTCCCGCCGGGGCTGAAGGTTTCAAGCTTGGCGTAGAGATCGGCAGCCGTGTCTGGCACCACCCGGTGCAGATGGAGCATGGGGGTGGAACCCATCAACTCCGTTACATCTTCGGCGACTAGCAGGGAACGCGCGGTGAGCTCGCGGATAGGGGGAGGCATAGGGTTAACGCTCCAGTGTAGCAGCCGGTTTTCCTTGTTTTTCGATGAGCGGCTGAGGGGTTCTCCGGTTGATATCGAGTTGGGAATTTCTGTTTCGGTCTGCAACCTGCCAGGTAGGATGACTGATTCAGGTAAGCCGAGGTTTGAAAGTGTTTGAGGGGCTGAGGTGGTTGGGGGTCTGTGTTGGGGTGAGAGTTACTGGTTGGGTTCTGTGAATTCCCACATCTCCCGACTGGAAAACGTCGGTAGATATGGGCACCCTAGCCT
>CAZZVD010000179.1:0-11504 GCA_964657465.1 uncultured Acetobacteraceae bacterium | reverse complement strand
CGGGGACCGGATTTCCTGTTACGCTGCACCGGACACATCTACGTGTGCGGTTTTCATTGAGGAAAACCGCATGCAGGTCGCGAAGGCTTCCACCTTAAACAGGAAATCCGGGGAGATGTGGGAATTCATCGCACCAGTCGCTCACTCTTTCGGTGCCGAGCGGAGAACCTGCAAAATTCCCTTGCAGTGCGCTTGCCCCATGGTAAATACGGTGTTACAACCTAACCAGCACTTTAAGAAAGCGCTTACATACCGCATCCAGAGCGGCCCAGGTACCGGCCGCTGTTGCTTGAAATAGCAGTCTGAACCCTGAGCGCGTATTAAGCGCAACTCGCAACCTGTCCCGGACATCCAGATCTTCCGGGCACCGCTTCCCCACCGGGCCCCGATCACACATCTTCCTGATCTGTTCTAAACCATTGCACCGAGGGGTTCTCGATGATCCGCAAGAGTGTCTCCAGACCGCGTTCCGGCTTTCGCTTTGCGCCCGCAGGCCTGCTGCTGGGTTTTTCTTTATGCTTCGCCACGGTCCACGCGCAAAAGACAACAGGAGGCATTGAGGGGACCATCACCGACCCCACCGGCGCCGTTGTACCAAACGTGCGCGTGACGGCCACCGATGAGGGCTCTGGTGAAAAGCTTTCCGTGGTTTCCGACCAGAGCGGGCAGTTTCGCTTCCTTGAAGTACGACCCGATCCCTACCTGGTAACGGTGGAAGCGCCCGGTTTCAAACAATTGTCTCTGCCGCACGTGGTGGTGCTCATCTCCAGGGTCACCCCACTGAACGCAACCGTCACGCCAGGCAGCAACACTGAGCAAGTCGTAGTTTCTTCCGGCGCAACCGATCTCGATACCGTCTCGACCGAATCCGGAGAAGTGATCACCCAAAAACAAATCGAGCAGCTGCCGATCGTGGGCCGCAACATGATGGATCTGGCACAGCTTTCCCCCGGGGTGCAGTTGCGCGATGGCAATGACATCGATCCCACCAAAAACAACTTCACCATCGCAGCGTTTCAAGGGAGGTCTGGTCGCGAGACGCAGATACAACTCGATGGCCTCTCCATTCAGGACCACACCGTAGGCGGGCCAGTGCAAAATGCTGGGCTCGATGCCGTGCAGGAATTTCAAGTGGCGCAATCCACTCTGAACCCGGCGCAGAGTGTAGCCAGTGGTGGCGCGGTCAACATCCTTACCCGCTCCGGCAGCAACCAGATCCATGGTTCGGCGTTTGAGTTTTTTCGAGATTCCCGGTTAGGCGCGCGCATCGGTCCCGTTGCCTCACCGTATGACCGCAATCAGTTGGGCGGCAGTTTCGGTGGCGCCTTCGTTCCTAACCGGCTCTTCTATTTCGCCGATTACGAACTCACCGACTCTCGCGACTCCTTCTACGCCAACACGATCTTTCCTTCGCTCAACGGGTTCTTTGGGAAGCCCTTCCGGGAGCACTTTGCGATGGGGCGCCTGGATGGAGTCATCTCAGACAAGTGGAAAGCCTTTGGACGTTATAGCTATTCGCCCAATCATGGCGTGGTCGGCTACCCCTCGCTGGGTAATTCTTATATTGACTCGCTTGACAATAAGACGCAGGCCATCGTGTACGGACTGGGCGCCACCTACGCCGGTGCGCACGTCACCCACTCGTTTGCGTTCGGCTTTAATTCCTACTCTGAGAGTCTTCTCCCTAATCCTTTGGCGCCTGCTCCGCTCGACAGCAGCGGCCGCAAATATCTCATCCAGATCGATGGTGGCTCTACCCTGTCGTACGGGGTGAACTGGCTTTCCAGTCAAAGTGAAAAGCAGCACAACGACGAAGCGAAGTACGACGGCGACATACAAATTGGGCACCATACCCTGGCGTTCGGCGCCGACCTCACCTACTGGATACTGGGTACGGACTACCCCCTGCGCCTCAACAGCCCTGAACTGGATAGCAACAGTTATCTGGGTACAGGGTTGACCGACCCGACCGCCTACCCGCTGGTCTCGATCAGCATGGGTAACGGTCTCGGTTACTATACGGTCCCCGGAGCTCTTGGCTTTCCGCACGGCGCCTTCCCTGAGTGGAGGCCGGCAGGTTACATCCACGATGTGTGGAAAGCCAGCCATACGCTCACCGTGAACGCGGGGCTACGCTACGTCTTTTTCTCCGGCCAGTTTGCGCCCGGCATCAATCACCCGGCATTGCTCGACTCGTTCCATCCCGGCCTAAGCGGGTACCGGCACGCGCCAAAAACAAATTTTGGCCCACAGATCGGCGCCGCCTGGGATGTGCGCGGGGATGGTAAAACTGTCATCCGCTCGGCCGCGGGTCTGTACTTTGAAGAACTCACCATCGACGGCTTCTATGGCGATCCCACCAACTTTATTCCCGCCGGCATTTCGTACCAGGCGCAGACTGTTGGCGCGGGAAGCGCATTGATCGATCCCAGAAGTGGCAATGCATTCGCGCCGGGTGATCCGCTCGCTGCCCAGTACGGGTTTCCTAACGGCACATCGGGCCCGGCACTGAGCCCCTTGTTCGGAGAAAGTATCGGCACCGCATCCACGGCGGTCAATAACCTCAACCAGCTTTTCATTGCGGCTGCCGCGCAGAATACTTCATCGGCCAGTTCCTTCGATCTGAATCACGCGCTGTATAGCCCATCCTGGCCTGCTGGAACCAAGAACCCACGCGTCGCCCAATTCAACGTTGCCCTGCAGCGGCAGTTACGCAACGGTCTGGTCTTTACGGGCGAGTACGTGTTCGTTCATGGTTACGAATTTCCGCTGGTGCAGGATGACAACCACATCGGCGCTGCCAACGCTGCAAGTTTTGACCCTGCCGCTGCGACCGCCGCCATCTCCGCCGCCAACGCCTCCCTGGGTTGCGGCCCCGGATCGCCAGGCATCGATTGCGCCATCAGCCAGGGCGCCACGATCGCGACCTACGGGGCCTATGGCCTGGGCGCCGGCACAGCCGCTACCGGCTATGCCTTTCGCGGCGTAAACCCCACTTTTGGCCCGATGACCTTCTATGATCACAAGGGCATGAACACCTACCACGGGCTGAACCTCCGCCTGGATGGACACTTCGCCGAGCCAGGCATGCACGCCTTTCACTGGATGAATGGCAACACCGTCACGTTTGCGTATACCCTGGCGCGCAATACAGGGAACGTCCGCACGGGTGGATACGGAGCCGCCGATGTTTCTGCTTCCCCAGGCAGCTGGGACACCCTGCAACCCAACCGCTTCGTCGGCCCCGATGGCCTGGATCGGACTTCCATGCTGAATGCGGGAACCATCACTGATATCAAAAAGGGTTTCGTCTTCAGCCAGATCACTCACTGGTACACGCCCCTGGCCAACAATCCTCTGCTGCCCACCGCGTTTGCGGGTTGCGGCGGTGGTCCCGAAGAAATTTTCTGCAGCGACTGGACGGGCGACGGCACCACCGGTGACCTTCTCCCGACCTCAGGTCCGGGAGCATTTGGGCGCAGTCTCAAAGGGGCAAGCGGTCTGAATCGCGCCATCACCAAATACAACACCACCTTTGCCGGGCAACCGACGCCGGCCGGCAAGCTGGTGACGGCGCAAGGACTGATCAGCGCTTCACAACTGCAGCAACTGAGCGGGGTGATGCCTGCACTGCCGCTCGCGCCCGCGAACCAGGTAGGCCTTGACCTGCTGCTGCTCACCGACATTCGCCTCGCCTGGAATTACAAGATTATCGGCGAACGCGTGACTATCTCACCTTCCTGGGATGTCTTCAACGTGTTCAATCGGAGTTCTTACGACGCGCCAGCGAACCTGTTAAGCGGGACACTCTCCGGCCAGGTCAACAGTATCAACGGAACGACCGCCGCTACGCGCACCAACATCCGGCAACGCGGCTCAGGCACGTTTGAGCAGGGCGCTCGCCGGCAGATGCAGGCCGGCCTGAGGATCACGTTCTAATGCCCGTCATTCGATTCTGGCCCAGCCGGGCCAACAAAGGACTGGAGCGACCCACATCTCACGACGGCTTTTTTCCGGGAGATGTGGGAAATAACAGCATTCAGCCAGCCACTCTCCACCTCTCATATTCCTCAAGCTCACGGCGAGCGATCCCAACAGGCGCAGCTAGACGCAACCCCAAGGAACAAGCCCATGCGAAAGCTCTTGCACTTCTCGCGCTAAGCGTTCTCTCCTTTTCCGCACCGCAGAGCAGATCGCAAAACACAGCACCCTCATCCGCTCGCCAAAAAATCGAAGTCTTCGAGCAGCAACAATCACTGGTAAAAACACCCACCCTGGTATCCCTGAGCCCAGACGGAAACCAACTCACCTGGACGGTCTCATCGTCGATCCCGGGGAGCGAAGCAAGACGATCCCAGGTGTACGTAGCACCCACCGCATCGCCGCAAGAAGCGAAAGCTCTGCCCGCACCAAACTCCGGGCAAGCCTGCAATACAGAAGAATCCGTCTGGTCCCCGGACAACCACACGCTGGCGTTTTTCTCTGACTGCGCCACCCCCCATCAACTACAACTCTTCACGGTCGGCACCAATACTTCACAGCCACCCCGCCAACTAACCCACCTGAACGGATTTGTCTCTCATCTCCGCTGGTCTCCGGATGGGCAAAACATAGCACTGCTCTATGTAGCCAGCGCCAGCCGGGCGCCCACCCCAATGGCTCCGGAGAACAAGGCAGTGGGCGTGATCGACGATCTGGCCAATCGAGATATACAACGCATTGCCGTGGTCGACGCCCACTCTGCGGATACGCGCGAAGTCACCCCCGCCGGCCTCTACATCTTTGAGTACGACTGGTCTCCCGACGGAAAATCTTTCGCCTACACTGCCGCACCGCCACCGGGCGACGACAACTGGTACATAGCCCAACTCTACACCCAACCCATCGCGACCCCGCAACCAATAGCGATCTTCCACCCGAAACTACAAATCGCCGTTCCGCGATGGTCGCCCGATGGCAAGTCGATCGGATTCATTGAGGGTCTGATGAGTGACGAAGGTGCGACCGGGGGCGAAATTTACCAGGTCCTTGCCCGCGGCGGAGAAGCCCGCAATCTAACCCCCGCGCGGCCATCCTCGCCCGCATGGTTCCATTGGATCAGCAACAGCCAGATGCTGTTTACTGAATACGCCGGTGGCGCAATCGCCGTGCACACGCTGGACGTGAAAGCCGGTAAGACACAACAACTGTGGCAGCAAGGAGAAACCATCGCTGCCGGCCATGAAGCGGCCAGCATATCCATTGCTCAAAAAGGAGATCAATGGACGGCAGCGTTTGTGCGCACCTCGTGGTCAATGCTGCCGGAGGTATGGGCGGGCCCCATCAACCATCTGCAACAGGCCAGTCACTTTAACGCTGCGGTTTCGCTTCCCCTGCCGAAGGCCGAAAGCATCTCCTGGAAGAGCGGCCCCTACCCCGTACAGGGGTGGTTACTATTCCCTGCGGACTACGATCCTGCAAAGAAATATCCTTTGTTAGTCGCTGTGCACGGCGGCCCTGCCTGGATTGCGCAACCCTACTGGAGAGCAGCCGACTTCAACACCACCATCTTCACCCAGCTCGGCTACTTTGTTCTCTTTCCCAATGACCGCGGCAGTTTCGGCCAGGGAGAAGCCTTCACCCAGGCCAACCGACGCGATTGGGGTTTCGGCGACCTCGACGACATGGTGGCGGGCGTGGATGAAACCATCAAGCGCTACCCGATAGCCAGGGACCGGGTAGGCATCCTCGGCTGGAGCTATGGCGGTTCGAGCGCAATGATGGCGGTGACCCGAACCAATCGCTTTCGCGCCGCCGTTGCCGGCGCCGGCGCGAGCAACATGCAGAGCTACTACGGACAAAACTCCATCGACAAGTGGATGTTTCCCTATTTCGGAGCTTCGGTGTACGACGACCCCGCCGCGTATATGCGCGTCTCAGCCATCACCTACGTCAAGAACGCAAAGACCCCAACCCTGATCCTGGTGGGCGAACTGGATGGAGAAGCACCCCCGGTACAATCCATGGAGCTGTGGCACGGTTTTAAAGAACTCGGCGTCCCCACGCAACTGGTCATCTATGCGGATGAAGGCCACAGCTTCTTCAAACCCGCCGATCGCACCGACCTTACCTTGCGCACCTTCGACTGGTTCGAGAAATACTTGGCGTTGCAATGAAAGCAGACTTGCCGGCCACCGGAGTACGCTGGGGCACGATCGCCTTCCTGGCCAGCTTTTCGTTCGTCAGCTACCTCGAACGAGCCAACATCTCGGTGGCCGCCGAGTTGATGATCCCGGCGCTCGGCATCACCAAGGTGCAGATGGGCCAGATCTTCACCAGCTTCCTCATCGGCTATGCCCTTTTCCAAATACCGGGCGGCTTTCTCGGAGATAAGTTCGGCCCGCGCTTAACGCTCGCGATTTCCGCCGTCACCTGGGCAGCCTGCACGCTGATCACCGGCTTGCTGCCAATCTTCTTCGCCAGCGCGCTCGCGATCTTCGTAGCACTTTGGTTGGTGCGGTTCCTGCTCGGTGTCACGGAAGCCACGACCTTCCCAGTAGGCAACCGGGTCGTCCGCAATTGGATGCCGCCTTCGGAGCGAGCCTCCGGCACCTCCGTCTTCATCCTGGGCACCTGCACCGCTTCGGCCGTCACCTCGCCACTCGTCTCCTGGCTCATGCTGCGCTTCGGCTGGCAAGCATCGTTTTATGTGACCGCTCTACCTGCGTTGCTCATCGCTGCTGCCTGGTGGCGGTTCGCGCGCGACACACCCGACACCCATCCCGGCGTGAATGCGGCGGAGTTGGCGCACATTCGCCGGGAAGACCATCCGTCCGCTCAACCTCAAACCCAGACCCAGACCAGTCTCCCCCTGCTATCTCTGCTGCGCCAACGCAACGTGTTTCTCTTGATCCTGAGTTACATGAGCGAGGGGTACGTACTGTTTATTTTTGTCTTCTGGCTCTACATCTACCTGGTAGAAGAGCGCAGCTTTACCATGATCCGCGGAGGCTGGATGGCAGCCATACCCTGGCTCACTGCGCTGCTGTTGACGCCCGTTGGCGGCATCGCCTGCGACCGCCTCGGGGTGCGCTATGGCCGGCTTGCCGGAGCCAAGGCCGTGGTCATGGTGGGTTACGCACTAAGCGGCCTGCTCCTCTTTTTCGCCGCCTACGCGCACGCCGCATGGCTATCGGTCGCGGCTCTCTCGCTCAGCATTGCTTTCCTCATGGCGGCGGAATCCCCCTTCTGGGCCACCGCCACCTATCTCGGCGGAGCCAACGTAGGCACGCTGTCAGGCGTGATGAATGCCGCCGGGGTGCTCGGTGGCATCCTCTCCACCTCGCTCATGCCGGTGCTGGTACAGCATTTCGGATGGCTCGTCGCCCTCGGCTCCGGTACAGTCATGGGGCTCTTCTGTGTCCTTGTCTGGACCGGGATCCGGGAGCCGGTCGCAAAGCAGGAGTTTGGATGAAGCAAGCAGACGACGTCATCATCATCGGACTGGGTGCAATGGGCAGCTCCGCTGCTATGCACCTCGCTGCCCGAGGCATACGGGTGCGCGCCTTCGATCAGTTCACGCCTCCGCACAATCACGGATCTTCGCATGGCCGTTCCCGCATTTTTCGCCAGGCCTATTTTGAAGACGCACGCTACGTCCCGATGCTGCTGCGGGCACGCGAGCTCTGGCAGAGCCTGGAACAAGAAGTGGGTGAGCCATTGCTGCACACTACCGGCGCACTCGTGATCGGGCGGCCTGGGGGAGAGCTGGTGCAGCGCAGCCTCGAGAGTGCAAAGCAATTTTCCCTGCCGCACGAACTGCTGAGCACCGGGGATGTCCGCCTGCGCTACCCAGCCATCCGGATGGAAGAAGACACTACGGCAATACTTGAGAAGAACGCCGGCTATCTGGTTCCTGAGACCTGTGTCGCTTACCAGCTACAGCAAGCGAGGCGCAACCAGGCGGCCTTGCATTTGGACGAACGGGTACTCAACTGGCATGCAGGACCGGGCGGCGAAGGAGTCATGGTGCACACCACGCAAGGCTCGTACGCGGCCGGGCGTCTGCTGATCACGGCTGGCCCCTGGGCGCCGGCTGTGCTGGCGGAACTGGGATTGCCGCTGAGGGTCACGCGGCAGGTGCTTTATTGGTTTGCCCCGGAAGGCGACCTGGACGATTTCCGCCCGGACCGGTTTCCCGTCTACCTGTTTGACAATGTGCCCGGCCAGCCACTGCTCTATGGCTTTCCTGTCACAGGCGAAGATACAGAAGGCGTAAAGGTTGCCCTCCACGGCACGGAGGAGATATGTACGCCGCAGACAGTGACTCGGGATATTCGCGACGAGGATGAGACGGCGGTGCGGCAGCGATTAGCGACAACGATACCGCGGCTGGCCGGGCGGCTTTTGCGTGCCGAGACCTGCCTCTACACCATGACGCCGGACGAACATTTTGTGATTGATCAACATCCCGAACATCCAGCAGTCACCCTGGCCGCCGGTTTCTCCGGACATGGTTTCAAGTTCGCGTCCGTGGTGGGCGAGGTGCTCGCCGATCTGATCACGGAAGGCAAAAGCGCTTTCGACCTAAGCCTTTTTTCGATCGAACGCTTTACGAGCGTGAAGCCATCCTTCCGGACGGATCCGGTGATCTGAAAGAAAGAACACTCAAACTTTGCCTTGGAATCCGGAAAACCCATCTCGGGGAATCCCGGAACCGCTGCCGTAAGATTTGCGTATCCCTCTCCGGACAGGACACTATCCTTCCGTCGGAGAGTGCATGCTGGCAGATATACGGGACGCGCTGCGGCAACTGCGCAAGGCCCCGGGCTTTGCAGCGACCGCCATCATCACACTTGCGCTGGGCATTGGCGCTACCACTGCAATTTTCACCCTGGTGCACCAGGTGATGCTGAAGTCGCTCCCGGTGGTCAAGCCGGAGGAGCTGTGGCGCATCGGCAACAAAATTCGCTGCTGCAATTGGGGTGGGTACACACAGGGCGAAGACGGTAATTTTTCGTTGTTTTCGTTTGAGGAGTACCAGTACTTCCGCGCGCATACACCAGAGTTCAGCGACCTGGCGGCTCTGCAGGCAGGCAACGCCCCTCTGGGTATTCGCAGATCCGGGTCGCAGGCCCCAGCAGATACGCGCAATGGCCAATATGTTTCCGGCAATTTCTTTCGCACGCTCGGCATCCAGCCCTGGCTGGGGCGACTGATGACCGATCAGGATGACCAGCAAGGCGCGCCGCTGGTCGCGGTGATGAGCTACCGCATCTGGAAAGAGAAGTATGGCGGTGATCCCACCGTTGTGGGTGCGGGTTATCAGATCAACGGGCATCCCTTCACGGTGATCGGCGTCGGGCCTCCCGGCTTCTACGGTGCAAAGCTGGGCGGCGGCAGCATGCCCGATCTGTGGCTACCGGTTACCTCAGAACTCATCATCGATGGAGAGGCCGGGCGTTTGAAACGGCCAAGCTCCAGCTTCCTCGATTTGCTGGGCCGCGTCCGGCCGGGTGTCAGCTCCACACAACTGGAAGCCAAACTGAGGGTGGAGTTCCACGACTGGCTCGCCAGCCACGTGCCTGATATGCAACCGGCAGAAAAGCAACTCTGGCAACAACAGACGTTGCACCTGGCACCCGGGAGTGCAGGTGTTGCCGCCATGCGTGATCAATATCACGATGGGCTTACGCTCCTATTGGTTGCTGCTGCGTGCGTGCTGCTGGTCGCCTGCGGCAATCTGGCCAATCTGATGCTGGCCCGAGGTTTAAAGGATCGAGCACAGACATCAGTACGAATGGCCATGGGCGCATCGCGCGGTCGCCTGGTACGTAAGGCATTGGTGGAGTCTGTGCTGTTAGCGGTCACCGGGGGCGTGTTGGGTATCGCGGTGGCCTATGCAGGAACCAGGCTGATCCTCTATCTGGCGTTTGAAGCAGGGAACCCAAACAACTATGTGCCGGTGAGCGCCTCGCCCTCCTGGCCGGTTCTGCTTTTTGCCTTTAGCGTATCCGTGTTGACCGGCATTCTGTTCGGTGTTGGTCCGGCCTGGGTGACCTCGCACGCCGATCCGGTTGAGGCGCTGCGTGGCGCAAACCGTGCCGTCGGCGGGCGAGGTTCCTGGGCGCAAAAATCGTTGGTCATCGGCCAGGCCGCCATGTCTATCGTCTTACTCTCCGCTGCGGCTTTATTGGGCAAGAGCCTCCGTAACCTGCAACACCAGGACTTCGGCTTCGCCACCGAAGGACGCTATATTGCTTGGATCAACCCGGCTCTTGGCAACTACAAACTCGAACGCATGGAGCCAATGTTCCGTGAAATCGATGATCGATTGCGCCAGATACCGGGCGTACGCATGGTCGCGCCCGTGCTCTATGCGCCCATGACAGGTGACAGTTGGAATGAAGGCATTCGCATAGCGGGTAGACCCGAGCCGCCCGCCAAGGAAAACACCAGTGCGGGTTGGGCACGCGTCATGCCCGGCTTCTTTGAGACCATCGGCGCCAAGATGGCCATGGGCCGGCCGATCAATGACGATGACACACCCACGACCCGCAATGTAGCGGTCGTGAATGAAGCATTTGCCAAGCGATTCTTCAAGAACGACAATCCCCTGGGCAAGCACTTCGGTCCAGATAAAATCCAGTACGCATCCACTTACGAAATTGTCGGGGTGGTAAAAGATATGCGCTACATGGCTTACGACTACAAGGACCCGATTGAGCCGATGTTCTGGATCCCTGAGGCGCAGAGTGCACATTTCGGCGATCCGATGTTTAACGCGGGAGACCTTTACTCGCACTACCTCTACAACATCGCCATCTGGGCGCCCGGCAACCCACCAGGGATCGAGGAGAAGGTACGCAAAGCCCTGGCGAAGATCGATCCCGACTTCGTACTCTACGGTGTGGATCCTTACGACAAGGTCGTGCGCGGGGAGTTCCAGCAGGAAGATATGATTGCGACGCTCACGACTCTATTCGGTGGCCTGGGGCTTTTGCTTTCCGCAATCGGGCTGTACGGCGTGATGGCCTACACGGTGGAGCAGCGCACACCCGAGATCGGCGTGCGCATGGCTCTGGGCGCGGATCGGGGAAACGTACTTCGCATGGTGTTGCGGGGCGCTTTTGCGCAAGTGCTTATCGGCCTGGCGGTCGGCATTCCGGCAGCGATAGGGGCCGGCAAGCTTATGACACAGCAACTGTTCAGCGTCAAACCCTGGGATCCCGTCATGCTGGCATCGGCCACAGCCGCCCTGACCATCGCAGCCTTGCTTGCGTCACTGCTGCCCGCCTGGCGTGCCGCGGGGGTAGAACCCATGGTGGCGCTACGCAACCAATGAGATGAGCCGGAAAGGGCTTCTTGCCTCAACCCGTGTCATCCCTCGACTGCGCTTGGGATGACAAGACGGGGGTTAGCCCAAGGGTTAGCCCGGATTTCTCACCAGGACTGGCCGGAGAAAACCACAGGGTCCGGAGAAAACCACAAGGCACCTGTGGTTAGAAATCCGGGTTAGTGGCGTC
>CAZZVD010000178.1:0-11522 GCA_964657465.1 uncultured Acetobacteraceae bacterium | reverse complement strand
ATGGTGGACGCGGGTGGAATCGAACCACCAACCTGTCGATTAAGAGTCGAATGCTCTGCCAGTTGAGCTACGCGTCCGGATGAGAAGGTGGCGAGCCATGTTGAGAAACATGACTCCGCAAGGCGTTCACACCTCACGGCCAATCAAAATATAGCATAAACTGCGGCCCGCTTTGCCACTGCGGCCGGCAGTCATTCGTTAGAAGGAAAAGGAGAGGCCGCCCTGAATGGATCGCTCATCCTGAGCGAAGTAGAGCGTGCTTCCGTCACCAGTGAGGAAGGGGCGATAGCCTTGCGCCAGCAGGTTTCTCACGTCCACCAGTGCCTCTGTTCCACTTGGCAGAATGTGGCCGCAATGCACCCGTTGGCGAATGAATACATTGAGATAGGCGCCGTTGTCGAAGTGATCGTAAAGGGCCACAGGTGTGACGGTATTCGCGGGCTGCCAGCGGTAGGAAGTGCGCCATGTAGTCCCCGTATGCACCACATGCCCGTCGAGTGAAGCAGTAATCGCTTGCGTTCGGCGCTGCCTGAGAGCCTGCGCGGCTTCGCGCACACTCAGCGTGGAGTCGGGTACCTCAAACGCAAGCGCTTTCCCATCCACGTACGCGATGGTTGCCCATGAGGACGGTCCAACCTTGCGGGCTGCCTCTGCGCGGAAGCCACCAGTGGTGTAATCCGGACCGGTCACGCGAAACATCTGGGTGACCGGATCGTACAAGGCGTCGCCATCGGCCAGGTCCCGTGCCGGAAGAAGACCACCGCCCCCGATCACAGGGCTGTGCAGTTCATCTTCGTAGAAGGCGATAAGGGCACGCCGAGAGGCGCCATTATCTTCGAAGCGTAGTTCCTGATGCAGCCCATGTTCGATGCGGAAGTGGCCGCTTTCCTGCGAGAACAACGGCACCAGGGTATTGCCGTCCGCCATGTTTGCAGCGTCCTGTAATGCGGGGGACGTGGCCAGGTGGTAGGAGACGCTTACCCCGTCTGTATGCCAGGAAGCGTTCAGGAAAGGCAAGCTTGCGGTAATGGCGGAGGAGCCCTGCACCGATTGCACTTCGTTGCCCAGCTCCAATGTGGCGTCCGGGCCCAGATTCAGGGTTTCGGCGCTGCGCAGGCGGAAGGTGTTGATGCCCTGCCCGCTTCCCGTTTCTAAGGCATTCATTTGCTGGATGCTGGCCAGGTTGCGAATTTGGCGTTCGGGCCCAAGCCCCAGTTGATAGCCCGCCACGTAGTCGGAGCCATCTGCCGGCCGGGGGCTCAAGTTCGCGCGCAAGACCAGGTGGCCACCCACGGCGCTGGAGCGCTCCATGGCAAATGCGTGATGAGGACCGCCCTGACCGAATTGCCCGGACGCACCAGACATGCTGACGCGCACCTTTAATTGAGGAGCGGAACCGTCATCTTCTCCGGAAACCACCACCAGCGGACCATCTTCCAGATAGCGCAACAGGGGACGATTGCTGGAAGAGCGTAGCGTCCACTTCCAATCGTCGCGCGCGTCGTCTGGCGATCTGGGCTGTGCCGGAAGCCATTGGATGGCTTCGAACAGGGTGCTGAGGGTGAGATTAACGATGAGCCGCCCGTGAGACCGCAGCTGGATATCCCCGCGCAAGGTGGGCAAAAACGAATCGCCCGTCGCTTTGACCTGGTAGGTGCCGGGCAGGAGCTGGTCAAAAAGGAAGCCGCCGCGCATGTTGGTGTAAACCCGGGCAACCACGGTAGCATCCGCCGCCATCAGCTCAACCATTGCGCCCATTTGCGGGGTTCCGCGGGCATCCCGCACCACACCACTGAGCGTGGCCGGCAACGGCGCGGCAACGGCAGACACAAGGCCCGCCGCCATCACCATCAGAGCTGCGACTTGGAAATACCTTCTACGCACTCAATCCGCTACTCACTCAAGCACAGTGCAAAAAACCAGTTCTACGATCGCCGGTGCTAACTTTGCTCTTTTCGGCCCATGCACAGCTGTTCAAAGCTTATCAGAGGCTTAATCAACCGTAAACGGAGCCGATTGCGCCACTTGCTGCTTCGAAACATGATCATCGACGGTAATGGTCACCTGGTATTTGCCAGGCCGCAAACTGGCCAACGAGACCGACCGTCTTACAGTGAGCTGATCTGAATTGGCATCGTTCTCCCCGCCAATCGCAGCACTGGTTTCTGAAGTGTCGAGAATCGCCTTCTTGGTCGCCATGTCCGTGATCTGGTATTGGACGGTTGCTGCGTTCTTCTTACTCTTGTCATCGATCTGCAGGTTGTAGACCTGCATCCAGAAATTGAGCTTTTGCGAGCGATGGAAGCTTACCGCTTCCCCGCTTCCGGCGCTGACGCGGGGACGAACGTAAGTCCCGGCAATGATGAACTGCCCGGTACCGATTTGCTTGGTTGGCACCTGCTCCATCTTATCGGCCAGGATCAGCGAAGACGCGGAAAGCCGTTCATCGTCGTATTTCGGGACAACAATACCCTCGGCCCAGGTACCGATATGGTCGGGATTGTTCACGTCCTTGATCGCGATATCCACGCGGTAGCGGCCTGGCTTCAGCGGCAGAGCCCACCAGTGCACGCTCGCCTGGTCGAGCGCCTTGCCCAGCAATTCACTGGGTTGTTCTACTTCGAGCGTCTGTTCAAACGTCTGCACCACGTGATCGGTAATGGTCGCTACCCGCCCGAGTACGTTCACTTCGCCCTTGGCGACACCATCCTTGGTATTGAACGTGATGTCGCGGTTCTTGATCTGCAGGGTAAGCGGCACCAGCACGGTGTCTTCTGTCACTTTCACGTAATCCGTCCGCACCTGGAACGGGAAAAAGGGACCGCTCAGCACTTTGTGGTTCACGAGGAAGGATTCAAGATCCTTGAATTTAACGGCTGGCGGAGCCTGCAGCTTGGAGAACTGCTCCAGGCGATCGAACTCTTTCGCCTGGTTGGAGGTCGCCAGGGGACCGCCGCCGAGGTTCTCCAGTCCGCCATTAAAGCGGTCGGTGCGCTTGGAGGTACCCATCTGTTCCCCCAGCGTGGCGCCCGCGCCTGGTACGTGCAGCAGGGCATCCTTCTCTGAGCGATCCAGGGTCATGTGGTAATCGCCGCACATGCAGGAGTCGACGAACTCGATGTCAATGTTTTCGCCGATACCTTCGATGTAGCGGTAGTGCCAGGTTTCAAAAGGGAAGGTCGAGGTCTCACCACCGCCCTCATCCATAGGCCGCTCATAGGAGCCACCACTGGGGTGCGACTCTATGCTGTCCGGCTTGCCGTAAGCAATGTACATGTGGCCGCGGTCGGTCTTCCAACCCGGTTTGCCGGCGGCAAAGTGCTCGTTGGCGTAAGCGATGCGGCGATAATTTTCTTCGCGAAACTCGTTCTCCGGCGAGTCAGGATCAGGATTGCGCCGGCGCCAGAAGTTCTCGATGAAGTTGTCCCGTTCCTCATCGTTCGACAAGCTTTTAAAGGATTTCAGTTCCTGGTCGGTGATGATCCAGCGAACGTCTTCATCAACCCACTTCTTGTAAGGACCTTTAAGTTCGTTCCTGAGTTCCTTTTGCTGCTTGAACTTTTCCTTGTCGGATTGGGGACGCTTGAGGGGATCCTGATTCGGCGCGCTTTCCTGAGCCGCCCCTGGTGACCCGGAAGCCTGGCTGGAATTTGTTGCCTGCGCGGCGCCGATGGCGGGCAGCCCCAACAAAAGAAGGACGAGGAAGGCGGAGAAAATGTGCAGCACACCCGGGCGAGCTTTGCCGGCCCCCGGAAGCACCGGCGGTGCGGTCGTCCCCCGAGATGGATTCGTCTTCACGTCTATTTCCAAACCCCAACGATGGCAAAGCTGCTTCAGCATAGGTTGCGCGCTACTCCCGGTACGGCTCATCAAGTTTAAGGTCCGGTTACGGCGAATTCAAGCCGGGAATGGAGGACCGCCCTTTTATCTTCCTGCCCGTGCCGTGCAGCGGTAACATGGCGTTACAGTACCCGATTAAGCCCTGCCCGCCCTCCAGCGGGTGAGATTCCTACGCAAGAGACGCCTGCGATCCGAAAAGGTAACCGTGAAAAAGCGGGAACTTTGCGGGTTTGTTCCACGTATGATGAGTGCGAGGGCGGAGACCCCGTTTCTACCCATGAAATTGAAAAAGATTTTGATCATTGCAGGCATCGTGATCGTAGCCGCGGCAGTTACCGGCTTTACTGTCATGCGCGCTCGAGCCAGCTATACCAAGGTGCTTACGGCCAAGGTGGTGCGGGAGAACCTGGTCTCGATTGTGAGCGGCACCGGGCAGATCAAGCCGAAGACCTACGTCAACGTAGGCGCTACGTCTTTTGGCAGAATCACCCACCTCTACGTGAAGGAAGGCGACCGGGTCAAGAAAGGCCAGATCGTCGCTACGGTCGAGAGTGTGCAGGCGCAGGCCGGAGTGGAAGCGCAGCAGGCGAGCATCTCTTCTGCCAACACTGACATCGCCTCTTACCTGGCAGCCGAGAAGACCGCGGAAGCCACGGTGGATCACTCGGCTGCGGATCTGAATCAGAAGCTGCTCGATTGGCAAAGAGCCCAGGCACTCTACAAGGCGGAACTGATTGCCAAATCAGAGTACGACTCCAAAAAAGCGGCTTACGACACGGACGTGGCTACGCTGGCGCAAAGCAAGGCCGCGCTGGCGCAGGCGCGTGCTCAGACTGCCTCGATGCGGGGTAAGTTGAACACGGCAGTCGCCACCCTGACCAGCGACAAAGACCTTTTGAACAAGACGGTGAGCCGCGCTCCTTTTGACGGCATTGTGACTAACATGCCGGTGCGCGAAGGCGAAACAGTGGTCGTGGGCATTCAGAATGCGCAGGGCAGCACGCTGATGACGCTGGCAGATCTATCTGTCATCACTGCCGAGGTCAAGGTGGATGAGACCGACATTGTCAATGTTGCGATGGGCCAGCCTGTTGACGTCTCAGTAGATGCTTTGCCTGGGCGGGTGTTTGCCGGGACGGTGACCGAAGTGGGCGACCAGGCGATTCTGCGAACGACCGGCATCGCTACCAGCCAGAGCACCACGGGGACCGAGGAAGCCAAAGATTTCAAGGTTGTGGTGACCCTGAGTAATCCTCCACCAGAATTACGGCCCGGACTTTCGGCGACGGCGAAGATTACCACCGCGCGGCGGCAGAACGTGGTGGCAATTCCTATCCAGGCGCTGACGATGCGTGATCCTTCTGCTTCGAACAACGGCGCGATCCAGACCGTGAGTGCGGCTTCGACGGGCGATGGAGGGAACGCTGGCGGACCGGCGAAAACCACCCAGGGTGTTTTTGTGCTGCGCGCAGACGGCAGCAAGCTCGAATCTCAGTTTGTGCCGGTCACGACCGGAATTACGGGATCCACGGACATCGAAGTGACCAGCGGATTGAAGGCAGGCGATGAAGTGGTTATCGGGCCTTATAAGGTGCTGAGGACGTTAAAGAACGACGTGAAGCTCAAGCGCGATACGGAACCGGCTCAACCGGCGGAGAATGAGTCGTCCTAGTCGTTTTGGGGGGACGGCCCTGGTTCTTTCGGCAGCGGGTAGCGGTGTACCAACAGGAGCGAATGTGGCACTAGACAGCCCGAGCGCAATGCAGGCGGACGCGATCCCGGAGGCTGCCCAGGGAGAGGTCATCGTTGTTGAGGACCTGTGGAAGACGTACACCATGGGGCTGGAGCAGCAGGTAAACGCGTTGTGCGGCATTACCCTGCGTATTCGTCACAACGAGTATGTCGCCATCATGGGACCGTCCGGTTCCGGCAAATCAACCTTGATGAACCTCATCGGGTGTTTGGATACGCCGACCAGGGGGAAGTACTGGCTGAATGGGCACGTGGTCAGCGAGTTGAATGATGACGAGCTGGCGCGGATTCGCAACCGTGAGATTGGGTTTGTGTTTCAGACCTTCAATCTGTTGGCGCGTGCAACGGCGCTGCACAATGTGGAACTACCACTGATCTATAACGGGACGCCTGCGGCGGAGCGGATCGAGCGGGCCAAGTCGGCTTTGCGATCGGTCAACCTGGAAGCGCGCATGAATCACAAGCCGAATGAGCTTTCGGGTGGGCAGCGGCAACGCGTGGCGATTGCGCGGGCGTTGGTGAATCGTCCTTCGATTATTCTCGCGGATGAACCGACGGGCAACCTGGATTCGAAGACCGGCGATGAGATCATGGCGCTATTTGACGACCTTCATGCGAAGGGGAACACCATCATCCTGGTTACGCACGAGCCGGACATTGCGGAGTATGCGCACCGGGTAGTGCACATCCGCGACGGGATGATCGCTTCCGATGCTGTGTCTGCGCGGGGACGCGCGATCAAGACTTAGCGGTTTCGAGCACAAGTGCTGCAGTCGGGGTAGATGTCCCCCACACAAGCCCAAAAAAGGGCTTGTGTGGGCCACCCTCGGCTTGTTCAACACAGCCAAGGGTTTTCCTCCCGCCCGCGGTCTCTCCTGGCATAACTATTCTTGCCTGACTCAACTCCTGCAACGCTTCGCCGATAAAGCGGCTAAGACCGTGTGCCGTTTTCTCAGCGGCGCGCCGGTTGGCGGCAAGTGAAAGGCGTGGAGCGATGAATCAGCCAGTGCAAGCGAACCGGGAAATGAATAGTTGGACACCCACGCGCCGGCCGCCCGCCGGCCCCCTGCCCGAGTTGGTCTCACGGTCGCTGGCGATGCGCCGTATTTGTGAGCAGTTGCAGCAGGTGGGGCCGCGGTTACGCCTGGCGCTGATTGAAGGCGAGGCGGGCACGGGGAAACACTTGCTGGCGCGGCATATCCAGGCACGCCACAATGCTCCGGGTTTGCTGGTTGCCGAGGAAGCCAGTTTCTTGTTCGCCACGGACGCGATACCGGGCGAGATGCGGCCGGAAGCACTGCGCGCAGCGATTCGCCGGGCCGGGGATGGCGTGTTGCTGATCCGCAACATCGATGAGCTGGGCGCCGAACCACAGGCTCATCTCCTGCGTTACATCCGGTCGTTTGAGGCTTCGCTGTCGACCGAGAAGGCGGGTGCTCTCCCCTCCCCTTCCCAGGTCATCTGCACGGCGCGTAAGGCGCTGCGCAACGAGGTGCTCACGGGGGGATTTCTCCCAGAGATTTACTACCGGTTGAGTGCGATCTCGTTCACACTGCCTTCGCTGCGCGATCGCAAAGAGGATATTCCTGCACTGGCGCAAATGTTCATTGACGCCGTTTCCCGCGAACAACAAAGGCCCCTGCAAGGCCTGGGCCCTGGTTCATTGCCCATTCTGCTGCGCCACCTGTGGCCGGGCAATGTGCGCGAACTGGAAAGTGTGATTCGCGCCGCTTGCCTTTCGGGCGAAGGGCAGTGGCTGCGCCCCATCGATCTGGTCATCCTTCCGCTCGAACCAGCAGGCAGCAAGCACGGCGAGCCTGCACTGCCGGAAAACTACACCCTCGATGGAGTGATCCGGCGGCATATTCTGCAGGTGCTGAAGGCCTGCGATGGCAATAAAGCACGCGCGGCCGGCCGCCTCGGCATCAGTCGCTCCACCCTCTATCGCATGCTCGAAACCGATGCCGCCCTGCCCATGCCAGGTACTGACGCAAAGCAGGAAGAGCTGCAACCCGCAACGCCTATCTCGCAACATGACTGAGCGGCGTCCACCTGTACCCCGGCCTGCCATCTGACCTAACCCTGTTCGCAGGCGCAAAATCTCGATACACTTCGCTTAGCTCGCAAGCCCTTGCTTGCGAGTTATTTTTGCGCGCCCAGGAAATCTCTTGCCAGCCACTCCAGCACGTACTCTCGCCCTATTGGCCCTGCTCAGCACGGTCGCCGGGCTTCCGCTTAGAGCCCAACTCACCGCGACGGCGCCATCCAATGCGCCGCTCGCGAGCCGAGTCAAGACCCTGAATTCCATCTTCACCGATTACTGGGAAGATCGGCTCAAACATAACCCGGAATTCGGGTCTTCCCTGGGCGACAATCGCTACAACGACCAGCTCACTGACTTTTCTGCGCAGGCCTACAACGATTCATTGGCACGGGAACGAGGCTTTCTGCAGCGCCTGGGCGAGGTCGATGAGACGGGGATGACCGATCAGGAGCAGCTCAGCAAGGAAATCCTGGTGCGCGATCTGGTGCAGGATCAGCAGGAAGCGCGTTTCAAGCCCTGGGAAATGCCGGTCTCGCAATTCAGCGGCCTGCATGTGGATTTGCCCGCACTGGCCGCGCAACTTACCTTCAATTCGGTCAAAGATTACGACGACTATCTGGCTCGCCTGCAAAAGGTGCCGCTCGCCTTTCAGCAAATCACCGACTGCATGTCGGTTGGCATGGACGACCATCGCGAGCCGCCGGCGTACTTGCTGGAGAAGGTGCTGGTACAGGTCAACACCCTGAGCAGTCAGAAACCTCAGGACAGTCCGTTTGCGCTGCCGGTGCAGAAATTCCCCGCGTCGGTTTCGCCGACGGAGCAGGCGCGCATCAAGGAGGCGGTGTATGCGGCCATCACAAACCAGGTTTTCCCGGCTTATGTGCGCTTCGGAAAGTTTCTCAAGGCGCAGTACATCCCGCAGGGTCGCAATGATCCGGGGTTGTGGGCCCTCCCGGATGGTGAGGCCTACTATCGCTTCCTGGTGAAGGAAAGCACCACCACCGACCTGACGCCGGCCCAGATTCACCAGATTGGTCTTGATGAGGTGAAGCACGACGAAGACCAGCTTGTGGCACTTGCCCAGAAGATGGGCCTGGCAGATGTGAAGGCATTGCAGGCCGCTGCCAGCAAAAACCCGAAGAATTACCCCACCAGCAAAGAGCAGCTGCTCGATGCCTATCGCCACGAATTCGAACAGGTGAAGCCCAAGCTTCCGCAGATTTTTGGCCGGCTCCCGAAGGCACCCCTGGTGGTGAAGGCGGTACCGGCGTACGCGGAGAAGGACCAGGCGCCGGCTTATTACGACCATGGCACGCCGGATGGTTCGCGGCCAGGAACGGTGTTTGTAAACACCTACCATTGGGAGACTCGCCCCCTCTACTCGGTGGAAGTGATCGGTTACCACGAAGGCCTCCCGGGCCATCACATGCAGATTTCCATTGCCCAGGAACTCACGGGGCTGCCCGAGTTCCGCAAAAACAACTACTACACGGCCTACACCGAAGGCTGGGGCCTGTATGCGGAGCGGCTCGGCAAGGAGTTGGGTTTCTACAAGGATCCTTTCAGCGAATACGGGCGGCTCGAGATGGATATTTGGCGCGGCGTGCGGCTGGTGGTCGATACCGGCGTGCACTCGCAGCACTGGACGCGCCAGCAGATGGTCGACTTTTTTCATGAGCATGCCAATATTCCGGAGTCGGATATTCAGGCGGAAACAGACCGCTACGTTGCCATTCCATCGCAGGCGCTCGGATACAAAATAGGCCAGCTTAAGTTGCTGGAGCTGCGCGCGAAGGCGCAAAGCAAGCTTGGCGATCGATTCGATCTTCGCGCCTTCCACGACCAGGTACTGGATTCCGGCGCGCTGCCACTCGATTTGCTGGAACAGCGGATCGACACATGGATCGCTGGCGGCGGGCAGCCTTCATCCACGCACTAGTCTCAACACGCTATCCGCACACCAGGTAAGGAGATCTGATGGGTTCTTTTACAAGCAGTCAACCGCTTGCCGGCCTCAAAGTAGCTGTTCTGGGCGCTGGTAAGATGGGCGGCATTTTGCTGCAGGCGTTTCTCAAGTCCAAAGTGCTGGAGGCTGACCAGTTGGTGGCTACGGTCGGCCACGAGGAGCGGGCTGCGCAGCTCTCGGCGCAGTGGGGCGTGGATGTTTCTACGGACAATGTGGCAGCTGCGGCGGCTGCGGATTTGATTTTGATTGGCGTGAAGCCGATCCAGGTTCCTGAATTAATCGAACAGATTCGCCCGTCCCTCACGCCGAAGAAGCTGCTTATTTCGATCGCCGCTTCGGTACGCACCACTGCCATTGAACAAGCCGCCGGCATGGATATTGGCGTGGTGCGGGCTATGCCGAACACGCCTTCCATGTTGGGCGCGGGGATTGCCGCTATCAACCGGGGCCGGTTCGCTACGCAGGAGCAGCTTGACCTGGCGGAGTTTCTCTTTACCACCATCGGGCGAACGGTCGTCGTCGAAGAAAAGCACATGGATGCGGTGACAGGGCTGTCGGCCAGTGGACCCGCATACATCTACATCATCATCGAGGCACTCGCAGAAGCGGGTGTGAAGGTGGGCTTGCCGCGGGATACTGCCACGTTGCTGGCTGCGCAGACGACGTATGGCGCCGCAAGGATGGTGCTCGAGACCGGGTACCATCCGGCATTGCTGAAGGATGCCGTGACTACTCCGGCCGGGTGCACGATCGATGGCATTCTCGAACTGGAAGAAGGCGGATTGCGCGTCACCCTGATCAAAGCCGTCATGCGCGCTACGCAGCGTGCGAAGGAACTGGCCGGGTAAGATAACGGTAGGGGTTCTCATGGGTTCCGCCCAGACATTTACCGTGTCGACCGCCGCGCCAGCCAAGGCATCGCCGGCCGGGAAAGCGCTCCGTCGTTTTGCCTGGGGCGTGCTGGCCTACAACGTGCTTGTGGTGCTGTGGGGTGCGGTGGTGCGCGCTACGAGCTCGGGCGCGGGATGCGGCGCTCACTGGCCGCTGTGCAATGGCGTCGTGCTGCAGACGCACCCTCGCCTGGCCACCATGATCGAGCTGGCTCATCGTATGAGCAGCGGCCTGACGGTTCCACTGGTGCTTTTGCTGCTGGTCTGGACGTTTCGCTCCACCGTGTCTGGCCACCTGGCTCGGGTTTGGGCGATTGCAGCCACGGTGCTTACGCTCAACGAGGGACTTCTTGGCGCTTTGCTGGTGCTGTTACGGCTCACGGCGGATAACCGTTCGCCAGCGCGGGCTGTTTATCTTTCGCTCCACCTCGCAAATACGCTGTTGCTCCTGGCAGCCCTGGTACTCACGGCGCAGTTTCTTTCCCGCCGCTCCGCGTTTCGTCGCGGGGAGGTGCGGTATCGACAATTGCCACTGATACTGACTGGTTTGTTTAGTATGCTGTTCGCCGGTGCTACGGGGACCCTGGCTGCGTTGAGCGATACGCTTTTTCCCGCAACCTCGCTGCGCGCGGCGTTTTCACAGGATTTCTCAGGGAGTGCTGGTTGGTTGCTACGGCTGCGTGTTTTGCATCCGGTGTCGGCCACGGTCGCGGCTACGTTTGTTGCCTGGCTTTTGTATCGGAGCGCAGCGCAGCCTGGTCAGCGGCAGCTGACAACTTGGGTGGCAGGGCTGCTGGTCCTGCAGTTTGGGCTAGGGTTGGCCGATGTCGCGCTGCTCGCGCCGGTGTGGATGCAGATTGTCCATTTGCTCGGGGCCGACGTTGTCTGGATCACGCTGGTCATGCTGGCGGCGAATACTGGAGTCGTTGATAGCTTGTAAGCACAGCGGAGAGAGCTGTGTGACAGCGGGGAAGGAAAGTACGTGATCGGCTTTTGCGCGCCGATCCGAGCCTCACTTTTGCGCGCCGAT
>CAZZVD010000177.1:0-11655 GCA_964657465.1 uncultured Acetobacteraceae bacterium | reverse complement strand
CCGCCGTGCCCCACATCTCGCTCGTTTTTCGCGAGATGTGGGATTCCACGGCTGTCCGCCGGCCGCTCTCTCGCGAAAACAGATCTCGAATGAGGGCGGATACACCTTCTACACATAAGGGCAAAGCTTGGTGGAATCCACTTCTCGCGAAAAACGAGCGAGATATGGGGCACCCGGCAATTGTCACGAAACTGGCGTGAGAAATGGCAAACAGCAGATCCCTACGCTTCGCTCCGAGTGGGATGACAAATTTGGGGCACGCCTGCATGCGCCAGTTTCTGCAACTTGCGGGGCGCGACTGCGTCCTATAGAAGTGGCCAATCCGACCTGAGTTTGCCTTCCTGAAAAGTCCTGTTTTCCACAGTTTGTGCCGTCTAGAAACTGTGTTGACCGGTTGAAGCCTCTGACAGTTGAGGCATTGGCGCAACTCCCTTTTCCTCTGTATAAGGGAGATAAGTGAAAGGAATTCGCGTGACACAAGCCAAAGAAATTCGAGATAAAGGCGATCTTCGCAAACTCCCCATGATGCCCATTCGGGACATGGTGATATTTCCTTACATGATGACCCCGTTCGTTGTCGGTCGTGAGTCGAGCGTGCGCGCACTGGAAGAAGCGCTGACCGGCGACCGCAAGATCTTTCTGGCTACCCAGCACGATGCCGGCATCGATGAGCCGCGTCCGGAGGACATCTACTCCGTCGGCACCATTGGCAATATCGTCCAGAGCGTCAAGATGCCGGACGGCAATATCAAGGTGCTGGTCGAAGGGCTGGAGCGGGCCAAGGCTGTTGAGATGAACGACTCCGACGGCTTTTTTGTGGCCACGGTGCGCGTCGCCAATCGGCAACTCGAGGTAAACCCGCAGATCGAAGCAGTGATGCAGCGGGTCACTTCCCTGTTCGAGCAGTACGTCAAGCTGCAACAGTCGCTTAACTATGAAACGATGATCGCCGCCGTGCGCATGGATGAGCCGGCCAAGCTGTCTGACACCATCGCGGCCAACCTGCAGCTATCGATTGAAGAAAAGCAGGAACTGCTGGACATTTTCGATCCCAGCGAGCGGCTGACGCGCGTCGCCGATGTGCTGGACATCGAGATCGAAAAGCTGAACATGGATCGCAGCGTACAGAGCCGGGTAAAGCGGCAGATGGAACGCGCTCAGAAGGAGTACTACCTCAACGAGAAGATCAAGGCGATCCAGAAGGAATTGGGACGCGGCGAAAAGAGCGAGTTCGATGAGCTGCGCAAGAAGATCGACGCGGCCGGCATGCCGAAAGAAGTGTTCGATAAATCGATCCAGGAGTTGAAGAAGCTGGAGGCGATGCCGCCGATGTCGGCAGAGTCGACAGTTTCGCGGAACTACCTTGACTGGCTGTTGGCTGTGCCGTGGAAAAAGAAGAGCAAGGAAACGCGCAGCATCGACCATGCTGAAACGGTCTTGAACGAAGACCATTATGGCCTGGAGAAGATCAAGGAACGCATTCTCGAATTCCTTGCCGTTCGTCAGTTGGTGAAGAATCCCAAGGGTTCGATTCTCTGCTTTGTCGGACCTCCCGGTGTGGGTAAAACTTCGCTTGGCATGTCGATCGCCAAAGCGACCGGACGTAAGTTTGTCCGCATGTCACTGGGCGGTGTGCGGGATGAGGCGGAAATTCGCGGGCATCGGCGTACGTACATCGGCGCATTGCCGGGGCAGATTATCCAGTCGATGAAGAAGGCGGGCACTAAGAACCCGGTGTTCATGCTGGACGAAGTCGACAAGATGGCGTCTGACCTGCGCGGCGATCCCGCTTCCGCACTGCTGGAAGTGTTGGACCCGGAACAGAACACGGCTTTCCAGGACCACTACCTGGATGTTGAGTACGACTTGTCGCAGGTGCTGTTTGTGGCCACGGCGAACGTTCTGCACACCATTCCTGCGCCATTGCAGGATCGTATGGAAATCCTGCGGCTGCACGGGTATACCGAGGCGGAGAAGCTGGAGATCGCCAAGCAATACCTGGTAAAGAAGCAACGCGAAAATACTGGATTGACTGACAAAAATGCGGTGTTCAGCGATTCAGCACTAACCGAGATCATTCGCGGCTACACGCGCGAAGCCGGCGTTCGCAACCTGGAGCGCGAGATCGGGAATGTCTGCCGTAAGGTGGCGCGCCGCGTGGTGAAGAATGGCGCCAAGCATGAGGAAGACATCGTTGAAACCAACGTCAACGAATTTCTCGGGATTGCGAAGTTCCGCGATTCGCAGTTACATGAGACAAGCGAGATTGGTCTGGTGACCGGCCTGGCCTGGACTGAAGTGGGCGGCAGTATCCTGTCCACGGAAGTGCAGGTGCTGGACGGCAAGGGCAAGCTGACCTTAACCGGGCAGTTGGGCGACGTGATGCAGGAATCGGCGCAGGCGGCACTCTCCTACATCCGCAGCCGGGCGCAGCATCTTGGACTTCCCAAGGACTTCTATCGCAACGTTGACATCCACGTGCATGTGCCAGAGGGCGCTATCCCCAAGGATGGTCCGTCTGCCGGCATCACTCTGGCGACCGCGTTGGCCAGCGCCTTGGTCAAAGTTCGGGTACGCAAGGACATCGCGATGACGGGTGAGATTACGCTGCGCGGTAAGGTTCTGCCCATAGGCGGATTGAAGGAGAAGCTGCTGGCCGCTCATCGCGCTGGTATCTTTGAAGCGATTCTGCCGCGGGCGAATGAGAAGGATGTTGCGGATCTGCCAGAGAACCTGCGCAGTGTAATGAAGCTGCACTTCGTGGATCAGATGGATGAGGTGCTGAAGATCGCACTGGAAGGCCCGCTGCCTGAGTTACATGAGGAGACTCCTGAAGCTCTCGCGGCTGTCAAGACACCGGTACCCGCCGGTCAGCCGCGGGCGCAGTAAGCCAGGCGCATGCACCTGGCTACGAAGTTCCTGTTGTCGGCCATGGCTCCGGAGCAGTTCCCAAACACAACTGCTCCGGAGTTTGCTTTTCTGGGCCGATCCAATGTCGGAAAATCCAGTCTGATTAATGGCCTGCTGGGCGAGAAGGCGGCGAAGGTATCTGCTTCGCCCGGGCGCACCCGCGCCATCAACTTCTTCTCGCTGTCCGATTCTCCGAAGGCCCGGGATCCCCGCATGTTGTTTGCCGATTTGCCGGGGTACGGCTACGCCAAGATTTCGCGGTCGATTTCTGCGGAGTGGCCTAAGTTTATCAATCCGTATCTTGAGGAACGGCAAAGCCTGGTCCTGTGCATTTGCCTGGTGGACAGTAATATCCCGGTGCAGGCCAGTGATGAGCAACTGATCGCTTCGCTCAAGAGCATGGGGCGCAGCTTTCTCTGTGTCGGCACCAAGGCCGACCGGCTTTCCGGCAATGAACGCGTGAAAGCAAAGCTTCGGCTGCAGCAGGGTTTGGGGTTGAGCGATCTGTTGTTGTGCTCGACCAGGACCGGCTTCGGCATCAAGGAGCTGTGGGCCCAGATACTCGAGCGCACCGGACCCAAATAGACCGGGAACTGTGGGCATCGGCTCTGCAACCAAGTTGGGTGCCCCATATCTACCGACGTTTTCCAGTCGGGAGATGTGGGAATTCACAGGACCCAATCAGTAGACTCTGTCCGTGTCAGCTACGCTTCGAAAAGAAACTTGGGCCGATCGAATCCCTTTCGTTCAGGATCGCGATGGGATGAACAGAGATCTTTCGGAAGGGCTTCGCCCTGATCGTATTCAACCCACGTACGCCGGAGTCGGCGAACATGGGGCACCCGTCCAGGGAGTAGGGCATCGTTGCCGCGGTGGATATTGATGCTGGGTGGACCGACCCCTGCCCTACCAGGTGTTGTACGGTTGGCCGTCGCTGCTGGCCTGGTCAGAGCCGCTGTGCACGTCGGTCATGCCGGGATCCGTCTGGTCCACATTGTGCAGCGTGTCATCCATGGTTGGTACCCAGGTCGAGCTGCTGTGAGTGACTGGGTCAACAGGCAATGACTTCAGATAGCCGGCACTCACCAGATCATCGAGCGATTGCGGGGCTTTGTCTTTATCGTTGGTGTAGGAATCGATGGCATCGCGCATGACGTGCAAGTCTTCGCGCAGTACCGCTTCCCTGGCGGCGCGGATCGAAGCGACGTAAGCGGGAATGGCGATCGCCGCCAGGATGGCGATGATGAGCATCACCACCATGAGCTCGACCAGCGTGAAGCCGGCATCGTGCGCGTGTTGTCTGCTGACTTTTCTCACGTGGTTACCAATCCGAATACTTCGTTCCATCGAGCGCGGTGCCCTGCGATTTTGAGGCGACATCGAACAGGTTCTGGCCACCCCACGAGTCGCTGTTGGCGTCGTCCTGCATCGAGCGCATGGTCCACTCGGGTTTGCCCGTCATGGGATCGACGGGAATGCGGCGCAGGAATTTGAGCTTCTTCCCTTGCGCATCCACTCCCTTGACCAGCGTATCCAGATCCGGCGGATAACCACCACTGTCGAGCTTGGGAATGAACGCGTGGCGATCGGCGGCGTCTTTATAGCGATCGATCGCGTCCCGCATCTGCCACAAGTCGTAACGCAATTCCCTCTCCCGCTCGCGCTGGGCACGAAAACGCGCGAGGGGAACAGCCGCGGTGGCGAGTATGGCCAGGATGGCCACGGTCACAATCAGCTCGACCAGTGTTAATCCAGCCTGCCCACCCGGCTGGGTCGAGTCCCTGCGTGGACGTAAGTTGCACTGCATACGAATGGCCCTATTGCACGTGTACTGCTGTTTGCGATCCGGTGATGTTGATGGACTGTTGCGCGCTGTTCTTAGCGGAAGCACGCACGACCGCCAGGTTCGCATCGCCCGGCGCACTGGCCTGGAAGGTCAGGAGGCAGACCGTGCCCGCGCCGGTCACGCCGGCAACACCTGGCGGCCTTGAGGCCGAAATGACTACATTGCCCGCACCGTCATCGCGATGCACCAGGGCGATCGCCTGTCCATCCCGGCCCAGGTAAGTACCCGTATCGACGTTAATCAATGAGAGCTTGGTGTGGTCGTAATGCAGTTGCATGGGTACCGAGAAGACGTCCTGACCGCCGGAGAGGTTTACGGCAATCTGGAAGCTGCTACCAACCTTGGGCGGCGCTGTCGGCTGGCCCAATTCCAGGGTCACTGAGCCGGGAAGCTGGGCGCTGGTAGTTGACGTGGTGGGCAGTGATGAGGGCGGCATCGGCTGCTGGGCCGGCTGTCCCGGAACGGCTACTGTGGCGGCCGGGGCCGGCGCAGGGGGATGCGGTTGCAGGCCGGGCGGCAGTCCTCCTGGCCCGTCTGTTTGTGTGCTGGCTTGCGGACCGGCCGGAGCCGAGGTGCGCCGCAGTTCCACATTCGTGCCCGTACCTGTGTCAATCTCCTGCAGGTTGAGAGGAGTGATGTCGGTCGAGCGCACCACGTGCGGGGTCAGCATGAAGATGATCTCGTCATCCTGCACCTGGTGCTGAGTAGAGCTGAAGATGTACTTCAGCAGCGGGAGCTCACCCAGAAACGGGGTGCCTCCGGTGCTGATCAGATCCTGCTTCTGCAGAAAGCCGCCGAGGATGTTGACTTCGCCTTCTTTCAGGCGAACAACCTGGTCAGCCGTGCGCTGGCTGATGATCGGCTCGGTGATGCCACCGATATTGGTCGAGCCCTGTTCCTGTGAGGAGACGATCTTGATCTTCAGGGTTACGTCGCGGTCGTAGTGGACGATGGGCGTGATCTCGATTTCCACCCCGACGTCGAGATACGTGAACTGGGTGTTCACCAGCGAACTGACGACTGCCGTGGCAGCGCCGGTCTGATAGGAACCGGTGGCGACCGGGATACGTTCGCCAATCTTGAGATCTGCCTTCTGCCCGTCGGTCGCGCGGATGCTGGGGTTCTGCAAAACCTTCGTGTCTGAATCGGAAAGCAAAAAGTTCGCCGTGGCCGCGCCGACCGTCACCGCGAAGTTGGTCGCATTAAGGTGGGCGAGATTGTTCAGCGTCAGATTTGTGGTGCTACTGGTCGTAGATCCAGTGGTGGTTCCCGTGGATGTGCTGGTACTTGTGGCATTCGGTGGCTGCAGTTGCAGCCCAAAACTGCCAGGGAGCTGCACACCAAGGTTGCGGGTCTTGTTGCGGTTTACTTCCAGCAGGGCTACGTCGACGACGACTTCCGGCCGTGATTTATCCAGATCGTTAATCAGCTTCTGCGCCAGCAGCAATTCATCGGGAGTGGCGCGCATGACGATGGCGCTCTGGCTGGGTACGCCGTATAACTTGGCGTTGACGAGCAGATTGCGCAAAGCGGTCTGAATGTCGTTGAGATCGTTCTGCTGCGCGGTATTCGCCAGGTAGAACGTTTGCACGGCTTCCTGTTCCAGCTCCTGGCGCTTGGCACGCGTGTTCATGGCCACAAAGATAGTGTTGGGTGTTACCGGGTGCCAGAAGGTGCCGGAGGAGACGCCAACAATCCGCAACGCGTCCATTAGGGACACGTTTGCGATATCCACCTGGATATTCTTCGAGGTGTACTCGGGATCAAACAGCACATTGATGCCGGCAGCCTTGCCAACGGTGGAGTAGACCACCTTGCTGTCCTGGGTCATGTGCAGGGTGAGCGGTTCGTTCGAGATGGGCTTAAGCTGTACCGGGCTCCCCACCTCGGTCAACTCTTGCTGCTTGTTTTCGGGGATGGAGGTTTCCCGGCTGCTTGTGGGCGTGGATAGTTTGTTACGCGTGCGCTCAATATCCTGGTGAGCCAGCTCGTTACTGGGATCGATCTCGAGAGCGCGCAGGTACTCGGTCAGCGCTGCGGTGTCATCGCCCTGTGCGGCCAGCCTTTCGCCCTTGCTTACATGGGCCGCCCCGGCCTGGAAGCGCAGGCGCTCATAGGCGGTCTTGTAGCGAAGGTTCTTCGGTTCTTTCTCCCAGGCCTGGTAGTAGTTCTCGTAAGCCGTGATGGGATCGTCTTTTGTTTCGGCCGCCTGGCCGCGGTTAAAGAGGGTCTTCGCTCCGGGCCCAGAGGCTGCCCGGCTGCAAACACTGATTCCGGCGAGCAGCAATACGGCGACCAGCAGGGCCCATTTCTTCTGACGCAAATTCATCGCACTCCAATTAAGCCAAACAGCATGTTGCCTCGAGAGATCTCGCCTGGCAGCGGCGAGCAGTTACCCTGCTTAAGACTGGACTGAACGCGCGGCGGTTCACTTCCGATGGCGCTCGCGTCCAATACTCCCGTGTACTCCCCTGCCAGGGAAGTATCGACGCCTCCGAACGATTGCTCACCGCGCCTCTACTAACAAGGATAAACGGTTTTAAATCAGCGTCATGCTAGCGCGGCCCACAAGTGTCTGTGTTTAATATTATCGGCTGAGTATACCATTTGGGCAGGTCTCATTTTGGCCGCTAAATGCCGTGCTAGCATGAAGATTCGTAATTAAATGTATGCCCCGCCCAACGACTCAAAACACTGCTCCGTCCCCACAAAAAAATAAGCCGAGAGAGCCGGTGGCAGCAGGCGACCGGGATGCTGCGGTCAATCGGGCTGCCGGTCACAACTACTTCCTGCTCGACAAGTTCGAAGCCGGCATCGCGCTGCGTGGCACTGAGGTTAAGTCGATCCGCGAAGGCCAGGCTAATCTCAAGGACGCCTACGGCATTATCAAAGATGGCGAGGCCTACCTGCTGAATGCCCATATTGGTCCTTACTCCCACGGCAGTTCCGCGAACCACGATTCCCTGCGCACACGCAAACTACTGCTGCATCGTCAGGAACTGCAAAAGCTCATGGGGAAGACGCAGCTAAAAGGGTTAACGCTCATTCCCACCCGGCTTTATTTTCGGGGTGGACGGGTCAAGTGCGAGCTGGCCGTCGCCAAGGGCAAACAGGACTGGGATAAGCGGGAAACCGAGCGCCGGCGCGAAGATGACCGTGAGGCCAGGGCGGCCATTGTGCGTTCTCAGCATAAGTAACCTGCCCCGCTCCTTCCGGGTACCTATCCCACTCACCGATAGAAAGACAGATCACCCATGAAGACAAACCTTGTTGCAGGCAGGCTGGATCGCGTTCAAACCAGTTTGCTGGTGGTGTTTGCGTTTGACTCTGCGGACAAGAAGCAGGCCTCTGCGAAGACAGCGGTCAAGCTGCTCACGGGCAGCAATGCAGTGATGAAGGCCGCAGCGACTGTCCTGCAGAGCGGCGAGTTTTCCGCAGGCAGCTGCGAAACCCTCCTGCTGCATGCTCCGGATGGAATCAAAGCAGAGCGGTTGCTGATTGTGGGCCTGGGCCGGCTCACCCCTGCGGAAGTCCGCAAAGCCGCTGGTACCGCGATCCGCTTTGCCAAGCCACGCAAGCTGCGCGAGATTTCGATTGCGCTCCCCTTCGCTGAGGGGTTGGAAGCAGTCGCCGCCACGCGGGCGCTGGTCGAGGGCGCTTACGTCGGTGACTTCGATCCTGATACCTATCGCTCGGACCGGAAGGACCAGAGCGTTGAGCAGTTGAACGTCGTTCTGGATGGCCGGGCGGATCAGAAAGCGGTCGAAGCAGCACTGCGGGCGGGCGTGATCCTGGGCGAGGCGCAGAACTTTACCCGCACCCTGGTCAACGAGCCGGGCAATGTTATGACGCCCACCATGTTGGGTCAGCGCGCTGCCGAAATGTGCCAGCAGTATGGGCTGAAGTGCGAAGTATACGGCGCGGACACGCTCAAGGAACTGAAGATGGGCGCCTTCTGGGGCGTGACCAAGGGATCGGAAGAACCGCCTGCCCTGATCGTGATGACCTATGAGCCGCCCAAAGCGCCTGCCTATCCGGTGCTAGGCCTGGTCGGCAAAGGCATCACGTTCGATACCGGTGGCATTTCGATCAAGCCGGCAGATGGCATGGAGAAGATGAAGTACGACATGGCTGGCGGCGCTGCCATGATCGGCGCGATGCAGGCCATTGCACAGTTCAAGCCGGCAGTGCGCGTGATCGGCGTGGTGTGCGCTGCGGAGAACATGCCCTCAGGATCGGCGATGAAGCCGGGCGATGTGCAGATCGCGATGTCGGGTAAAAGCATTGAGATCATCAATACGGACGCGGAAGGCCGCTTGGTGCTGGCGGATGGTTTGGCCTATGCGCGCAAGCTGGGCGCCACTCACCTGATCGATGCCGCCACCCTGACCGGCGCGTGCGTAGTCGCTTTGGGCACGGTGAATGCGGGCGCGTTCTCAAACGATGAGGATGCATACAGTCACTTCAGCGAGGCGCTCAAAATTTCTGGCGAGCGGTTCTGGCGGCTGCCAGTCGAAGACGACTACCGGGAGATGATCAAGTCAGGCATTGCCGACATTCAGAACACAGGCGGAACCCGCTACGGCGGCGCGATCACGGCCGCGATGTTCCTCAAGGAATTTGTCGACGACACTCCGTGGATCCACCTGGATATTGCCGGCATGGCGTGGTCAGAAGAACAAAAGCCCTGGATGGCTAAGGGACCTTCTGGCATTGCGGTGCGCACGATCACCGAGTGGGTGCGTTCCTACGCTAAGTAAAGTTGCCGGATGCGCGGCACCCGGCAACGCAGTGTGCACTGAGCTATGCGGTCAATCCGACTGCTTGCTTGGGGTCACCCTGAGACTTTTTGCCTTTGCTGATTTCCCGGATCAGCCTCTCGCTGAAAGCGGGTATATCATCCGGCTTTCGGCTGGTGGTCAAATTCTGATCGGTGACGACTTCTTCATCCACCCAGTGTCCACCGGCATTGCGCACATCGGTGCGTACGGAGGGCCAGGAAGTCAGGGTCCGATGCTTCAGGACGCCGGCTTCGACCAGCATCCACGGCCCGTGACAAATTGCTCCGAGCGGCTTGCCGGAATGGAAAAAGTCACTCACGAACTGGACTGCTTTCGGCTCCATGCGGAGCTTGTCCGGGTTGATCTGACCGCCGGGGAGCACCAGGGCGTCGTAGTCACTGGGTTTGGCGTCGCTCAGCGCCTTGTCGACCTTTACGCTTTCGCCCCAGTCGGTCATGTTCCACCCCTTGATTTCACCGTCTTTAGGTGAAATCACTTCTACGGTCGCTCCGGCTTCTTCCAGAGCTTTCTTAGGACCGGTTAGTTCGACTTGTTCAAAACCATCTGTAGCCAGGATTGCTACTTTCTTTCCCTGCAAGTTTGTACCCATTATGGAGCCCCTTTTCTTACCCAATGCGTAACGGTATGCGCACGCTGTTTGGGTCAACACTATAGTTAGAGGCTGCATGGCAGGGGGTCGTTGCCCGGAGTCATCGTTTGACTCGTTGCATGAATAATGGATGAAGTTTGTGCGTGCCGGGCATCTTGCCGGGGCGCTTGGCACAACCCAAGCTGTGGAGGATGGAATGCTCGCATTGAACAAGACTCGAAGGATTGTGATTACCGTTGCACTCGCTGGCATGACATGGATGACCGCCTGCAACGATTCGTCGTCCAGCCAACACGTCGCATTGAACGGCGCCGGCAGTACCTTTGTAAACCCGATCATGGGGCACTGGACCGAAGATTTTCAGCAGAGCCACCCGACTGTCCGCATTAACTATCAGTCAATTGGCAGTGGGGGCGGTATTCAGCAGGTAAAGTCCGGCACTGTCGACTTTGGCGCTTCCGATGCGCCGCTGAGCGATGCAGATATGGCAGGGATGACACCAATCATTCAGATTCCAGAGTCGGCGGGACCGATCTGCGTTACCTACAACCTCGAAGGGCTGCAGCAGCCGCTGCAACTCTCCGCTGCGACGTTAGCTGGACTTTTCCTGGGACAAATCACCAGCTGGCAGGATCCGTTGTTGAAGAAAGATAACCCAGGAAAAATGCTGCCCAATACCAAGGTCACGATTGTTCATCGTGCTGAAGGGAGTGGCACCACGGATGCATTCACCACGTATCTGGCCGCGGTAAGCCCGGAGTGGTCGCAGAAGGTGGGTAAGGGAAAATCGGTGAGCTGGCCAACGGGTCTGGGCGCGAAAGGCAGTGAAGGGGTGACGGGGCAGGTGAAGCAAACGCCTGGCGCTATCAGCTATGTGGAGCTGACCTACGCCACGCAGAACAAGCTGCCAGTGGCGGCGATCAAGAACCAGGCGGGCAAGTTTGTATCGCCAAGCACGGCGGGAACTACGGCCGCGATCGATGCGTTTAAGGACCAGTTAGCCCAGAATACGCGTACGCCGATTGCGAATCCCCCGGCGTCTGCAAGTGATGCCTACCCGATTTCCACGCTGACGTTTTTGCTGATTCCGAAGGATGGGAAGGACACGCAGAAGCGGGCGGCGTTGAAGCAGTTTCTGCAGTATGTGGTCGGGGAAGGACAGAAGAGTGCGAGTGGCCTCAATTATGCTCCTTTGCCGGATGCGGTGAAGCAGCAGAATGCGCAGGCGCTGGGTCAGCTTACGGTGAACGGGCAAGCAATTCCGTAGGGTCGCGGTTTAGCTTTGGTGTGCGACGACATATTTTGCGGGTAGCTAGCGCCCCCTTTTGTCATCCCGAGCGCAGCCGAGTGATCTGCTTTGCGCCTTTCTCCCTCCACAAATTTCTTATCCCCAGGTGAATGCGTCACAGGCCGCATTTCTCGCGGCCTGTCTCGTAACGCCCGTAACAAAGGGTGGGTGCCCCACATCTCGCTCGTTTTTCGCGAGATGTGGGATTCCACGAACCTCT
>CAZZVD010000176.1:0-11718 GCA_964657465.1 uncultured Acetobacteraceae bacterium | reverse complement strand
TCCCACATCTCGCGAAAAACGAGCGAGATGTGGGGCACCCGTCATTGGTTACGGACTAGCCTTGGGTTAGACCCCATTCATTCGAGCTTCTGCTTGTACGAACGCCACTTAACCCCGAAGTGCCAACCTTCCGCGAGTCTAAATCGTCACATAGGGGTTAACAGTTGAGAGCTTGTTCGATGAGGCTCTCTATCCTCTTCTCCACGGGTGATTGACACATGCTGCCGGGTTCAAGATTTCGTTCATGCTTTTCAGGCCGTTTCGCCTTGATGGTCGCGGCTTTTTCTACTTGCCTTCTGCCTTCTTCTCCCGTTCGTGCGCAATTGAGTTCGAGCGCTCAGCACCACATCGATTTCGATTCCATCGTGCAGGACCAGTATCCGAATCAGGGCGGCTACAACGGCCGCCGCTATACCACCAGCCCTAAAACTTCCTTTGCTGATCACCTCGCCATCGAGTTGGGCGCCGGGTTCAACGTGCCTTCCGGGAATACCACGACCTGGCAGAATGTTGGTTACTCGATCAACCTGGGCGGCGGCTGGAACTTCAACAAGCATATCGGCCTGCTGGCCGAATATAGCTTCAACCGAAGCAATATCCCAATCAATACGCTGACCAATATCGGCGAGCCCCAGGGCAACGTCCACCTCTGGTCACTGACCCTTGATCCAATCGTTTACCTCAAGACCAGCGGGCGCGTAGGCAGTTACGTAACCGGTGGCGGCGGGTTCTACCGCAAACTCACCAGCTTTACCCAGCCCGTGTACATCGGCGACTATTGCGATTACTTTTACGGGTGCTATCCGCAGTATGACAACATCACCCTGAGCCACTTCTCCAGCAACCAGGGCGGCGTAAACATCGGCGCAGGTCTCACCTTCAATCCCAACACTGATGCGCGGGGCAAGTTCTACGCCGAAGCACGTTACGTCTGGGTTGATTCTCCCACCAGTTCGAACAGCGCGTTGGGAACGGGAACGATCAATATGTTTCCGATCACGTTCGGCTATCGCTGGTAGGGTTTTGTCAGACGCCGACGGGGAAGGGTTTAGGCGAAGACTCGTCGGCGTTGGCTCCCATGCGGAAGCGCTCAAATCTGCCTTCCATCAGCGACATCAGGCCGGTGTACCAGTAGCCCAGTACGAACAGCAGCAAGAACGGTACCGTGAAGAAGTTCTCATTCACGATGGCGTACCATATCGTCAGCGCGAAGTAGCTGCCGATCAGTAATTCAATCCAGGGCACCACGCCCAGGCGCTTACGGTATTTGCTGGCCTGATGTTTCTGGCCACGCTTTTCAATGCGGTACTTTGGCGTGCGCTTGAAGGCGCTCTTGATCCCGAAAATTGCTTCCATCACCGCCCTTGTGTTGGTCACTGTCAAACCAATGCCGAGAGCCATCAGGAATGGAAGATAGAGGACGGTCTTGTACCAACGCCCTGGGAAAAGCTCTCGCTGCGAAACCAGGTAGAACGACGAAATGGAGAGCGTCGAAGCCATGAAGAGTGGCACATCGATCAGCAACATCTGAAACCAGCCCTGGTAGAAGCGGATGATCATTGCCGGCATCAGGAGCGTCGATAGGACCACCATGAGCGGATAACTCAGGTTCGCGGTGAGATGGTAAAACGCTTCCAGCTTGACGTGAAAGGGCGCATTGCTGCGGAACATCACGGGCAGGATCTTCTTGGAAGTCTGGATGAGTCCTTTAGCCCAACGTGCTTGCTGCGTCTTAAACGCAGTCATCTCCACCGGCAGTTCCGCCGGGCACTCAACGTCTTGCAGGTACCGAAACTTCCAGCCCTTCATCTGGGCGCGATAGCTCAGGTCAGTATCTTCCGTGAGCGTGTCGTGCTGCCATCCACCCGATTGTTCAATCGCAATGCGTCGCCACATGCCCGCGGTGCCGTTGAAATTAAAGAACGCATTGGTACGGGAGCGGCCGCCGTGCTCGAGGATGAAATGGCCGTCGAGCAGGATGGCTTCGACCTGGGTCAGAAAGCTGTAGTCCCGGTTGAGATGGGTCCATCGCGTTTGCACCATGCCGATCGCCGGGTTAGCAAAATGATGCACCACCTGCATCAACCATTCTTTCGGCGGCACAAAATCCGCGTCGAAGATGGCGATAAATTCGCCACTGGCGACGTGCATGCCCGCTTCCAGCGCGCCCGCTTTGAAGCCATGGCGGTCCGTACGATGAAGATAAACAACGTTGTGCCCCAGGCCGCGGTATAAGTCGACGGCTGCACGGGCGACCTCTACCGTGTCATCCGTCGAGTCATCCAGCACCTGGATTTCCAATTTGTCTGACGGGTAGTCCAGCTGGCAGCACGCCTGGATAAGCCGGTCGACCACAAATTGCTCGTTGAAGATCGGCAACTGCAGCGTGACCTTTGGAAGCTCCTGAAACAGCGACTCGGGATCGCGTGCGGCATTCGCCTTATGCTTGTAATAGCGATACACAAGCTGATAGCGATGTATGCCGTAGAGCGAGAGGAAGATCATCACCACGAAGTAGGGAATCAGCAGCGCAGTGTCGAACGCGTTCCGGTGATAAAGGTGTTCAAAGGTGCGATCGGCGTAATGTGTTTTGAAGTAATGCTGCAGTCCGCGTTGCGGAGCAAAGTACGCAGCCAGTCCCCAGAGGTCACGGGACGAGCTCGCTATCCAGCGCACAAGATGAGGCACAAGATGCAAGTCGCTCAATGTGTCAGCAAAGGTAACCAGCGGCGCGCTCACTTATCTGCGCTCAATTGAGAAAGAACGTGGTGTACAGGGTGTCTCTCTGTACGGGACGAAAGCCGGCGCCCCGGATCACATGCCGCAGCTCTTCTTCCGTCGTGCAGTTCGACGTTCCCGCTGCTTTGACTACGTTTTCTTCCAGCATCACCGAGCCTACATCGTTGCCGCCGAAGCGCAAGCCAAGCTGCAGTACCTTGAGCCCCTGCGTCACCCAGCTGGACTGTACGTTCTCGATGTTGTCCAGGTAGAGCCGCGAGATGGCCAGCACCTTCAGGTACTCCACAGACGTCGCCTCATCCCACTTGCGGCCGCCCAGCGCCGTGTTCGTCGGCTGAAAGCTCCAGGGGATAAAGGCGGTGAAGCCACCAGTCTCTTCCTGCAACTGTCGTACTTGCTCAAAGTGGTTGATACGGTGTTCAAACGTTTCGCCCACGCCGAACATCATCGTGGCGGTGGTCCGCATGCCCAGTTCGTGCGCGGTGCGGTGCACATCCACCCAGTCCTGGGTGGAGCACTTGAGGCGGGCGATGCGGTGGCGTACTTCATCATCGAGTATCTCGGCGCCGCCGCCAGGAATGGAAGCGAGCCCGGCGTCACGCAGGCGGGCGATCGTGTCCCGCAGCGAAAGGTTGCTGTACTCGGCGATGGCGAGAATCTCTGAAGCAGAAAAGCAATGCAGCCAGATCTGCGGGAAGCGCTGCTTGATGCCTCTCAGTAACCGCTCAAACCATTCAATCTTAAGATCTGGATGGAGACCACCCTGCATCAACACACCGGTGCCGCCCATCTCCAGCGTTTCAGCGATCTTCTGGTAGATGGTGTCGAAATCGAGGATGTAGCCCTCCGCGGCCAGCTTGCCCTTCAGTGGGCGGTAGAAGGCACAGAAACTGCAGTACTCGGTGCAGAAGTTGGTGTAGTTGATGTTGCGGTCGATGATGTAGGTCACAACGCCCTCTGGATGCAATTTGCGCCGCAGCGCATCTGCCTCCATGCCGAGACCGATCAGGTCATCCGATCGAAAGTAGTCGAGAGCTTGTGCCCGTGTAATCGCCACCCTTTCATTTTACGGGTATGTGCGACGACAATCCAGTGTTACAGTTTTTGCAGACGCTGCTTATGTCGTTGAAAGCGTTGGGAACAACGCCGGGCCTGCCAGGCTCGCATCCTGGCCAGCGCCTGTGCCTTCCTTTAGGGCCAAACAGATAGCTGTTTTCTTGCGCCCGGTCACAATCAGCCGCGGCGCGATCTGCTGTGGGATACGCGTCTCTTCGCGCGCTGTTTGCGTCTGAATCTGTACCATCCCGCGGCACTTACGATCGAGAAAGGTCCACTCCCCATGTTCCAGGACGAAATGAATGCCAGCCTGCGTCTACGATTCCACCAGGCTGCTGTCTGCATTTATATGCCTGCGCTTTTAGGCCTCTTTCTGTCTCCTTCCGCCCACGCACAAGCTGCTGCCGCCCCGGCTGGGACAGATGTCATCGTGTTCACCAACGGTGACCAGTTGACCGGCAAACTGGTGCGTGAAGTGGCCGGCACGGTAACCTTTCATAGCGCGATGGCTGGTAACATCACCGTGAAGTGGGAGAAAATCAAGTCCATTCACACCGATCAGCAGTTCGCGGCCATTCAAGACACGCAGCACGTCACCCGCAAAACGGCGGATGCGGATATCGCCGTCGGCAGCCTGCAGGTGCAGGATGACCAGGTGAAGATAACCCCGGCGTCCGGCAATGAGAAAGTCTTTCCGGTGAAGAGCACGCAATACCTGATTGACCAGGCGAGTTACACCCAGCAACTGCGCGGCAACCCGGGTTTTTTTCACGGGTGGACCGGGGGGCTGACGGCGGGCGCGACGGTGATCCAGGCAACGCAGAACAGCCGCACCTTCAGCGGTTCGGCAGCACTGGTAAGGGTCATCCCCAGCGCGGACTGGCTCGATCCTCGCAACCGCACACTGTTCGACTTCAACGCTGCTTATGGCACGGTGACGCAGCCCGGCCAGACCAGCTTGAAGTCGAACATCCTCCACTTGGACGCGGAACGTGACTGGTACGTTTCGCCGCGGTTTTACTTCCTGGTGGATGCTGCGCTCGACCATAACTACTCGCAGGGCTTGAATCTGCAGCAATCGTATGGTGGTGGGGTGGGCTACACGCTGATCAAGGATCCCAGGCAGGAGCTGGATTTGAAGGCGGATATTCACTTTGAACGGCAGACGTTTTTTGTGACCCCGAATATCTTGCCGGTGCCCCCGCTGACGCCAAGCAAGAACCTGGTCGGCGCGAACTTCGGTGATAGTTACATGTTGAAACTGCCGCATGGGCTGGTACTGAATCAGACGGCGGTGATCACGCCTGCGTTCAACAATACAAACGCCTACTCAGCGGTGGCGACGGCCAACCTCTTGTTCCCGGTGTACAAACGCCTGGGCTTTACGGTCGGCACGCTCGATGACTTCCTGAATGATCCGGCTGTGGGCAGCAAGAAGAACTCGTTCCAGTTCACGGCGGGTGTGACGTACACGCTTAAGTAGTCCGCAGGCTTCGAATGAGGTTAGGTGTGTTGCCGAGCCGGTCTTTAATGCCTGTTGTTGAAGGTCCGGTAGGGTGGACCGTACAAGGTCGCACCACCAATGAGCCGGGTGCCCCATATCTCACCGCGTTTTTCACGCGGGGAGATGTGGGCGGGTTTTTACCCTCTTTCAGGCTAACCAGAACCGAGCTTTACCGGGAAGCCACCGGGTCCAGGTCCATCGGCTGCTTCAAAAGATCCAGGACTCCCGGCGGAAGGGGCTTATCTGCATTGGCCAGCAGCAGCGACACCTGCCACATCTCCGTCTGGTTGAGCACTTTACTGAAAGCGGGCATGCCAGAAAGCCGAATGCCGTTGGCGACTTTCCAGTAGGTCTCGCCCGCTGGGTCATCGCTAACCCCCACTACGCCGTGGCCATGCGGCTCCCACAATTGTGGCGCCTCAGGAAACATGCCTTTAGCAAACGACACCGGGCGGCCATACAGTCCATGGCAGGCGGCACATTGCTGACGATAAAGATGCGCGCCTATCTCGAGATTGGTAGGGCTCGCGCTCACCGGTGGGTTCTTGTTCACTTCGCGGTCGATGCGTGCGTGCAGGGGAATGCGCACAATCCTGGCTTCGAAGGGTAGCGGGGAGTCGGCGGTGGCTACCGGCGGTTGTCCAACCGCCAAATAAGCAAAGACCACGATGGGAATAACCAGCAAGCCGAGAATCAGGCCTATGAAGAAACCTTTCATTACGTTCCCTTCTCCTGTGCTGCCTGGGCAGCATCGATGCAGCAACACGGGCCATTGAAGAAGAAAAGCGACGTCGCCGGCTCCCGAGAAGAATATAGCAACCCCGGAAATGCTCTAATACAACCAGGACACTAAAGTATCAATCGCCCAAAAGGCGGCAATAGTGGAGGACTTTCAGGTTCATGCAGCAGAGCAAGCGTTTTGGATGCCATGTGTATCCGCTTCTTTTTTTGATTGTTTTCGCGATACCCGGGCTCAAAGCGCAGGACGCTTCCAGCAGTGCGACTCCGCCCCAGGCGCAAACCCAGACGGAAGAAAACCCCCAGCAGAATCAGGTTCGCCTGGCGCAAGAAGCCCAGGCCCGTATTCGTGCCCGCCGCGAACAGCGCAAGCAGCGCGTGATTCAAGACACCTACAGCCATAAATTCGAGATCTACGGCGGCGGTGGATACACCCGCTTTCGCCCGGGTGGTTCGCTGCAGCACATCAATGAATCCGGCTGGAATGGCGGGTTTACTGACTACTTCCGGGGCCGCCTGGGCATCACGGGGGACTTGCGTGGCTACTACGGCACGGCCTTCATCACGCCGAACCAGTTCAACATCTTCAAACCCAGCATTAGCCAGTACACCTTCATGGCGGGCCCGCAGTATCGCATCGTGCGCATGGAGCACTGGGCAGTCGGCGTGCAGGGCCTGGTGGGAGCTTCCAAAGGCAACTTCAACGCCAATGGCGCGGCTCTCCCCGGAGAGCTTGTCGGCCTATGGCCCAGCGGCACCAGCTTCAGCGCCGCGATCGGCGTCCCCGTCGATTACAACCTGGGGCCCGGGCTTGCGGTGCGCCTCCAGCCAGGCTACTGGTTGTCAACCTTCGGCTCGACCACCCAGGTGAAGAACCTGGGCTTCAATATCGGCATCGTTTACCGGTTGGGCCGGCAGTAGTCCGCTCTGTGCCAGCCACTGAGGGTGGCTGGCACAGGCTTCGCAGGTGGCCCTAGGCCGTGACCGCCTTATCGCGCGCCTTGGCGGCATCGAGCGGATGTTGTGGCTCCGTCATCCTTACTGGATCGAGGATCTCCGCAATCTCCTCCTCCGTGAGGTCTTTGCGCTCGCGTGCGATCTCGATGATCGTCTTGCCGGTAGCGATCGACTCCTTCACGATCTCAGCGGCCTTGGCGTAACCAATGTACGGGTTCAGCGCGGTAGCCAACGACACGGTGCTTTCCGCGTACATCTGGCAGCGCTGCGCGTTGGCCGTGATCCCCTGCACGCAGTACACATCGAACTGGTGAAGCATGTTGGCGAGAATCGTGATGCTCTGCAACACGTTGTAGGCCATGGTCGGCATCATCACGTTCAATTCAAGCTGTCCGGCCTGAACGGCATAGGCCACGGCGGTATCATTCCCGATCACCTGGAAACTCACCATGGCGGCGAGCTCTGGGATCACCGGGTTGATCTTGCCTGGCATGATGGACGAGCCGGGCTGCAGGCTGGGCAGATAAATCTCCCCAAACCCGGTGTTGGGTCCGGAACTGATCAGGCGAAGGTCGTTGGAAATGCGAATGGTTTCAAGCGCAATGCTGCGCAGGGCGGCGCTGACGTCGCCCATGCTGGCGTTCGATTGCATAGCCCAGCGCATGTCATCGGCCGGCGTGAGCGGCTGCCCGGAAATGCTGGAGAGATCGGCAATCGCCTTCGCCCGGTAGTGCGGGTGGGTGTTGATGCCGGTACCCACGGCGCTGCCCCCCAGACCCAGTTCGCGCAGGCCATCCGCAGCCGTGGCCAGGAATTTTCTCCCTTTCTGAATGGCTAAACCGTAGGCGGCGAATTCCTGCCCGAGGCGGATCGGCACCGCATCCTGCATGTGCGTGCGGCCAGACTTCATGATGTCGTGGAAGTCCTTCGCTTTCGCCGCGAAAGTAGCTGCCAGCTGATCCAGCACAGGGTAAAGCGTGTTCAGAGCCAGCAGCGTGGCCAGTCGCATGGCTGTGGGGAAGACGTCGTTGGTGGACTGACCGTAGTTCACGTGGTCATTAGGGTGGATGTGTTTGTATTCGCCTAATTTACCGCCCAGGATTTCATCTGCCCGGTTGGCGATGACCTCGTTGGTGTTCATGTGCAGGCTGACACCTGCGCCGGCCTGGAACACATCGACGACAAACTCGCTGTTCCACTTGCCATCGATCACTTCCTGGGCGGCCTGCAGGATGGCATCGGCTCGTTTCGCATCGATCAGGCCGAGTTCCTTATTGGCTTGCGCCGCTGCCTTCTTGACCATGCCCAAAGCCCGAATCAACTGGGGGTGTGCGCGCATGCCGGAAATGGGAAAGTTGTCGACCGCCCGCGCGGTCTGCGCGCCGTAGTAGGCCCGGGCTGGGACTTCGACAAAACCGAGCGAATCTTTTTCTTTGCGCATATCAGACATAAAGCGGAAGGCTCCTGGGGTAGTTTTGGCAAGCTCAGAACGCTCGATTATAGCGATTTCAGGAAGGGCGCGGAGTGAGGGGGAACCGAACTGCGCTGGGTGAGCGGCGTTAGTTGCGCCTGACGCAAGCTTCACTGATGCTGAGTGTTCGTGTGTACCCCGGCCGCGCGCATCGTCTAAGCTATGGATATGGAGCAGAACCGCACCATTCTTGACGAAAACTTCGATGTGCTGGTGGTGGGCGCAGGCCCAACCGGCCTCGCCTGCGCCATTGAAGCACAGAAGGCTGGGTTGCGCACGGCGCTGATCGACAAGGGCTGTTTGTGCAACTCTATCTTCCACTATCCCTCCGGGATGACGTTTTTTACCACGCCGGAGCTGCTGGAAATCGGCGATATGCCCTTTCCCAGCCCGAATCAGAAGCCGACGCGCGGCGAGGCTCTGGAGTATTACCGCAAAGTCGCTGAGCATTACCGGCTTGAGCTGCGGCAGTACCAAACCGTTACCAGGCTTCTGGGCGAAGATGGCGACTTTCACGTAACCACCGTGGACCAGTTTTCCCGGCAAAGGGTCTATAGCGCCCGCAAGCTCATCCTTGCCACCGGCTACTACGACCTGCCGAACTACCTTGAGGTGCCCGGAGAACATCTCCCCAAGGTGTTGCACTACTACCACGATCCTCATCCCTATTTCGACCAGAAGGTGCTCGTCGTCGGAGGCAAGAACTCGGCGGCCATCGCCGCCCTCGACCTCTGGCGCCACGGGGCTCACGTCACCCTGGTCCATCGCGGCGAGGCCATGCACCATCACGTCAAGTACTGGATCCTGCCTGACATCAATAACCGCATCAAGAACGGCGAAGTCGATGCCTATTTCTCCAGCTCGGTTACCCGTATCACGGAAGATTCGGTAGAATTGCTCACCCCGCAAGGAAGCGTTACGCTGGAGAACAATTATGTGTTCGCTCTGACCGGCTACCATCCCGATTTCGACTTTTTGAGCGCGGCCGGCGTCCGTATGGAAGGGCTCGATCGTCTTCCGGTGTGCGATCCACAATCGCTCGAAAGCAACGTTCCCGGACTCTATCTGGCAGGCGTGATCGTAGCCGGCGCGCGTACAAATGAGATTTTTATCGAGAACGGCCGATTTCATGGCCGTCAGATCGCCCAGGACATCGAGGCGAAGTTAGCCGGCCAGCCATCGGTCAAAGTAGGCTGAACCTGTTACCGTTACTGTTGCCTGGATTGTTGTAGAAACGCACCCATGATCTGAAGGAAGGTAGCCGCCTTATGAGTTGGCTTAGACCTCGTTCGATTCGAGGTCAGCTCATTACCGGTCTTATCCTCTTTGAAGGCCTGTTGGTGATTGGCTTCGCCACGCTCCTGGTGCGCGAACAGGCTTCCGAGATCCACGAGCGTGCGCGCGTGCGGCTGGAATCGGAAGTGAATCTCCTGGCGCTGCAAAGCCAGGAGTCGTTGGCCCAGGGCCACGCCGGCTACATCGTGCCGATCCTGCGCGCCATGACCAATTCGCCAAGCATTCGCGCAGCCGTGGTGACAGATCCGCATGGCCGTATCATCGCTAGCAGCAATCCAGGCATGGAAGGCAGGACCCTGCTCACCCGACTGGAGAAAAGGTACCTGGTGGATACGCCCCGCCCGGTGCTGTTCCGTGTGCCCGGTGGTGCGCGAGAAGCTGTCATGCCAGTCCACGTGCAGGGCCGGCTGAGCGGCTATGCATGGGTGTACGAAGATGCCAGCGCGGCCTGGCAGCAGATCTATTCGCTCATACGAATTACCATCCTGTTCGCGGGCCTGGGGGCGCTGGGTACGGCGCTGATCGCCGGTACCCTGGCGCGTTCCATTACCCGGCCACTGCGAGCTTTGCTGGCGGCGACCAGGAAGCTGATCCATGATCCGGAAACGAAAGAAGGGTTCCCGCTGGAGGTGACCTCAGCCAACGAAGCTGCCGATCTGACCCGCGCCTTCAACCTTATGGTGACCTCGATTGAGGAGCAGCGAGCGGGTCTGGGCGATACGCTGGCGCTGCTCGACTCCATGCTCGAGAACGCGCCCATCGGCTTCGCGTTCTTCGATCGCAAGTTCCGCTATGTGCGGGTCAACCAGTTTTTGGCGCAAATGACGGAGGCCCCCATCGGGCGGCACCTGGGGCGCACGATTGCAGAAATGCTGCCGGGCCCGGCAGCGACTCTTTTGCAAACCTGCGTGCAAAGCGTGTTTGAGACCGGCGAACCGGTGGTCCAGTTCGAGCTGAATACGGCGCTGGCTGGCGAGGGCTCCCGGCTCAGGAGCTGGTTGATCAACGTATACCCGGTCAAGGCAGCGTCTGAGGCGGTCCGCTGGGTTGGCGCGATCGTGGTGGAGACGACTGAGCGCAAGCGTGCCGAAGAAACGTTGCGGAAAACCGAGAAGCTGGCCGCTGCCGGGCGCCTGGCAGCCTCGATTGCTCACGAAATCAATAATCCGCTGGAGTCGGTTACGAATCTGCTTTACCTGTTGCGCCGGCAGCCTTCCCTGGATGCGCAGGCAGTTGAATATGCCGAACTGGCGCAACAGGAAATTGCCCGTGTGGCTGAGATGACCCAACAGACCCTGCGGTTCTATCGGCAATCGACCCTGCCGGTGGTGGCGAATGTGGCCGACCTGATGGATTCGGCGGTGGCCCTGTACATTGGGCGCCTGCTCGCTCTGCAGATCGAGGTCTCTCGCAGCCATGCCCCGGAACTTGATCTTTACTGTTTCTCCGGGGAACTGCGGCAGTTGTTTGCCAACCTGATCGGCAATTCGATCGACGCCATGGCCCAGGGCGGCCGGCTGTATCTCAGCGCCCGGCGCTCGCGGTCCTGGGTGGATGGTACTCCGGGTATCCGCATGTTTGTGGGAGACAACGGGTCGGGGATGACCAGGGACACACGCGAGCATATCTTCGAGCCGTTTTTTACCACGAAGGAAGCCACCGGTACGGGGCTTGGGCTGTGGGTCAGCAGCGAAATTCTTGCCAAGCACAGGGCTACGGTCAGGGTGGCCAGCCGGGCCGCTGTTGAGGCGAATGGCAGGCCGTCCGGTACGGTGTTCATGCTGTTTTTCCCTGAGGACGGGATTGGCTCCCCGGTAAACGCACCGGCCGGGGCCGCAGTCACTCAAGAGGTTTAACCCGTGCGCGGTGCCAGGTCCTGCGTCGGCGAAAGAGTTGCCGATGGAGAGCAGTGAATTCCCACATCTCCCGACTGGAAAACGTCGTGAGATATGGGGCA
>CAZZVD010000175.1:0-11724 GCA_964657465.1 uncultured Acetobacteraceae bacterium | reverse complement strand
GCCCAGCGCCTTTACACGGCGCACCAGATCCCTCGACTGCGCTCGGGATGACAAAGTGGGGGCTAACTGGCGAGAAATCCGGGCTAGTGGTGGGCTGGTAGGTGGATAAGGGACGGACGAAATAACCCCGCTGGCGACACTGCGGAGTTCGGTGGTTATTTCGTCTGTCGCGGATCCTTGTCTACTAAAATGATTTCGGATGCAAGCCAGTGCCAACTCCTCTTCGGACCGAAGTTGTCTGGCTAGACATTTTGGATATTTGTACCTGTCCTGGGCTCACATCGGTTACGGTCCGTCTGTCACCGGGTTTACCGGGTTTTCGTCAAAACGTTCCCGACGGTCAGTTGCTCCGGCGAGGCATGGATCTCATTGAGGGCTCCTATAACTCCATTTCACAGTCCGAGGAGGCTCTGCCATGAAGCCTTATTGTCTTTGCCTGTCTATCCTTCTCTCAGCCTCCTTCGCTTGCGGGCAATCGTCACCGCAGACTGAAAAGGTGCTGACGAAGGTCGCAGATATTCCCATGCCGAGTCCGGCAGTACGATTCGACTACCAAACCTTTGACCCATCGAGTGGCCGGCTGTACATAGCGCACATGAATGCCGATCAGCTGGTGGTCTTTGATACGGCGAAGCGGAAGGTAGTTGCCAATCTCGACGGTTTCAAGCGTGTGCACGGTGTGACCCTAGCACCCGAGATTCACCGCCTCTATGCGTCCGTGACCGGCAATCATCAGGTCACCATTGTCGATACCGAATCACTGAAGACGTTGGGAACCGCCGGACCGATCACCTATCCGGACGGCCTGGCCTACGCTCCGAAGCAAAACAAGGTGTTCGTCTCCGATGAACACGGAGGAGTCGATGCGGTTATTGACGCCGCGAGCAATAAGCTCATCGCCAATATTTCTTTGGGCGGTGGTGCTGGAAATACCGTCTACGATTCCGTCTCTGGCCGCATCCTGGTTGCGGTTCATGGTGTGAACCTGCTTGCTGTCATCGATCCGGCGACTAATCAGATCGTCAACCGCATACCGTTGGCTGGGATCAAGAACCCGCATGGGATAGCCCTCGATACAGGCGACCGCATAGCCTTCGTTGCGGGCGAGGAGAATCACTCACTTGCAATGGTCGATCTCCAGACGATGAAGGTTCTTTCCACCTACGAGGTGGGCGAAGATCCCGATGTGCTCGCCTATGACCCAGGTCTCAAGCGCCTGTATGTCTCCGCCGAGTCGGGGACAGTCACGATCTTCCAGAGCCACGGAAAGAGCCTTAGTTTGCTCGGTTCCCTGGAGATGCCTCACGCACATACGGTATCGGTCGATCCAAAGACCCACCTCGTCTATTTTCCGCTGGAGAACATCGACGGCCACCCAGTATTGAGGATTATGCAGCCGGTCAAATAGGAAAAAGGGCGCTCAGAGTTCTACCAATCCCAGGTAAGGGTAAAACCCACTGAACAACACAGGTAGGTCATAAGCAAGCGAGGGCTATAGATATGAAAATTCGAAGAACACTGATCATAGCAGCCCTCGCGCTGCTGCTCGTAGGTACGCTCTGTGCTGGTGTGCTCAAGTGGCGTGGCTTCCGTGCCACGTCTACACCTTCGGCCTTTGAAATGGTCGCGGCTCGATCCATACGAGACTTTGCGATCCCAGGAGCGGAGCGCGACAAGACGAATCCGGATGCCAATGATTGGACCGCGATCCAGCAAGGCCGCGAAGACTTCCTCGGGGAAATAGGGGGACATGTTACCTATTCCCTTTTAACTTTACGATCACTGTAGCAGGCTTAGCTGTTTCTCGATGATGATGCAGGCTGGTTTTCGTCCTGGTGATCGACGTGCGACCGGCCGGCACAGTAAGCGCTCCAGTCCCAGCACGAACTCCTCGGCGCCGGCTGGCCTCCCGGTGCGCTCAGACCGCTTCAGATTGTGAATCGCATCGCCACACTCAGTCTTTAGCAACTCTCGGAAACTCGGTAGTCGGTCCAGTGCAGGCTTCACCGTCACCAATTCATCGTCCCTGCCGGCCAGGTGCGCTCGGACGCTTGACCACGGCCAGTCTTCGGCGCGCTCCACCAAGCCAGCCCGCACAGGGTTCAGACTCACGTAACAAAGGGCGGCCTTCAGGTGTTTGTCATCCATGACCACAGAACAAAAACGGCTTTGGAACAAGTGGCCCGTCCAGCCAGCCCGCGCGTTGATGAAGCTTGTGTAACGCCTGTGCGCTTCTCCCACCGCCAGTCCAAGTCCATCGCTACGCTTCGGCGCCATTATCAAATGAACGTGGTTGGGCATCAAACAGTAGGCCCAAATTGCCACGCTGGCTCTGCGCGCCTGCTCAGCTAACAGATTGCAGTACACCTCGTGATCGCCATCTTTGAAAAAGATCGCTTCTCGCCTGTTGCCGCGCTGCGTTACGTGATGAGGATAATCGGGGACCACTACGCGCGCCAGACGTGCCATGCAGAAAGCTATCACGATGAAGCTTTCTAAAGGGGAATAGGTATCATGTCCCCCTATTCCGCCCTATTCCGCAATGAAAACCGGTCTCACGGCCCTCACCGGTAGGCGGCAGCCTGTATGTTGTAGAGCTCGGAGTACTGGCCGTGCCTGGCCATGAGCTGGTCGTGGGTGCCGACCTCGACCAGGCGGGAGCCGTCGAGCACCAGGATGAGGTCGGCCATGCGGACAGTCGAGAAACGATGAGAAACCAGCAGGGTGATGCGGCCGCCTGTATGGGTGTCGCGGGCGGCAAGCGCGTAGCGTTGGAACAAGGCATGTTCGGTTTCGGCATCGAGAGCCGCGGTGGGCTCGTCGAGGATCAGTAACAGTGGCTGATTGCGCATGAAGCCGCGGGACAGCGCCAGCTTCTGCCATTGGCCGAATGACAACTCCGCCCCATCAGGCCAGGTCGGACCGAGCTGAGTGTCAAAACCCGACTTCAACCGCTCGACCACATCGCCGGCGCCGGCGCGGTCGACCGCGGTGGTTACGGCGGGCAAATCGTTCAGCAATGGCACGTCTCCCAGGCCAACGGTGTGCCGGGCCAGGAATTCGAAGCGAAAAAAATCCTGGAAGGCGCCGGCCAGACGGGCGCGCCAGGCAGCCGCGGGTAAACGCGCCAAAGGCACACCGTCGACTTGGATAGAACCCGAAGAGGGCTCGTACATTTTTGCCAGCAGCTTGACCAGCGAGGTTTTGCCGGCGCCGTTCTCGCCGACAATCGCGATCACTGCGCCCGCCGGCAGCAGCACCGACACATCCTGCAGCACTTCGCGAGTGGTGCCGGGATAGGTGAAGAAAACGTGGTCGAGGCGAATACCCTCCTCGAGCGCCGCCGGGACGTCTAGGTCGCCGGCCGCCTCGATGGAGGCCGCATAGTCTTCGAGCCAGGCCAGGCGGCGCGATCCGTCCATCCAGAAGCCGCGCAGGAAGCCGATCTCGCCCACCGTGGCGCCGATGTATCCCGACAGGCGAGCTCCCGCGGCCAACACCAGCAATACCGCGCTGGCCGGCGCACGCAGGTACGAAGACACAAAGACCACCGCGCCCACGTAGGCCAGGCCGAAGACGGCCCAACCCAGGCCGTTCCAGCAGGCGGAACCCCAGCGGGCGGCCGCCACCGGGCCGTACCAGCGGTTCCAGGCGGCGCGGCGGTCGCGCACCAGGCGTTCGCCGATGCCGGTGACCCGCACTTCTTTCGCTGGGGGAGCGGTGGTGGCTATGGTGAAGAGGTGACGAGCCAGGCGATTGGTCTGAGCTCCGCGCTCCTGGGCGATGCGCTCGACCGCGGGGCGCCAGCCAGAGGTGAGCACGGTGGGCAAGGCGAAGACCGCGAGCAGCAAGAGCGCGGGATGGATCGACGCCAGCAGAGCCATGGTCACTCCCAGGCGGAGTATCCAGCCCAGGGTGGAGAACACCGACATGTACATGTGATCGAGCACGAAGACCTGGTTGCGCAGCATGGACAGGCGGTCGAGGTACTCGGGGCGTTCGTGGTGCGCGACCGTGGCCACGGTGGCTTGCAGCCGGGCTACGTGGGATTCAAGCGCGATGGTGACTTTGTCGCGGAAACGGCGCTGCACGCGGGTGCTCACGGTGCGCAGAAACCAGGTGGCGGCGGTGGAGACGCCGAGACCAATGGCGGCGGTCTTCATCAGGCCGGGGCGGTGTTGCAGGTAGCCCCTGCCAAAGAGCATGAGCCAGAGAGCGAGCAAGGCGTCGGGGAGGGCTGCGAGTTGGGAGAGGGCGAACGAGGCAAGCATCAGGCGAGGCTCGTGGCGATATCCCAGCTTGCATAAGCGCCACATGGAGGAGAGGGCGGGGGGCAGGGGTTCGAGTGGCGAGGTTGCTTTTTCTGTTGTCACCGGCGTTCCCCGAAAATGTAACTATCGTTGTCCACTGAGATCCGGGTGCCCCATGCGGGCTTTTGCAACCGCTCGCATGGCCCACCCTCCGTCGTCAGGTCGTGGTCAGGCGAGGGTTTCATAGGTGGCTCCTTCTTCTTCGGAGAGATGGAAACGCTGCGCCTGCAGGTCGAACATGGTGCGATAACGGCCGTTGCGGGCCATGAGTTCGTCGTGCGAGCCAAGCTCGATGACCTGGCCGTGCTCGAGCACGCAGATGCGGTCGGCCTGGCGGACGGTCGAGAAGCGATGCGAGATGAGGATGGTGGTGCAGTGCCGGGTTGCCGTGAGCAGGCGCTCGAAGATCTCCGATTCGCCGCGCACGTCGAGTTGGGCGGTGGGCTCGTCGAGCATCACGACGCCGGCGCCGAGTGAGACCGCCGCCAGCGCACGGGCCAGCGCGACCCGCTGCCATTGGCCGCCAGAGAGGTCGGTGCCGCCACTGTAGCCACGGGCGAGGATGGTGTCGAGCGCTGCCAGCTGGCCGGCGCCGGCAGCGGCCAGAGCGGCTTCGACCACATCGTCAGGGGCGCCAGCCGGAGCTACGTTTTCGCGCAAGGGCAGCTCCAGGCGCAGGAAGTCCTGAAATACGGCGGCAACCCGCGCCCGCCATCCGGCCAGGTCGAATTCGCGCAGGTCGACGCCATCCGCCAGGATGGCGCCGGATTGGGGATCGTACAAACGGCACAGCAGCTTCGCCAGGGTGGTTTTGCCGGCCCCGTTCTGGCCCACGATGGCAAGCGACGTGCCGGCGGGGATGGTGAGGTTGAAGTCGTGGAGGACGGGAGCGGCGGCGGGGTAGGCGAAGGTCACGCCGGCGAAGCGGATTTCCGGGGCAGCGATGGGCGCTGGGCGAACGCCGGAGGACAAAGCGCCGGCGGGGCGCATCGCCGGTTCCAAACGGAGTACGGCGGCGACCGGAGCGGAGGCGCCGTCCAGAGCCCAACTGAAGCCGCCGAAGGCAATCATGGAAACGCCGATAGCGCTCTGCACGTACACCACGGCTTCGCCGAGCGAGATGCGTCCATGAAAGACGGAGGCGGCGAGCAACCAGAACACGGCGACGTTGGCGGAGACGACCAGCAGCAGGCTCCAGATCACCGGGCGTTTCGCGCAGCCGGGTGGCAGCGTACTGCAGCTGGTGCAGGCGGGTGCGGCGGGCGACAAAACGGTCGATAGTCCATGAGGCGAGGCCGAACAGGCGCAGTTCTTTGCTGGCCGGCGGGTCGACCGCGAGGCGGTACGCGTAGTCGGCATCGCGCTGGGCGGCGCGGACTTCAGGGTTGTTGCGGTCACGCCAGACACCGCTCTCTTTTAACAGCCAGTGGGTGCCCAGCCAGGCGCCGGCCAGCAGCACCGAGGCCCACCACGCGAAGCGGGCGAGGATGGCGGCGGAGGCCAGGCCGCCAATCAATTCGACCAGGCCGGACCCTATGAAGTCCATAGAGATGGAAAGCGGCGGCCCGGTCATGCCCAGATCGAAATCGCGGGCCACGGTCAGGTCGCTGGTAAGCGCCGGGTCTTCCAGATGCCCAATTCCGGGTGGGCGCACGCAGGCCTCCGTCAGCCGGTCATACAGCCAGGCGGCGGTACGATCGCCGACATTGGCGCTCAGCGCCTGGTGGATGGGGCTGAGCACCTGGAGCAGGACAAAGACGGAGCCGGCAAAGGCGAGCGGGCCGGACAGCGGGTGGCCGTGCTGGACCGCGCCCACCAGCACACCCATGGCAATGGCGAAGGCGGCAGGGAGGATGCCGCGCAACAGCAACACCGCCCACCAGGCAGTGGCCAGCGCAGGGGCGGCGTGGAAGAGCGCGGCAAAGAACTTCCATTCCTTGCGCGCTGTGAGCCAAGGGAACATGCGGACTTCTCCGGCAACTGCAGTCGTGCCAACCACGGGGCCCCAAAAAAGTTCCCCCCATAATACGGGATCGCGCACGCGAGAGGAGCGAACCACGAACCAGCTTCTCGGGCGGCGAAGAAAAAGCGTGACAGACGGAAATAACCCTAATGTGAGTGCGTCTCTTCGACAATGGGCCCCTCATTTTTATTTAGTTCATCTCCGTCTGTCATACTTCCCCAGATGCCAACACGGTGGTTGCTTGTCACTGGCTTTGTGCACAGGCGTGTGTGGGAGGCTGGCTTGCGAGAGATTCGTGGTAATGTGCGGGCTGGTGGTGAGGAACAGGCAGTCTATCTTTTTTCAGGCCTGCCACACAGGAGAGCAAATACCTGAAGTATGGAATAGCCGTTTTTCTGTTGATTCTCGCTGGCTGTTCCGGCTTCGTGCCAACAAGGCCGCTTTCCGAGCCGCCCCAGATTGTAAACGCCTGGGGCAACTCTCAGACGCAGGGCTATGGTCTGAAAGGCTGCTTCTCCCTGACCTGCCATCCTGCAGCAGCGTGGCCCGCCGTCCTGGCCATCATGAAGGGCTGGACGCTGAATAATCAGGCATACGGCGCAAGCAACTGCGCTGACCTGTCCTTCGCAGGAACATCTCAATCTCTCTGGGATGTGAAGGTCGATGGCAACAGCAGGAATATCTATGGGCACTTTCGCAACGATCAGGCGCAGTATGGAGCGGCTTATATCGCCTACGCGCGCGGCTGCGTCGAAGCGCAAACTGCGTGGTTAGCGATTCCTGAAGCGGGCAAGACTCGCGCTGCGGGCAGCGGATGCGTGAAAACGGGAACGTGGATAGACGGCTACCCGAACTCCGCTGCGTCTTACGCGAATACTGCGGGGGCAACCATGACCTGCACGGTGACCGGCAGCACGATCTATCTCGCAGCCGCCAGGCGCCACAATTCGTCAGCTCGATTTACCGTGAGCGTCGACGGTATCGAAGCGTTAGACCCTGACAGCGGCACCACCATCTTCTCCCAAACTATGGTCTTCCCCGGGCTCTACGGCCTGCCGGTAAATCAAACCATCCTGCCAAACCTCATACGCGTTGCGAGCACGAATGCAACCCACACTGTCGTGTATACCTGCATCGATCCTGCTGGTGATGGGTGCCTAGTGTTTTATACAGCCGCGGTTGGCGCGGTGCAAACCCCAGTCGTCTACTCGTTGCCGACACTCTACAACGCACCCGCAGAGCAAAAAGGATATATGGACGCGGCCACGACTGACCTTTATCACGCATCCTGGATCGCAATGGTTGCGGAACTGACTGGCGATGGACTCAACATTGTTCCGATCGATGCCACCCTGCCCGCGATCTATAACTCGGGCAAGCAATCGCAGGAAGATGGTGTTCACGAAAACCTGCTCGGACATGCCTCCATCGCGGCCCATGCTGCTGCCGAATAACAGGCGGACACGCTCCGCCAAGGCGACTTTGCCATCTGCAGAGCGCCGACTGCCAACTCCGCCTGCAGGGTGCGGCCCAGATTCCATCCGATCACACGACGAGAGTAAGCGTCCAGAACTACTGCGACATAAATAAACTCATCGCGCAGACGAATGAAAGTGATGTCGGCCACCCACAATTGGTTCGAAGCGGTCAGCCTGGCGTCCCGCGCCGGGTTCGGGTAAATCGGTAGAGTATGCGCCGGGTCGGTGGTAAATAGATGTTTCTTCCTTCGCAAGCTGAGCAGGTTGTCTTCGCGCATGAGCCGCAAGGCGCGCTTGCGATTTACCAGTGCCCTTCCCGCCGCAACAGGGCGGTCAGCATGCGGTAGCCCCGCAGCCGATGATGCTCAACCGCTCGCTGCCCCAGCCATCCGGCTCACTGCTTTCTGCCTAAAATCTACGCTCTACTTCTTCGGCTTCTTCACCTTGTTTGCCATCGGCCTACCCCATTATGGCCGATAGTTGTCACTCATTTTTCCGTTCGCGTCTTGTCTCAATTTTGGGTTCCACTACAGGCTCTGTAAGCCCAAGCTCCTTAGACGCGCACCAACGAGGCCCCTCCTACATATCTCGACTGGGGCACCCGACTTTGTATGAAATTGGCGACCAAAGTTAGATCACACCACTGCGGCGGGTGCCCCATATCTCACGACGTTTTCCAGCCGGGAGATGTGGGATTTCACAGCCGCCCACCGGTAACTCTTCCCGCGGAGTCTGGTTGAGGAACAATAGGATGAACACTCGCCCACATCTCCCCGCAATCGGCCTACCCATGATTGCCGATACTTGTCACTCATTTCTCAGCTCGCTTCGTGTCTCAATCGCTATTGGCAGGTCTTGAGGAAGTTGTCGACCACGTAAGCTGCCCATTTGTTTCTCGCTTCTTGCGTCTGAAAAGCAATGGGAAGCCCGAGGGTCGAACGAAGTGCGATTCCTCCGACGAACATTCCCATAAGCATGCCAGCGGCGTGGTCTGGGTCCCCCAGCTTAAGCGTTCCTCGGACCTTCTGCTCATACAGGTAGGTACGGACGATTTGGAACCCCCGGCCAGGCCCGGCCTCCCAAAACATGATTCCAAGTTCAGGTGCTTCAATGCTGCCCGCAATGACAATACGGTGAAGCTTCTGATTATCTGGCATGGCCAACATCGTGATCAACTCAAGCCCGTAGCGGGTTAGCGTCTCGCGCGGCGGGCTTGCGGGATCAAGCGGACCGACTACGTCGAACAGGCGAGAGGCTTCTCTCTCAATCAGTGCGGTAAAGAGTTCAGCCTTGTTCAAATAACGTGCATAGAGCGTTTCCATTGAGGAACCCGCGCGCTTTGCGATAGTGCTCATCGTTGCACCCGAAAAGCCAGCCTCGAGGAACACTTCGGTTGCGGCGTCAAGCAGCGCGGCCTTGCGCTGCTCGCTTTCATCGGCAGGTGGCCTTCCGCCTCGAGATGCCTGCTTCCCAGCGGTTTTTCTTGTGCTTTTCATTGAAGAGAATAATAAGCCAGAATACTTAACCGTAATCGATGTTACGATTATTTCATGCCTGCTGATCGCAATGCATCGCGCACACGCCTGATGACGAAGGCACTCTTCCTGTTCGTAACCTTCGTCTCATGCCTGCTCGTTGGTCTGGGAATTTTTTCTATGTGGCCACCAGGCAGCACTTCGACAATGAGGCTGCTTTCCGTAGTGACTACTCCCACCGCCAGACATTTCGTTTCGGCTACCGATTACGCGACGGTGTGGGGCAGCAATCTCTATGTTGCATATGGAGGCGCGGACGCTCTGCTCGTAATCGATACCCGGACCAACAACATACGTACATTTGCTGCCGGGATGACTGGGGTACATGGAGTTGCCTTCTCGACAGAGGGAACTCTGGGTTTCGCGACTCTTGGCGGGCGTAATGGCATAGCAGTTCTAAAGACCGGAGATGGGTCAACACTAAAGATTGTGCCAGCTGGGGGTGACCCGGATGGAGTTGTGTTCGACCGGCATGCCGACCTTGCATATGCGGGTAACAGCAAGAGTGAGTCAGCAACTCTGGTGCCGGCTCATGATCTTGATCATGCGTACTCACTCGCACTGGGCGGGTCTCCGGAGTTCCCTCAGGTTGACGAGGCCACCGGCATGATCTACCAGCCGCTCGAAGACACCAACGAGGTTGTAATCATTGATCCGGCGGTCAAGCGAGTTGTCAAGCGGTTTTCGATTGCGCCTTGCAGTGGACCGCACGGCGCGGCCATTGATTTAGAACACCGGGTTTTGTTCCTGGGCTGTTCCAACCGCATGCTGGCTGTAATGGATCTTGCGAACGGCGGCATCGTTGCTACCGTTCCCGCTGGACGCTTCATTGATGTGGTTGCCTTTGATCCGGTTTTGCATCGGATTTACACGGCAAATTCTGCGGGAAGCATGACGGTGGTTCAGCAAACCCTGGAAGGCTCTTACCGTGTTCTCGAAACGGTGCGCACGGCTGCGGGTGGACATACGCTTGCGGTCGATCCTCGCACGCATCGCGTTTACATCGTTTGTTCCGGCCTTCGCAGCGCACGAATTCTGGTTTATGCGCCCACTCTAGTTCGCTAGCTGTTGCTACCGACGTAAAGCTACAAAACCAGGAGCATCGACATGACTTTTATTTCTTCTTTTCGCCGCGCCAGTCTTCTAATCGGATCAGCCCTCGCGATCACTTCTCCTGCTCTCCTCGGGCAGTCAACTCCCGTCAGTGCAATTACGGTGTTACCGGAGGCGCCGAGCGCAGCATTGAACCAGCCGGGAATGAGTACATCCGCCCAAGACATCAGTGGAAGCGGCGTTATCTCTGGAGCTGTTACCGATCCCACGGGAGCGGCGATCGAAAACGCTCGTGTCCAACTTGTCAACTCGGAAGGAACGACTGTTCGGGAGACCCGGACAGTGACGGGTGGTGAGTTTGTCTTCAACGCACTCCCGCAGGGCGAGTTCAGTTTGCAGGTGACCGCAGCCGGCTTCGCATCATTCACGTCTGGATCCATCCGTATTACAGACAACCAGGCTTATATCGCTCCCACAATCAGTTTATCAATCGGTGCCAGCACGTCCGAAGTAGAGGTACGAGCCAATGATCCCAAGATAGCTGACGCTCAGATCAAAGCCGCCGAGAAACAGCGAGTGCTCGGCTTTGTGCCCAACTTTTACACGAGCTACGTCTACGACGCAGTGCCTCTGACCTCGAAGCAAAAGTACACTTTCGCCCTTCGCGAGACGCTCGATCCGAGCCGCTTTATCGCAACTGCCATTGGTGCAGGCATTGAGCAGGCAAACGACTCCTTCAAAGGCTACGGTTATGGCGCGGCCGGATACGGGAAGCGTTACGCCGCTTTATACGGGGACGGTCTCTTTAGTGACATCCTCAGCCATGCTGTCTTCCCCGCGCTCCTGAAGCAGGATCCGCGCTACTTCTATCAAGGGTCGGGTTCGTTCAAGTCCCGGTTTGTTCATGCTGTCAGCTTTGCGGTTCTCATACGCAGCGATAGTGGACGCACAGTACCTAACTATTCCTACCTGTTAGGCGACCTCACAGCGGGTTCGCTGTCGAATCTTTACTATCCTCACGCGGACCGGGGTGCGGGCCTGGTGTTTACGAACACAGCGATTGGCATTGCAGGGCGCGCGGCTGCTGCTTTAGTTAACGAGTTTATTCTGCCGCGACTCACCACTCATAAGGCGGGTGCCGGTAAGCCCTAACTTACTTCGCAGGCGTGAACGGAAGCGCACCTCTTCCGATCGTGGATGGTACAAGGTGGAGCTCGTATTTGTGTACGCTACCGTACAGCACAATTCAGCTGTTTAACAAGATGGAGAGTCAGTTACTGGTTGTGGGAGCTGGTCCGGTTGGGCTGAAATGGCGGCGGAGCTCGCATGCTACGGGGTGACGATCCGGATTGTAGACAAGGCGGCTCAGCGGCCCAGTAGCCATG
>CAZZVD010000174.1:0-11752 GCA_964657465.1 uncultured Acetobacteraceae bacterium | reverse complement strand
ACATCTCGCGAAAAACGAGCGAGATGTGGGGCACCCGTCATTGGTGACTTAACAGGCGGTGGGAAATTCGGGTTAGGGCTTGTGATCTAGTGGCACATTCTCCTGGGGAGAAGAACCCGTCCATTTGCCTGATCTACAATCATCGGCATGCTTGGCCTGCGATTGCTTGAGGAGATTGTGCACGCGAGTGATGCGCTGGCGGTTCGTCTGCAGCGTGGACCAGTGCGCGCCGCACACCTCGAGCTCGGACGCCGGGGGGAAGAGGCAGCTTACTTCTACTTGCGGCGACTTGGCTTTACCATCGTTGCTCTTGACTGGCGAAGCGGCAAAGCGCGAGGCGACCTGGACCTGATCGGCTGGGAAGGCGACACGCTCTGCTTTGTCGAAGTCAAAACGCGGTCCAGCCGAAAGGTAGCTACCGCGGAAGCGGCGGTCGATGCGGAGAAGATGCGCACACTGCGACGGCTGGCTCGGCAATATCTGCTGGCCGTGCCTACCCCGCCAGCGCAGACGCGCTTCGACATCGTCTCCATCTACTTCGAACAGAATGTTCCGGATGACATCGAGCTACTTCGCGGCGCCTTCGACTGGCACTGACCCCTGCGGCTACTTAGCGTCTTCGTACTCTTCATGCCACGCCATCTGAATGGCTTCCAGGCGAGACTCGTTTGACTTTGCCGGATCATCGGCAAAACCCTCAAGCTCGGTTACGTATTTGTGCAAGTCAGTAAAGCGCACGGCGAGCGGGTCGAGGTCAGGGAACTTTTCCTGCAACTGAATGCCGATCTCTTCTGCGTCACTCCAGGTAATCTCGCGAGCCATTATTTCCCTTCCGCCAGGGTGAGCGGCTTGCCTTCTGAGACGTAGTTGCGGTTCCACTTGGGGATTTCGACTACGTAGTTGCCGGGTCCGGTGATCACCGCCTGGCAGCCCAGCCGCGAGTTCAGCTGCTGGTCCGCTGCCATATCAAGCCGATCAAGTTCGTCGTCATCGGGCGGCGTGAGCGCGTCTGACCCTTGCGTCGTCCAAAGATGGCATGTGGTGCAGGCACAGACACCACCGCAGGCGTGGTCGAGGAAGATGTCGAAGTGCTCTGCCACGTCGAGGAAAGACATAGGTTTACCGTGGTGCCCGTAGGGCAAGCTGCCGTAGGCAAACTCTACCGTCTTTCCCTCGGGAAGGAAGGTTACGCGGACCATGTTGTCCGGCTGGCCGTTCTCTGTCTGGTTCATGGATTTTCCGTTACTTTCTGTTATTCGAACTCTGCTTCCGCGATGGGGTGAGGCGCCGCCGGGCCCTCGCCGAGTCTACTACCCGCAGCCTGCATGGTTTGGCCCTTGATAGCACTCGTCACAGCAACATCCATCATTAACTCGGCGAAGCGATGAGTCGCTTTATCGAGCGCTGCGGTACCGGCGCGCAATGCCGGCAAATCATCGCCTTCTTTTAAGACGCTCAGCTCTGCACTCAGGGAAGCGATCTCTGCATGCTCATCTGCGGTCAGCAACTGCCAGGCTGGGCTCGAAGGCGCTTTTTCGAGCGCGCTGAGAATAGTATCCGCTTCGTTCCGGGCTTCAACCAATTGGCGAAGATGAATATCTTCTTCCGCATGATCGAATGACTCGAGAATCATGGACTCCACCTGCTCGTCGGTCAGGCCATAGGCCGGCTTCACGGAAACCTCCGCCTGTTGCCCACTGCGCAGCTCCTGTGCGGAGACGTTGAGGATGCCGTTGGCGTCGATGAGGAACTTCACTTCAATCCTTGGCAAGCCGGCGCTCATGGGCGGAATCCCCTTGAGGTCAAACCTGGCCAGCGAGCGGCAATCTTTTGCCATCTCCCGTTCGCCCTGCAGTACATGGATTGCGACATTGGTTTGTCCGTCCACGCCGGTGGTGAACGACTCGGAAGCCGAAGCGGGGATGGTTGAATTGCGCTGGATGATCTTTGCTACTACACCGCCCAGCGCTTCAATGCCCAGCGACAGTGGGGTGATATCCAGGAGCAGCATGTCTTCGGTGGCCTTGGAACCGCCGCCGAGGATGTTGGCCTGGACCGCTGCCCCGAGGGCTACCACTTCATCCGGGTTGAGCTCGGTGCGCGGCTGCTTGCCACGGCTGGGCAGCGCGAATGCCTCACTGACCAGCCGTTGCACCGCAGGAATGCGGGTGGACCCACCAACCAGGACCACTTCACCGATGTCCTCCGCGGTCAGCTGGGCGTCGCGCAGTGCATCTTTGCAGGGTCCGATGGTACGGGCGATGACTGGCTGGATGAGCTGCTCAAACTGCTCGCGTGTGATTTCACGCTGATAGCGTTTGCCCTGCGGGAGCGCGATGTCGATGGTGGCGAGCGGCATGGAGGATAGGCTGATCTTGGCCTCGATCATGGCCTTGCGGATGGCCTGGATCACCTCGGGCTGCCGGCGAACATCGGCGCCAAGATCACCCGCGATGTCATCGAGGGCGATCGCTATCAATAAATTGTCAATGTCATCGCCACCCAGGTGCGTGTCACCGTTGGTCGCGATCACCTCGAAAATGCCTTCGTGCAACTTGAGAATGGATACGTCGAAGGTGCCGCCGCCCAGATCGTAGACGGCGATAATGCCTTCTTTTTCGCGGTCAAGACCATAGGCGAGCGCCGCCGCGGTCGGCTCGTTCACCAGGCGCAGCACTTCCAGCCCGGCCATGCGCCCTGCATCCTTGGTCGCCTGGCGTTGGGCATCGTTGAAGTAAGCAGGCACGGTGATCACCGCCTGCGTGACCGGCGCGCCGAAGTACCTTTCGGCATTGCGTTTTAGCTGGCGCAGGATGTGTGCCGAAATCTCGGGCGGAGTAAATTCGGTCTCACCGAGGCGGATCCTGAGCACTTCACCGGGTTGGATTTCGTCGGCCAGGCGGAACGGGAAAAGCTTGAGCTCTTCCGTCACGTCCTCAACACCACGGCCCATGAGCCGCTTCACCGAATAGATCGCTCGCTCCGGCGCTTCGAGAAGGGTCCGGCGCGCTTCGTTGCCTACCAACACTGCCGGGCGCCCACCGTCGCGCGCTGGCTGCAAGGCCACTACCGAGGGTACGAGGTTCAGGCCATCTTCACCGGGGATGACGACCGGCTTCTCCCCCTGCATGAAGGCCACCAACGAATTCGTGGTGCCCAGATCGATTCCTACTACCCGTTCTACCCGTTCTTCAGCCATAGATCTCTTCAGGACTCCCCTAGCGATTGATCAACGTCGCGCACCAGGTTGTGCAGGTAGCTACGCTTCTGGATCAACGCGGTCATTGCCTCTTTGGCTGTGTTCCTGCCCGCTTCGTCATTTTGCTCAGATGCCAAATCCCAGCGGGCCCATTCGCCGCGCATCTGGTCATCCAGAGCACTGAGCTGGGTGGAGAATTGCCCTTTTGCCGCCTGGAGGTCGCGCCGGAGCTGGGGATCGTCTTCACCCATCTTGCGGTTCTGGCGCATTTCCTCCAGCTGCATGTTCAGTTCGAAGACCTCCTCCAACAGATCAGGGGGCACCTTCGAAGGATTCAAATTGCCGTCGCCACGCGCATCTTCAAGCTGTACCCCCACCAGCGTCAGCAGGTATTTGGTCCGCTCCAGCGGGCTCTTCAGGGTGCGATAGGCGTCATTCAACAGCGAGGCCTGGGCCAGACTCCAGGCTTGTTCCTGGGCCGAAGCGCGCGCATGCAGGTCGGGGTGAAGCTTTCGGCTGTAACGATAGAACTGCTTTTCCAGCGCGGGCACATCGATGTTCAGCTTGCTGGGGAGGCCGAACGCAGCAAAGTAGTTGGGAGATTGGGGCGGCTGCACCTTGCCGCATGCATTGCAGAAAGGCTGGCCTGCCGCAACCTCCTGGCCGCAGGACCAGCATTTTGCCGGCGCACTGCTATTTTCAATAGTTTGCATAGGGCAAAGCAGACCCGGGCGAAACGCGTGAACGTTCTACGCCGAAAACGATGAACCACAACCGCACGATTTGGTGGAGTGCGGGTTGATGAAGTTGAAGCCCTGGCGCATGAGCGTTTCCTCATAATCGAGGATCATGCCGTGCAAATAGATGAACGACTTGGGATCGACGAAGACGCGCACATCTTCAAAGTTGTAAACGCGGTCCCGTTCCCGGGGCTGCGAATCGAACCGGATATTGTAGGAGAGCCCGGAACAGCCGCCACCCTGGATCCCCAGGCGCAAACCGCCCTGATCCGGAGAGACACCCTCTTTGGCCATAGCGACGCGTATCCGCTTCAAAGCGCGCTCCGTGACCTGGATGCCCTTCTGATTCGGCGTTGCGTTTTCGGCGTTCAGGATGGCTGATTGCATATGACCTTCTGTTTTCGGGGGCCTGGCTTATCAGCAAGGCCCCGTTTGGCACGACCTGCTTACTGGGCCTGAGCGGCGTGCAGTGCGGTCTCCGCAGCTTCGGGAACACCGTTCTTCTTCTTCCAGTCACCAATCGCGGCGCGGATGGCATCTTCTGCCAGAACGGAGCAATGGATCTTGACCGGCGGCAGTGCCAGTTCCTTCACGATGTCGGTGTTCTTGATCTGCATTGCTTCTTCAATCGTCTTGCCTTTGACCCACTCGGTCGCCAACGAAGAGGAAGCGATGGCCGAACCGCAGCCAAAGGTTTTGAACTTCGCTTCTTCAATGATCTGGGTTTCAGGGTTGACCCTGATCTGCAAACGCATTACATCGCCGCATTCCGGGGCGCCGACCAGGCCGGTACCCACCTCAGACTGGCTCTTATCCATTTGGCCGACGTTGCGTGGATTGTTGTAGTGATCGATTACCTTGTCGCTATATGCCATGTGAGTCTCCGTTAGTCCGTGTGCAGCGTGCTGTGCATTTACTTCGTTTAGATGCTTTTTAGTGCGCCTGCCATTCAATCTTCGTGATGTCGATGCCTTCTTTCACCATTTCATACAGGGGCGAAAGTTCGCGAAGTTTCTGCACAACATCGATGACCTTGTCGGCTACGTAATCAACTTCAGCTTCTGTGTTGAAGCGGCCCAAACCGAAGCGGATCGAGCTGTGGGCCACGTCGTCGCCCAGGCCCAGCGCCTTCAATACATAAGATGGTTCGAGCGATGCCGAGGTGCAGGCCGAGCCGCTGGAAACAGCGACATCGTTGATGCCCATCAGCAGAGACTCACCTTCTACGTAGACAAAGCTGACATTCAGATTGGCCGGCAGCCGATGTTCCATGGAACCGTTGACGTGGACGTAGTCCAGGCTGGCCTCCAGTTTCGCCTTCAACTTGTCGCGAAGTTTGCCCAGCCGCTCTGCTTCCGCCGCCATCTCTTCACGGGCGATCTCGCAGGCTTTGCCGAGCCCTACGATGCTGGGGACGTTCAAGGTACCGGAACGCATGCCGCGCTCGTGGCCGCCACCATCGATCTGGGCCGAAATCTGCACCCGCGGATTGCGCCGGCGCACGTACAGCGCCCCGCAGCCCTTGGGCCCATAGAGCTTATGGCCGGTCAATGACAGGCAGTCGATGTTCATGGCGTTTACGTCAACCGGGATCTTGCCTACCGCCTGCACCGCATCGGTGTGGAAGATGACATTGTTTTCGTGGCAGAGCTTGCCGATTTCCGCGACTGGCTGGATCACGCCAATCTCGTTGTTGGCAAACATGATCGAGACCAGGATCGTCTTGCTATCGATGGCTCGCTTCAGATCTTCAAGATCGATCAGCCCGTCTGCCTTAACCGGCAAATAGGTGATGCGGTAGCCGCTCTTTTCCAGCCGCTTGCAGGTGTCGAGGACTGCCTTGTGCTCGGTGACCTGGGTGATGATGTGGTTCCCGCGCTCGCGGTACATCTCGGCAATGCCCTTGATGGCGAGGTTGTTGCTTTCGGTGGCGCCCGAGGTGAAGATGATCTCCTTGGCCGTCGCGCCAATCAACTTGGCGACCTGCTCGCGAGCGTACTCTACGCCCTGCTCAGCTTCCCAGCCGAAGGAGTGATTGCGGCTGGCCGCATTGCCAAACTTGGAGGTGAAGTACGGGATCATCGCCTCGAGCACACGTGGGTCCATCGCTGTGGTCGCATGGTCATCCATGTAGATCGGCAGCTTCACGTTGGCGGGGGCAGTTACTGAGGTCTCAACGGTGCTCATTGCTCTCTCCTGATTCAACAATTCCTGTGCGTCCTGGTGGTCATCCACTCAGGCTGACTAAGAGCGATTCCATCGACTTGCCATGATAGCGGCGGGTGTCTTCTGGTTCGCAAAGATCCGATACCCGGATCGCTTTCAACACTTCCGCGATACTCTCGTTTACCTTGCGCAGGGGTTCTTTGATGGTGCAGCTGTCCGTCAGATCACAGCCGCGAGGACCCGTGGCGCAAGAGGTGATGAAGAGTGGTCCGTCGATGGCCCCAATCACTTCAAAAGCGGTAATCTGTTCCGGAGCCCGGGATAGCGCGTAACCGCCGTTCGTTCCGGCATGAGACCGAAGTAACCCGGCGCGGGTGAGGCGCTGAAGGATCTTGGCCAGCAACTGGGGAGGAATTCCATAGGCTTCCGCGATGTCTTTAGCGCTTAAGGAAGGCGTGTCGGCGCGCTCAGCGAGAAACTTCAACGCCATCAATCCGTAATCCGCCTTCTTGGTGAGCCTTAGCATTCTCGCTTTACCTTAAGATGCAATCCCGACCTGTGCGGTCGCATATTCAGTATACGTCCCAAACAGCCGCTACAACAAATAGTTGCAGTGAGGGAATGACAATAGGAACTGAGGGTTCGTGATGAAGGAAATGGTAGCCCCCGCACGATCGGGACCGGGGGAAGAAAGCGCTGGATGGCCGGCTGCTGAGCCGGGTTCGGGTAAGTTTCACTGGAAGTTCGCGCTGATTCTCGGCTTGTTTCACCTGGGAGCGATCGCGGCGTTGTTCCAGTTCCGGCGTTCGTCGCTAGTGGTACTCGCGGTGACCTGGGTACTGACGCAGGACGTTGGGATCGGCATGGCCTACCATCGCCTGCTGACCCACCGGGGGTATGTGGTGCCCCGGTGGCTCGAGTACACCATGGCGATTCTGGGCACCATGGCTCTCCAGGGCAGCCCGGTGTACTGGGTGGCGGTGCATCGGTTACACCATCAATTTACTGACAAGGCGGGTGACCCGCATTCCCCCCGGGACGGGAAATGGTGGTCGCACATGGGCTGGATACTGAATGGATCCCTGCATAACGATAGTGGCGTTCTGCAGCGGTACGCACCCGACCTGATGAAGCAGGGATTTTACCGCTGGCTCAACCGGTTTCACTGGCTGCCGGTGACCTTGCTGGGCTTTGGGCTGCTGGCGGCCGGGGGCTGGTCTTGGGTCCTTTGGGGCATTTTTCTTCGGGTTACGATCGGCTTGCACGTCACCTGGCTGGTGAATTCTGCCACCCATATCTGGGGCTCGCGGCGCTTCGCTACCCGGGATGACTCCCGCAACAACTGGTGGGTCGCCTTGTTGACTGGCGGGGAGGGGTGGCATAACAACCATCACGCTTATCCTGTGTCGGCCCGCCACGGGATGGCGTGGTACGAGGTCGATATCAATTACCTGGGGATCTGGTTGCTGGAAAAGGTGGGTCTCGCGACCAGGGTGAACGCCAAGCGGGTTTAGCAAGCCTCGGCCGTGAGCGCACTGGAAAACGTCGTGAGATATGGGGCACCCGGCACGTGGCCAGGGCAGGCATAAGCAACTGTTTGAGTTGCTTATGGCCTTGCAGCCCGAAGCGCCGGAGAAGTCTTTTGCCACCCGTGACGGGCAACTGTTATCGTTAGCGGTTGCTGGGCGCAAGCGCACGCAAAGGAAGACCCAGGAGGAGAAGCAACTGATGTCATCCTATGCCGTTCCGGTGCTCCCCACGCCGGCCCCTGTTGCCCCCGATGAAGTACTGCTCGTCGCCAGTGGCGATCTGCGCCAATCAGCCAACAAGGTCTGCTGGGCGGCACAGGAGGAGATGGAGGAACAGCTGACCGCGGCTTTGCGTGAGGAAGGGTTCTCGCTGCGCCGCGCACATCCCTATCGCGAGGATTTGCAGCACGGGTTTATCTATAACCAGCGGATGGGCATGGACGTGTTCACCAGGATCCATCCCGACGCGCCGCTCATTGTGGCCGAAGCCGTGTGGCAGTACAGCAATCATGTGCTGGCGGGATTGGAACATCATCGCGGTCCCATCCTCACTGTGGCCAACTGGTCCGGGCAGTGGCCTGGCTTGGTAGGCATGCTGAATCTGAACGGGTGCTTGCACAAGGCAGGGGTACCGTTCAGCACCCTGTGGAGCAAAGACTTTACGGACGAGTTCTTTCGCCGGGGTCTCAGGCAATGGCTTACGAGCCACACGATTCTGCAGGATAGCAGCCACGTGCGTGATCTGGACCTCTCCTCCTTACCAGCTGCGGAGCGGCACTTGGGCGAGGCCCTCGCCCACGATTTGCAGACGCGCAAAGCCATTCTCGGCGTCTTCGATGAAGGCTGCATGGGCATGTACAACGCGATCGTCGAGGACTCTCTGCTGAACCCGCTTGGGGTGTACAAAGAGCGCCTCAGCCAATCGGGCCTGGTGGCCGCGATGGCTACCGTCACCAATAAGGAAGCGCAGGCAGTGCGCACATGGCTGGATGATCGCGACTTCACGTTCGTTACCGGCACCCGCGAGGAAACCGATCTGACCGATCGCCAGATCCTGGAGCAGTGCAAGATGTATATCGCGGCGCTGCGCATCGCGGACGAGTTCGGGTGTGACGCAATCGGTATCCAGTACCAGCAGGGCTTGAAGGACATGGCGCCGGCCAGCGACCTGGTGGAAGGCTTGTTGAACAATGTAGACCGCCCGCCGGCGTACGATGCGTCCGGTCGCGAGCTCTACCCGGGCAAGCCGCTGCCACATTTCAATGAAGTGGATGAATGTGCAGGGCTCGACGCCCTGGTCACCAATCGGGTTTGGAGCATGCTGCAGCTGGACCCGGCTACGACGCTGCACGATGTTCGCTGGGGAGAACACTACAAAGGTGGGGATATCGATGAGTTCGTGTGGGTGTTCCAGATCTCAGGCGCGGTACCACCCTCGCACATTGCCGGTGGCTACGCAAAGGCGAGCAGTGAACGGCAGCCGCCCATGTATTTTCGCCTGGGCGGGGGCACGCTGAAAGGCGTGTGCAAACCGGGCCACGTGGTATGGAGCCGCGTTTTCGTGGAGGACGGCGCGTTGCACGTGGACATCGGCAGAGCGACCGCGATTGAACTGCCGCCGGGGGAAACGGAACGCCGATTAAAGTCGGTCACCCCCCAGTGGCCGATTATGCATACCCTGCTGCATGGCGTGACCCGTGACCAGTTCATGGCGCGGCACCGCGCAAACCACCTGAACGTGGCCTACGCCCCGACCACCCAGGTGGCCGACCAGGCGATGGCTGCCAAGGCTGCCATGATGGCGGAGCTGGGTATCCGCGTTCATGTTTGTGGCGATTAGCTCCGACAATCAGGAAAGGACCACCTACCGATGCTGGTGCCGCAGTCAACGCAGTCAACGGAAACCACGAGTACGTCACAGCCTCTGTTTCCTAAAGGGTTGGCGGTTCCCTTCTTCCTGGTCACGGCGTTGTTCTTTCTTTGGGGCGTGCCCACCAACCTGAACGATGTGCTGATTCGCCAGTTTATGAAGTCGTTTGCGATCACCCGGTTTGAGGCGGGGTTGGTTCAGTCGGCTTTCTTCATGGGCTATTTTCTGTTGGCCATTCCCGCCGCGCTGTTGATGCGCAAAATCGGTTACAAGTACGGCATCGTCATCGGCCTGCTGCTGTTTGCCAGTGGAAGCTTTCTTTTCTGGCCGGCCGCGCTTGTGGGTCGCTATGGCTTCTTTCTATTTGCGTTGTTCGTGATCGCCAGTGGGCTGTCATTTCTCGAGACCGCTTCAAATCCATTCATTGCCCAACTGGGCGCGCCGGAGAGCGCGGCACGCCGGCTGAACTTCTCCCAGGCCTTTAATCCGCTGGGCGCGATCAGTGGGGTGTTGGGCGGCACCGTGTTCATCTTCTCCGGGGTCGAGCTGACGCCGCAACAAACAGCCGCGATGCAGACGGCCCATACCTATGACGCTTATCTCAAGCATGAGACGATGCGCGTGGTCGCTCCGTACCTGGTGGTAGGCGCAGTGGCGCTGCTTTGGGCCTTCTTGATCGCACGGACAAAGTTCCCGACCATTGCCCGTGAGCACGAAGACGCGCCGGAAGATCACGGCAGTTTTCGCGAGCTGTTGCGCTACCCTCACTTCCTGTTCGCCATTGTGGCGCAGTTCCTTTATGTAGGAGCGCAGGTGGGAACCTGGAGTTACTTTATCCAGTATGTGCAGGATGGCACGCATCAGCCGGAGAAAGTCGCCGGCTACTTTCTGACTGGAACGCTGGTGGCCTTCGGCGTTGGGCGCTTTAGTTCCGCAGCGTTGATGCGCTACGTGCATCCCGCGCGGTTGATGGGTGTTTATAGCCTGGTAAATATTGTGCTGGTAGCGATTGGTGTATTCCTACCCGGATGGATTGGCTTGTGGGCCATCTTCATGACCAGCTTTTTCATGTCGGTCATGTTCCCGACGATCTTCGCCCTGGGCATTGAGGGGCTGGACCAGAATACAAAGATTGGCGGCTCGCTGATCGTCATGGCCATTGTGGGGGGCGCGGTGTTGACGCCCATGATGGGCTATCTCGCGCAGACACAGCACAGCATTGCGATGGCTTACCTGGTTCCGTTGGGGGCGTATTGCGGCATCGCTCTTTATTCGTTCTTCGGTGTGGGTTTGAAGCGGAGAGAAGCAGCATGAACATGGCCGGCAAGGCAGTGATTTCCATCCTTGGTTCGCTCTTGATGATGGGTGGAGCGGCGGTTGCGCAGCAGTCAGGTCCGACATGGCAAAGCAAGCTCGACCAGAAGATGCCCCTGCTTGGCCACCGTAACTGGATCATGATTGTGGACTCCGCTTATCCGCTGCAAAGCTCCGCGGGCGTGGAGACGATTGAGACGAACGCAGACCAGTTGGAAGTCGTCCGAACGGTCCTGCAGACGATTGATCGTTCCATCCAGGTGCGTCCGATCGTCTACATGGATGCGGAGCTGCCGTTTGTGCCGGAGAAAGATGCTCCCGGGGTGACGGCTTATCGCCAGGGCGTTCAGAAAGTATTGAAGGGTCGCCCCATCACGCCCCTTCCGCACGAGCAGATCATCGGCAAGGTAGACGAGGTGGGCAAAACGTTTCACATCGTCGTTTTGAAAACGACCATGACTGTTCCGTATACATCTGTTTTTCTGCAGCTGAATTGCAAGTATTGGAGCGACGAGGCAGAAGCGCAGATGCGCAAAGCGATGAGTGCCCATGGAAAATAGCAGCCGCTTTGCGTTGGCTCGCGTAATGCCGTGCTTACGAGGGTCGAATTGCCTCTAGGCTGGATTTCTCACCACAACCCTCAGCTTCCGACCACAATGCCCTAATCCCTGGACGGGTGCCCCATGTTCGCCGACTCCGGCGTACATGGGCTGAATACGACGGGCGAAGCCCCTTCGAACGTTCTCACTCCACTTACTAAAAACATTGGAAAAACGTCATCTTCAACCCACGTACGCCGGAGTCGGCGAACATGGGGCACCCGTCCAGGGAGTAGGGCATTGTGGTTGTCTCCGGACAGTCCTAGTGAGAAATCCAGGTTACTCTCCGGCATCTCCTCTGAAGCGGTGGTTCCTCTGCTTGTCCGATCCTGGAG
>CAZZVD010000173.1:2839-11801 GCA_964657465.1 uncultured Acetobacteraceae bacterium | reverse complement strand
CAGCCGGGAGATGTGGGAGGGCTTTACCCTCTCCTCCCTAAACCGCACTTGAGGGCTGTTAATTCCCACATCTCCCGACTGGAAAACGTCGTGAGATATGGGGCACCCAAACTCGTTGCCGGCTCAAGTTCACAAAGCACAACGACGTTAACCTCTCCTCCCCTAAACCGCGTTTGACGGGAAAAAGTTACCGGCAGAGCGCTGTGAATTCCCACATCTCCCGACTGGAAAACGTCGTGAGATATGGGGCACCCGAATTTGTTGCCTCGCCCGTCACGAGACTAGCGTGGTTTTGCTGTATGGGTGCGATGCCTTACTATGGAGGTTCTGTTCAACGACTAAACGAATGAAAATTCACGAGTATCAGGCAAAAGACATCCTCGAACGGTACGGCGTCGCCGTGCCGAAGGGGGAAGTGGCGAACACGCTGGAAGAGTCGCTGGATGTAGCGAAACGGCTGTTCACCGGAGGCGCCAAAGGCGTCGTGGTCAAGGCACAGATTCATGCCGGCGGCCGCGGCAAAGGGGGCGGTGTCATAGTCGCTAAAACCCTGGCAGATGCGGAAGAAGCCGCGAAGAAGATACTTGGCATGCAGCTGGTTACCCATCAAACTGGCCCCGAAGGCCAGAAGGTGCAACGGCTGCTGGTCGAAGAGATGTCGCCGATCGCGCGCGAACTCTACCTCGGTATCGTGCTGGACCGCGCAACCGCCAAGCTGGTGTTTATGGCTTCGCAGGCAGGCGGCATGGAGATCGAAGAAGTCGCAGCCAAAGATCCGGATGCGATTTACAAGGCCTACATCGATCCCGCAGTTGGATTTCAGCCCTACCAGGCACGCAAACTCGCGTTTGCCCTGGGACTGAAGCCATCCATGATCAATGATGCGGTGAAGTTCATGACCGGTCTCTACAAGGTGTTCCTGGAGACGGACGCTTCCCTGCTCGAGATCAATCCATTCATCACGACCACGGACGATCGCCTGCTCGCGCTCGATTGCAAGATTAACTTCGACGACAACGCCATCTTCCGGCACAAGGAACTGAAGGAACTGCGCGACACCGCGGAAGAAGATCCGTTGGAAGTGGAAGCCTCGAAGTACGCGCTGAACTACATCAAGCTGGATGGCAATATCGCCTGCATGGTGAATGGCGCTGGCCTGGCGATGGCGACCATGGACATCATTCAGTACGCAGGCGGCTCGCCGGCAAACTTCCTGGATGTGGGCGGCGGCGCGAACCAGCAGCAGATTGAGCATGCGTTCGAGATCCTGCTCTCCGATCCCAATGTGCAGGGTGTGTTCATAAATATCTTCGGCGGCATCCTGCGGGTGGACACGCTGGCACAGGGCGTCGTGGAAGCAGCGAAGAAGACCAACGTCAAGGTGCCGGTGATCCTGCGCCTGGAAGGCACGAACGTGGAAGAAGGCCGGGCCATTCTGAAGAACTCCGGGCTGAACTTCATCGTTGGCGAAACCATGCAGGATGCCGCAGCCAAAGCGGTCAACGCGGCCAAAGAATACGCCGCCAAGAAATAAAACAGGAAATCTGGAGCGATCTATGTCTGTGTTAGTGGACGAACATACCCGGCTCATCGTGCAGGGCATTACCGGTAGGGAAGGTACTTTCCATGCCAAAGGCTGCGCCGAGTATGGGACCAAGGTAGTGGGCGGCGTGACCCCGGGCAAAGGCGGCACGACGCACGAAGGCTGGCCGGTATTCGATACCGTGGCGCAGGCAGTGGAAAAGACTGGCGCCAACGCGACCGTGATCTTTGTGCCACCACCATTCGCTGCCGACGCCATTCTGGAGGCAGAAGACGCAGGCCTGCCGCTGATCATTTGCATCACGGAAGGTATCCCCACCAATGACATGGTCAAGGTGTGGAGCGTGGTCAAGGAATCAAAGTCGACGCTGATCGGGCCGAATTGCCCCGGGGTCATTTCTCCTGGCAAGGCGAAGATCGGCATCATGCCGGGCAGGATTCACAAGCAAGGGACCGTCGGAATTATCTCCCGCTCGGGAACGCTGACCTATGAAGCGGTTTATCAGTTGACGCAACGCGGCATCGGGCAGTCCACCGCGATCGGCATTGGCGGCGACCCGATCATCGGCACGACGCACGTGGATGCGCTCAAGCTGTTGAATGAGGATCCGGAGACGGAGTCGATCATTCTGATCGGTGAAATTGGCGGTACTGCGGAAGAAGCGGCCGCTGCTTACGTGAAAGCGCACGTTAAGAAGCCGGTGGTTGGCTTTATCGCAGGACAAACGGCGCCTCCGGGCCGCCGGATGGGGCACGCCGGGGCAATCATCTCGGGTGGCCAGGGTACGGCGGCCGATAAGATGCGGGCCATGACCGAGGCCGGCATTCACGTGGTACAGTCCCCCGCAGCGATTGGCGAAACACTAGCGAAAGTTATTGGCCGTTAGGTCATCAGGAGCAGTTCATGCAACGCACGTTCAGCATTATCAAGCCCGACGCGATTCGCAAAGGTTTCGCCGCTGCCATTTTGGCGGAGATCGATAAGGCCGGGTTCAAGATTGTCGCTATCAAGAAGATGTTTCTCTCCAAGTCGCAGGCACAGGGCTTCTACGCCGTGCACGCGCATCGGCCATTTTTCGATTCGTTAACTACCTTCATGTCGTCAGGTTCCATCATCGCCCTGGTGCTCGAAAAAGAGAATGCGATTGCCGACTTACGAAAGCTCATGGGCGCAACGAACCCCGCCGACGCAGCGGAAGGGACCATCCGCAAACAGTTTGCCGGGTCGATTGAAGAGAATGCCATGCATGGCAGTGACGCGGAAGACACTGCTGCTTTCGAAATAGGTTACTTTTTCGCCGGCTACGAACTGATCTAATTATCGCTCGAGGGTTATCGCTGACAGCACTCGACGCGTGACTTGAATCCGTCACCGCCGTGGCGTACGTAAGGTCTGTACTGGGTGCTAACTTCTGAATGTACCTTGACATAAGGCTTCCGGCCAAGCAAACTTGCGCAGGTGGAGCTCTCGTAGGTAAAGTCCAGCGCACTAACATGAGGTCAGGCAATTGGACGGATCATCGGCGAGTATCACCTATACACTGGACTCCTCGCTCGACAGCGTAAACCGCGTAGAACAAACTGCGGAAGAGATGGCCAGAAAAGCCGGCCTGGAAGAAGAAGAGATTTATCGCGTCGCCATGGCTGTGCGCGAGGCGGCGGTGAATGCGGTGCTTCACGGCAATGCGTATGATCCGGAGAAAAGCATCACCGCATCGTTTGAGTCTTCGCCGGAAGCACTGACGATACGCATAGCTGACCAGGGCAAAGGGCTGAATCCGGAGTCTCTTCCCGATCCATTGGCCCCAGAGAACTTGCTTCGCGGTTCAGGGCGGGGTATCTTTCTCATTCGCTCTTTTATGGATGAGGTACACTTTCGAGAATTGCAACCAGGCACTGAGTTAACCCTCATCAAACATTTAGGAACCGCCCGTTCCGCAATTTAAGGAGGAATTTCGTGAGCATGAAAATCAAGACCCGTCAGGTAGACGGGATCACCATCATGGATTGCAGCGGTCGCATCACCCTGGGAGAAGGCAGCGTTACCCTGCGCGATTCCGTTCGGGATCTTCTGGCAAAGGGCTCGAAGCAGATCCTGCTCAATCTCGGAGATGTCTCTTACATCGATAGCTCCGGGATAGGCGAACTGGTGAGCGCATTTACCACCGTCCGCAATCAGGGTGGAGACCTCAAGCTTCTGAACCTGACCAAGAAAGTGCACGACCTGCTGCAGATTACCAAGCTTTACACCGTGTTCGACGTCAAGGATGACGAAGCGAGCGCTGTGGCTTCTTTCGCTCGCGCATAAGCACGCCCTCTGCTCCCCCCGAAATTTGTAAGGATTACGGAAGCTCACCCTTCGCTTCGGCGGCGAAGGGTGAGTCGTGCTTTGCCTGAAAGCTTTGCCTAGAAGCTCACCTTGGGCACGTTCTGCGCTCCGGGGCTCGCCTGGAAGTAATCGTTGTTGCGCTGGAATCCACCCATCCCCGCCCAAATACTGTTGGGGAATTGGCCGATGAAGGTGTTGTAGTCCTGAATGTTCTGGTTGTAGCGCATTCTGGCTACGCTGATCCGGTTTTCTGTCCCAGCCAGCTCATCTGACAACCGTTGGAAATTCTGATTGGATTTAAGATCAGGATAATTTTCCGACAGTGCCAATAACCGGCCGAGCGCGCCGTCCAACTGTCCGTTCGCCTGGATCGCCGCCTTGGGATCGCCGTGCGCGTTGAGCAGACCGGCCCGGGCGTTGGCGATGTCGCCGAATACGGTGGTCTCTTGTTTGGCATACCCCTTTACCGTCTCTACTAGATTAGGGATGAGATCAGCGCGGCGCTGCATTTGATTGTTCACTTCGCTCCAGGAGGAAGTGACCGTCTCCCGCTTAGTCACCATCTGGTTCCTGGCACTGACATAGCTGCCGAATACTAGCAACAACGCCAGAAATATCACCACCACTGCCGCAATTCCTACCCAAAGACCACGTCTCATCTGCGCACGTTCTCCTCTAAAGTCAGTTAGACAAACTTACCAGCTACCCGAAGCGCCACCGCCGCCGGAACTTCCGCCGCCAAAGCCGCCGAAGCCGCCACCGCCATCATCGCCACCACCGAACCCGCCACCGCCGCCTCCCCAACCACCGCCTCGGCCTCCGCCACCGCCGCCCATGAACATCCCGATAAGGAAGCCAAGCAGGCCGGAGCCGCCGAAGCGGGCGAGGAAGAAGATTACCAGTAGCAGAACAACGCCAAGCCCTAATAACTGGCCAAGGGTGAGCGGCTTGGGCTGCGGGGCAGTTGCGTAAGTACGCGTCCTGGTGGTGAGGGTAACCCCGGCGTCCGCAGCGATGATGTTGGCGACCTGTTGCACCGCCATCGTCACGGCGCCGTCATAGTCATTTTGCCGCAGGTACGGCACCATTTGCCGCCCGATGTCGCCTACCCTGCCATCCGGCAAGATACCCTCAAGACCGTAGCCCACCTCGAAGCGGTACTTGCGATCGGTCGGCGCGAATATCAGCAGGAGGCCACGATCGGTTCCCTTCCTGCCAACCTTCCACTTATCTTCAAGGGCGGTAGCGAAGTTCTCGATGGGTTCGCCATCAAGCGACTTGATCGTCACGACGGCGATTTGCGCGTGCGCCTGGCGATCCACCTGAGCGCATAGTGCGTTAAGAGACGTCTGGGTCTCAGGAGAAAGCACGCCGGCAAAATCGCTGACGTAGTTTGTTGGCTGCGGCAGGTCCTGCACGCGCTCTGCCGGCGAGAAGCCCGCACAGGCAAGCACAAACAGCAATAACGCTAGGAACCTTGGACGCATTAAGCCATTGTACCCAGACACACTTGTGCCCGCTGCCAGACGACTCTTGGGGGTCGCTGACGGCGGGCACTTAACGAGAGACGGCATTCGGCAGAAATGCCAGCTCCCGCCTTACTGTCCTGACATAGTGACGTTCTGGTCCTTGGCAAGTTGCTGGATCATCTGCAAGTGCTGCGAGATGACCTGGCTGCCTTGGCTGGCAACATCTTTTACGCTCGGATTCTGGCCATTCGAAGCCTCGGCCTGGAACTCACTCAGATCGGTTTTATGGTCCTTGATCATGTGTTGAATGTAGGCCTGATCGTAGGCCGTTCCGGAGAGCCCCTGAAGCTTGTTCATCGCTTTGGTATCTTTCTTCGCCAGCTTGGTAGGGATAGAGACGCCAAGCTGCTGAGCAACCGGCTTCATCTGCTCGCTCATGCGGGTGTGATCGTCGATCATCTTCTGGGCAAACTGCTTGATTTGTTCGTTGTTGCTCTTCTGCAAGGTGAGCTGGCCGAGTTGCACTTCTGCCATGCCGCCCTGCAATGCTTTGTTAACGAATGCTTTATCGGTAGAAGCCTTACCCTGGGCTCCCGGGTTCATGGTGCCCATCGGGGCGGTATCCATGCCTGTGGTCTGCCCCGTGGTCTGGCCGTTCACCGGCCCTTGACCCGTGGTCGACGGTTGCCCCGGAACCTGGGTAGTGGGAGCACTGGCTCCTGGCGTTGTCTGTGTGGACTGGGCTACACCCATACTCCCGCAAAGCAGCATTGCACAGGTCAGGGAAAGAATCTTGGTGGCGCGCACTTGTAAGTTGTTCATGATTAACTCCTTATTTAATGAGATGCCAAGGCCGGGAGGCGGGTCACCTCCGAGGGCGGAACGGCAGAAGAAAAGCACCGAAAGGAGGCTTGGTGGCCCATTCAAGCCGCGTTTGGCTTGAGTGGGGGACATCTCCACCTCTCCCGAAGCCTAGGAGATATCCTTAATTCTTATGGATGAACAAACAATTGCTCCGCCGGTTGCCCGGCGCGAAGAGACCGTCACTACAATGCACGGCCACCAGTTAGTGGACGAGTATGCCTGGCTCCGGGAAAAAACCAGCCCGGAGGTCATCGCATTTCTGGAGCAGGAAAACGCCTACACCCGCGCAGTCATGAAGCCGACAGAAGAGTTGCAGGGCCGGCTCTACACGGAGTTGCTCAGCCACATCAAGGAGAGCGATGTCTCCGTGCCATTTCGCGACAAGCAGCACTACTACTACTCGCGTACAGAACAGGGCGCGCAGTACCCCATTTATTGCCGCAAGCACGGCTCCCTGGAAGCTCCGGAAGAAATCATCCTGGACATGAACCAGATGGCGGCTGTCGAAGGCTACCTGGCGCTCGGTGCGCTCACCGTCTCAGACGACGGCTATCTGCTGGCCTATTCGACCGACACGACCGGGTTTCGGCAATACACCCTGCACATAAAGGATCTGCGCAGGAACGAGGTCCTGCCCGACCAGGCGGAACGGGTTGGCTCCGTGGTGTGGGCTGCCGATAACCGCACGTTGTTCTACAGCGTGGAGGATGAGGAGACCAAGCGGCAATACCAGTTCTTCCGGCATACGCTGGGTGCTGCCCAAAGCAGTGACGTGCTGGTTTTTGAAGAAGCAGATGAGCGGTTTAATGTAGGCGCGGGCCGCACCCGAGACGACAAATATCTCGTATGCGAAAGCGCCAGCCACACTACCAGCGAGGCAAAGTTCCTTCCTGCGGATCAGCCCGAAGGAACCTGGACGATGATCGAGCCGCGGCGCGAGAACATCGAGTACTACGCAGACCACCGGGAAGGATTCTGGTATCTGCGTGTGAACGATACGGCGAGAACTTTTCGCCTGGTCACAGCTCCGGTCGCGACACCAGGTCGCGCACATTGGCGCGAGCTCATTGCTCACCGGGACGACGTCATGCTGGAAGATGTGGAGCTGTTCCAGGCCTTCGCAGTGGCGGTTGAACGCAGGGACGGATTGCCGCAGATGCGTGTGTTGTATTTCGATCAACAGAACGGCTTTAGCGGGCCGACGCCACAGATTGCCTTCCCTGAGCCTACGTACAGCGCACACCCGGGAACCAATCGGGAATTTGTCACTGACAAGTTTCGTTACGGCTATCAATCGCTGGTTTCGCCGACCTCGGTTTACGAATACGACGTACAGACAAAGCAGTCGACGTTGCTGAAAGAACTGGAGGTACCCGGCGGATTCGATCGAGCGCTCTATGCCTCGGAGCGAGTCTTTGCCACCGCTTCGGACGGAGTAAAGGTCCCTATCTCTCTCGTGTATCGCAAGGACAAAAAGGGGCACGGCACGAATCCCTTGTACATCTACGGCTACGGCTCGTACGGGTATGCATTACCTGTAGGGTTCAATTCCAATCGTCTCAGTTTGCTCGATCGTGGATTCGTTCTGGCCTATGCGCACATTCGCGGCGGCGGCGATATGGGTAAACCCTGGCACGATGCTGGGCGGCTGATGCAGAAGATGAACACCTTTACGGATTTCATCGCGGTGACTAAATACCTGACAGCACAGGGCTATGGAGACCCACAGCGGGTGGCTATGGAAGGCGGAAGCGCTGGAGGACTGTTAATGGGGGCGGTGGCCAATATGCGACCGGACCTGTATCGCGCGGTTCTGTCGCACGTCCCCTTTGTCGATGTGATGAACACCATGCTGGATGCATCGCTTCCCCTCACCGTCGCGGAGTACGAGGAATGGGGTGACCCAAACCAACCCGAGGCATTCGCGTACATGCTGCAGTACTCGCCCTACGACAACCTGGCGAGGAAGGATTATCCAGCGATGCTGGTCAAGACCTCTCTGAACGATAGCCAGGTAATGTATTGGGAGCCGGCGAAATACGTGGCGAAGCTGCGCCGTCTAAAGTCGGACAATCGCCTGCTGCTGCTGGAAACGAACATGAGCGCAGGCCACGGCGGCGCTTCAGGACGCTACGACTACCTGAAAGAGATCGCGCTGGATTACGCCTTTCTGCTTCAGGAACTGGGGGCCAAGTAAGCCCCAACACAAAAAGGGCCCGCGTCTCACGACGCGGGCCTTTCGTGTTCTTTGCCAGTGACCGATTAGCGGCGCTCTCCACCGCCCTGGTGAGGCTCGTTGTGGGGTTGACCGCCGCCAGGGTTCTGGTGCGGCTGCTCGAAGTGGGGCTGAGGGGCGGCTCCCTGGTGCATAGGCTCCGGGCTCCTCGGGGCAGCAGTAGAACGAGCATCGTTCCCAGCCGAGGGATGGTACCCATTGTTTGCCGGCTGCTGGTACATTGGGCTGGCCTGCGGACGATTGTTGTTGGCTGGCTGCTGGTACGTCGGGTGGAAGCCATTGTTGGGCTGGGCCTGGCCGTACGCGGGCCGGTTATTGTTCACCGGTTGCTGGTACGCCGGACTCGCCTGTGGCCGGTTGTTGTTGACCGGCTGTTGGTACGCCGGGCGGCCTCCAGCATTCGGCTGAGTCTGACCAAAAGCAGGCCGAGTGTTGTTGGCCGGCTGCTGGTACCCCGCATTCGCCTGCGGACGGGCAGCGTTGTTGATCTGGTTCTGGTTGCCCCCTGGCCGGCTATTGCTG
>CAZZVD010000173.1:0-2739 GCA_964657465.1 uncultured Acetobacteraceae bacterium | reverse complement strand
TTGCTGACACTTTGGGTAGCCATGGCCTGGCTGGTGATGGGACGAGGAACCGCCGCCATGGCCGGCCGGCCACCGTTCACCGAGGCGAAGTTCGCGCGGTTAGCCGCAGAAAACCGCTCGTGCGACATTTGCTCAGACGTTGGCTGCACATGTTGATCGTGCACGGCCACCTGATCCCCAGGGCGCGGCCTGGCGTTGATGCCGCCGGGACCGTTATAGCTGGTGCGGTTGATGATGGTCGTATTGTTGATCACGGTGCGGTCAATGTAGGTGTTATGCACGACTCTGTTGTCCACATGGAGCACGGCAGCGTTGTACCTGAAGTGCTCGCCTTCCCACCGGCCACCATAGAAACCTTCGCCCCCATAGCCGTAGCCATAGTTCACACCACCGTAGAAGCCCACGTGGGGACCCCAGTAACCGCTATGCCACAGGTAGGCTCCCTCACCCCAGCCCCAGTAACCAGGGGTCCAGAGGTAGCCCGGACGGGGCGCTAACACCCAGGTCCCAGGTACCCAGAAGTAGCCCTCCTCACCGTAAGCCCAGTAGCCCGGCGTCCAAAGATAGCCATCTCCCGGGCAAACGGGCTGCGCATAGACGGGCAGCACCGGAGGGGCAATGGTGACGGAAAGAAATATGCCGGCGAAGGATGGCGCTGGAATGATTGACACCAGCGTCGCAAGAAGTAAAGTTCGAATTGCTCGGATAGCACGCATTACGTTCCTCCTGGCTTACCTGGAACAGACCGGCTGCCGGCCGGTACGTCCTATATGAACGCTCTGGCCGCCAATATGTTGCTGTCTGTGCAGGATGGTTACCCCGACCACAGACCAAGCTGGAGGGAGGTTACAGGCGCAGGCGTGAGTCTGGCCATAACACGTTGGCAGCAAAGGAGCTTACATAGCAGCTGGCTAGCGGCGGCTGCTACCGCCCAAAAGCGACCCGAGCACGCCACGCACGATCTGCCGCCCGACGGTGCTCCCGAGGGTGCGAGCCGCGCTTTTTGCCATGGTTTCGACCAGGCTGTCGCCGCGCCGGCTGCTTCCTGTGGGGCCGGTGGCCAGGCTGGCCAACTCACCGAGCCAGGAGCTTGCCTTGGCGGGGGCCGCCTGCGCCGCAGGGGCCACGTTCGTTGTGCCGGCATCCGCCGCCTTGGCCTTCAGGCGCTCGTAAGCCGACTCCCGATCAACCACCTTTTCATACACACCGGCGACAATGGAGCTCTGGATGATCTGCTGCCGCTGGTCGGGCCGAATGGGGCCGATCTGGCTGTGCGGGGGGCAGATCATGGCGCGTTCTACCATCCCGGGAGTTCCCTTTTCGTCGAGGAAAGAGACCAGTCCTTCCCCCACGCCCAATTGCAACAGAACCGTCTCCACGTCGATGGCTGGGTTGGTACGGAAGGTCTGGGCCGCGGCCTTGACGGCCTTCTGATCTTTAGGTGTGAAGGCGCGCACCGCATGTTGCACGCGATTGCCTAGCTGACCCAGAACTCCATCCGGCACATCGATCGGGCTCTGGGTGACGAAAAACACGCCGACTCCCTTTGAGCGGACCAGCCGGACGACCTGGTGGACCTTGTCTTCGATGACTTTGGGCAGGTCGGAAAATAGAAGGTGGGCTTCATCGAAGAAGAACACCAGTTTGGGTTTCTCCGGATCACCCACTTCGGGCAAGTGCTCGAACAGCTCGCTCAGCAGCCATAAGAGAAAGGTGGCATACAGAGTCGGCGAGTTGATGAGCTTGTCCGCTGCCAGAATGTTCACGACCCCGTGCCCCTGGGCGTCGGTCTGCAGCAGGTCATCAAGATTCAGGGCAGGTTCGCCGAAGAATCGGTCGCCGCCCTGCTGCTCTAGCACCAGCAGCCCGCGCTGAATCGCGCCTACGCTGGCTGCCGAGATGTTGCCATACTGCGTGCGAAACTCAGTCGCGTTGGCTGCTGCGTATTGCAGCATGGCCTGCAGATCTTTCAGATCGAGCAGGAGAAGCCCCTGGTCGTCGGCGATTTTAAAAATAGCGTTGAGCACACCGGCTTGCGTGTCGTTGAGGTTGAGCAAGCGGCTGAATAAGAGCGGGCCCATTTCCGATACAGTCGCGCGGACCGGGTGCCCCTGCTCGCCGAACACGTCCCAGAACGTCACCGGACAGCCGGCGAAGGAGAAGTCCGCAAGTTGGAGCGTCTTCACCCGTTCCGCGATTTTGGGATTGTCCACGCCCGGCTGGCTGATGCCCGAAAGATCGCCCTTCACATCCGCGGCAAAGACCGGGACACCGATGCGGCTGAACGCTTCCGCCATGACCTGCAGGGTAACGGTCTTGCCGGTGCCGGTCGCGCCGGCTACCAATCCATGCCGATTCGACAGGGGGGGCAAAAGGTAGAGGGGCATTTGGGCCTGGGCGATGAGCAGTGGTTCCGACATGGTGGTTCGATCTCCTGGGGTGTCCTCTCGCGGACGCGCGAAGCGTGTCGCGATAAGACGCCGAAGGAGCTAATTCTATCGTGTGACAGCGGCGGAGGATCTGCATGAGAACTCCAGCTGGAGCTCTTCCCAACCACAAGCTCGGGTGCCCCAACCCGCAACTGTGAACGTGTAGCACGTTCACAGCTGTTACCACCACTGTTCTCCCGCCACTAGCTAGCTAGCTGGTTTTGCGGCGAGCGTAACCCGCATTTCGTGCGCCTCTTCCGCAACAAATGACGGGTGCCCCACATCTCGCTCGTTTTTCGCGAGATGTGGG
>CAZZVD010000172.1:2085-11844 GCA_964657465.1 uncultured Acetobacteraceae bacterium | reverse complement strand
GGCTGTCCGCCGGCCACTCTCTACTGGGCAGAGGTCCTAGCTAACCCGGATTCTTCTCGACGAATGTCCGGAGACAACCACAATGCCCCCCCCTGGACGGGTGCCCCATTGCGGGTCCCGAGTCCGTCAGATCATTTCCCTTGATTTGCGGTATCTGCACCATGTAGCCGAATCCGGCGTACGCGGGTTGAAGATGACGTTTTTCCGATGTTTCTAGTAAGTGGAGTGAAAATGTTGAAGGATTGCGTTGGAGGTGGTGGTGTTACCTGGTTTGGATGAGATTGAGCGGGCGCAGAAGTTGGTCTACGCAGTCATGCCGCCGACACCCCAGTTTGCCTGGCCGTTGCTGCGCCAGCGGTTGGGGACGGAGGTTTGGGTGAAGCATGAGAACCATACTCCCATCGGGGCGTTCAAGGCGCGAACAGCCGTGGTCTATGTTGCGGAGTTGTTTGAGGCCGCCTCTCCTCCCACGGCTTTGGTGACGGCGACCCGCGGCAATCACGGGCAGTCGGTCGCGCTGGCGGGGGCGCGGTTTGGCATCGTCGCGCATGTGGTGGTGCCTCGCGGCAATAGCCTTGAGAAGAACGCAGCGATGCGGGCGCAGGGTGCGGACCTGATCGAGCATGGCGAAGACTTTCAGGAAGCAAAGGAACACGCGCAAAGCCTGGCGCGGATGCACGGTTGGCAGTTTGTGCCCTCGTATCATCCCGACATCGTGAAGGGCGTGGCTACCTATTGGCTGGAGTTCTTCCGGGCCGTGCCGGCGATCGATGTGGTGTATGTTCCGGTCGGCCAGGGGTCGGGCATCTGCGCCTGTGTTGCGGTGCGGAATGCGCTCGCGTTGCAGACAAAGATCGTCGGCGTAGTGGCCGAGGAGGCGCCGGCGTACGCTTTGTCATTCGCGGCCAGGCGCTCAATCTCGGCGCCGGCACGCACGATGCTGGGCGATGGCATGGCCTGCCGGGTACCCGATGGCGATTCGCTGACCGTGATACTGGCAAACGTAGAGCGCATGGTGCAGGTGAGCGAAGAGGCTATGCGGCAAGCGATGAACTTCTACTTTTCTGACACCCACAATGTAGTCGAAGGCACGGGCGCCGCAGGATTAGCTGCGGCGCTGCAGGAGAAGGACCGGTTGACCGGCAAACGCGTCGGCCTGGTCGCGACCGGCGGCAATGTGGACCGGGATGTGTTTGCGCGCGTCCTCGCAGGTTAGCGGTTCGTGTACCCGTGCAGCGCGGGGCCTACCGTGTTGGAGTAGTTGTAGTCTTCGCGGCGGTCGTCGTTGATGGTCCAGAACATCGCGCCGCTGAGGCCTGGGTATCCGGCGGGGTTGCGCAGCTTGTAGCGTGTGCCCACCGGGGCTTTGCCAGTGATGAGATAGTCCATGGCCTGCACGACGGTCTGCGGTGTGGTGTCTGGGGTCAGAAAGCCGAGGGCCACCTTCTCCGGTGGCAAGGGCGGGAAGAAGTGGGCGGGGTCACCGCCTACGTTGAAACCATGCAACAGCAACTCGGTCATGGCGGCGTGGTAGTTGACGGAGCCGGCCTGGTAGATCTCTCCATCGAGCCCCTGCAGTGGCGGCGTGTTGTAGTCCTGCACGTCGACAAATGAGAGCATGCCGCGTAACGCATCCGTGATGGCTAAGTAGGAACCGAATTGGCCGCCGTAGCTGGGATAGCCTGCGGGGACCTGCGTTCCCTCCGGCACCAGGCTCATCATGAAGTTCGGACCGAAATGGTTATGCAACTGTCGCAGTGCTCCAATCAGATTCACGATCGAAGGCGTGCTGGGGTGCCGGAAATCGGTATCGCCGGGGTCGATCGAAAGCGACGGGCTTTCAAAGTCGATGTCGATGCCGTCGAAGCCGTATTCGCTGACGATCTGCGTCACCGTGGAGACGTAGATCGGCACCCGCTTGGGGTCAGCCAGGGTAAAGTGCTGGCCGCCGCCGCCCAGCGAGATCATCACCTTTTTGCCCTGGCTCTTCAGATAGGCAATGTCGGCTTTGAATTGGGCGGGCTCAAGACCGGCGGGGGTGTGGAATTCCATCGTGCCCTCGGGGCCGGTCTTCGACGGCGTGGCAAAGGCGACGATGATGATGTCCCACTGCGGCGAAACCTGGCGCAGGGGAAAGATGGAGTTGGCGTTGCCATAGCCTTCCCAATAGCCGATCAGCTTGTGGCCATTGTTGCGGCCCACGGGCGCGATGGCCGCAGTTCTGGGAGCTGGGGGCGCGGGTGCGTTGCCATCCCACAGGCTTTGGCCGGCCGGGCAGGGCCTGGCAGCAATGGGCAGCAGGTGCAGGTCCGGAAAGCTGTAGGTGTGGCCGAGCGTGGTGGTCGCCCCGCTATACCACGGCAGCAGTGCCACGTTCTGCAGATGCCAGGTATCGGTACCTGCAGCGGCTACAAAACTCTTCGACGCGGGGATCTCGTTCTTGGCGTTCGTATCGGTCGGCTCCAGCAGGAAGTAACGGGAGGCGATGCCGGTTCCGGCGCAGCGGCCCTGGTCGCCTGCGGGCACATGCGGCAGGCGGGTCCAGCGAGGTACGTTGTTGCCGGGAATGTGGTCGCCACCATGAAACAGCGGGTTGTGGAGTGGGTCGTTGACGTACTCCGCGAGTTGCTGCGTGAGGGGTTGCACATCACGGTCGAGCACGATGGTGGGCGCATGCTGCAGGTAGGAGCCCAGGACAAACGAGTTGCCCGTTGCCGTATCAACGCCGTGCGTCCCCCAGGAGCAGCACTCGGTGGCATCCCCTTCGACGTAGTAGGTGGTATTGTGCGTGACTGCGATGACCAGCTTGCCCTCCTGCCTGGGCAGCTGCTGGAAGATGGCCCGCTGCAGGAACTCCACATCGAGTACGGCGAAGCTGGTTCCCTCTTGCTTGGACGTGAGCACGTACCCGGCGCCGATGGGCACGGTGATCTTCAGGGGACGTACTTCGGGTTTGCCGAGCAGCGTGTGCCAGGCGGCTGCTTTCGGAAACGTGGTGCGTAGCAGGGCGTCGGCGTATTGGGTGCGGTTGTTGGCGGCGAATGGGTAGTTAGTGAAGATGGGCGAGCGCAGCAGGGCGGGCACGTCCTGCGCGGCGTCCATGGTGTAGGCGCGTCCGTCGATCGCCTTCGCGGCAAAGGTAAGCGTGACGGGTACGAGTACCACGGGGACGGTCGTGGTGCCGGCCTTTGCCGGATCGCGGCCCAGCAGGGTGTAGGTGGCCGGGCCGGCGGTGTGGGTGAAGGTGGGGGCGGTTCCCTGGGCACCGGCAGGCAGCGAGAGCAGCAGGAACAGGGCGGCGAGGGTAAGCGCGCGTGAGTCAGTCGTTAACGTGATCCTTACGGAAGTGATCCTTAAAGTGATCAATGGGAGCCGCTCACGTACTCGGCTGGCAATGGATCGCGTTCCTTCATGGTGGGCCTCTCCAGAGCAACAGCATACCTGCTGGGCAGATGATAGCTGTCGTGGAAAGCAATTCGGGCTGATTCGCCATCCTCCGGGCAAACAGCACAGCAGAGTTAACGGATCGGCACGAATCGGGGCCTGCTTAGTATCGGGCCAGACCTGCAATCGCGCGGAAAATGTCTTCAGGCTGAGGCAGAATCGCATCCTCCAGCACGGGTTGATAAGCCACGAACGTATCCATCGCGGCCACCCGCTTTACCGGCGCATCCAGGTCCTCGAACAGCTCGTCCGCGATGCGAGCGGCAATCTCCGCTCCGTATCCCCAGCTCAACATATCTTCATGCGCAATGATCACGCGGCCAGTCTTCTTTACCGAGGTCGCGATGGCATCCCAGTCATAGGGGCTGAGCGTGCGCAGGTCAAGCAGTTCCACCTCCACACCCAGTTCGCTACTCGCCTGCTGCGCAGCGCGCAGTGCCCGCGGCACCACAGCGCCATAGGTAATGACCGTCAGATCCTTACCCGGCCGCACCACCGAGGCTTTGCCAAACGGGATCGCGTGTTCTGCACCTGGATACGCAGCACGCCCAAAGGTTTCCCGGTAGAGCCGCTTGTGCTCGAAGAAGAGCACGGGATCGTCACAACGGATTGCCGTCCGCAGCAACCCGTTGGCATCCAGAGCATTCGACGGAAACACCACACGAACGCCCGGCGTGTGCGTAAAAATGCTCTCCCCGCACTGCGAGTGATACACGGAGCCACCCGTCAGATATCCGCCAATCGCGACCCGCACCACCAGCGGGGCCGAATAGCCGCCGTTTGAACGCCAGCGCAGCAAGCTAAGCTCATTGCGCAACTGGTGCATCGCCGGCCAGATGTAGTCGAAGAACTGCACCTCGACCACTGGCTTGAGCCCACGCGTTGCCATCCCAATCGCGCGGCCGACAATATCCGCTTCCGCCAGCCGGGCGTTGTACACGCGGTCCGCGCCAAACTCCTTCTGCAACCCGGCGGTCAGCTTGAATACGCCGCCCTTGCCTTTGACCAGGCCATCTCGCAATTCCTCATCTTTGCTGGTATCCGCAACATCCTGGCCGAACACCACGATCCGCGGGTCTCGCTGCATCTCGTCCTTCAGGCATGCATTGATCAGATCGGCCATGGTGCGTTCCTGGGCATCGGGCGTTTTCAACGGAGGTTGCGCCAGTGCCGCCAGCGTAGGATCGAGCGATTCTGAATAGACAAACCGCTTAATCGAGCTAATCTCCGGCAAAGGCGCGCGCAGCACCCGCTCGGCCGCGCTGCGCACTTCTTCATCCACTTCCTGCTCAAGGCGGTTGAAAGCAGCCGGGTCGAGAATGCCATCACGCAGTAAGCGCATCTGCAGCTTGGGCAGGGGGTCAAGCGCCGCATCGCGCTTGCGCTCAGCCTCTGAGCGATAAAGTCCTTCGTCATCAGAAAACGAATGGGAATATTGCCGGATCACATGCCCATGCACCAAAGCGGGTCCAAGACCGGCACGGCAGTGCTGCACGGCTTTGGTGAAGGCAGCATAGCTTTCCACCGGATCGGTGCCATCGACTTCGGCAAAAAAGAAGTTGGGAAAATTCGCCAGCAAGCGAGAAATATTGCCGCCCGGCGTATTCACACTCACCGGCACGGAAATCGCATAGCCGTTGTCTTCCACCACAAACAACACCGGCAGCCGCAAGGCGGATGCGGAGCTGATCGCTTCCCAAAATTCGCCTTCGCTGGTCGCGCCTTCTCCCAGCGAGACGTACACCACTTCATCGCCGCGGAACTCGGTTGCGTGGAAAGCGCTGTAGTCGCCCGTGCGCTGCGCAGCCGCCCCGGGGTGGTGCGCCAGGTAGCGCCCGGCCTCGGCGCAGCCCACCGCCTGCAGGCACTGCGTCGTGACAGAAGACGACTGGCTCACAATATGCAACTTGGGATGGCTCCAGTGCGAAGGCATTTGCCGCCCCCCGCTAGCCACGTCACTCGCAGCCCCCACGGATTGCAACAGCATCTCTTCCACCGTGTTCCCCAGGGTCAGGCACAAGGCGCGGTCACGATAATAGGGATAAAACCAGTCGTAGCCCGGCTTGAGAGCCATGCCGGCTGCCACCAGAAACGCTTCATGCCCGGCGCCCGATACCTGGAAGAAAATCTTCTGCTGGCGCTTAAGCAAAATCTCACGATCGTCGGTACGCCGGGACAAATACATGAGCCGGTATATGCGGATTAGCTGCTCCGCAGTCAAACCAGCGTATGCCTCGGCACTCGCCCGTTCTACACTCGCCGAAACCGCCTTCGCCATGCACACCTCGTATTACAAGGATAAATGACCGGACAGGCCGGGTCCGGGAGCACCATTCAGGGCAAATTGTAGTCCCTGGGGCTGGCCGTTGGCGCTGAAGCGAGTTAACCCTTCTGAGCCGATTGCATCCTGGTGCTCGTTCCAACCCTCCCCTGCCGGTATGATGACGGAGCGACGTTGACCATCTTTTTCCAGGCATGCTCTAATCAGCCGCGGTGTGCGTTGGCGGCGAGAGAGCAGCCACGGCGGCCCCTTGTATTCCCGGCAACAAGTTAGTTCGGAGGCGTTTGAATGGTTTTCTTCTCTCTTTCGGCAGCGGTCCTGGGACAGGGCTTAACCGCTGCCACGGATCCCAGTGGAAGCACCTTTCTCTGGATCGCAGTCATTGCCGGCCTGCTAGGTCTTGTTTTCGCTCTTTTTCTCGCCCGCTCTGTGCTGTCCTTCGATACCGGAACCCCGGAAATGCAGGCCATCTCGAACGCCATCCGCGAAGGCGCCGAGGCATTCATGTCGCGCCAGTACACCTCGATCGCCGCCTTGGCGGTGGTGCTGGCCATTGCCCTCTTCGTGGGCTACAAGTTCTCTGACTTTACTGCCCCCCTGGCGGGCAAGGTGGTCATCAGCTTCCTGATCGGCGCGGTCTGCTCCGGTTTCGCCGGCTATACCGGCATGTTCGTTTCCATTCGGACTAACATCCGCGCCGCCAGTGCAGCCCGTTCCTCCATGGGCAGCGCCCTAAAAATCGCCTTGCGCGGCGGAGCCGTTACCGGCATGGTGGTCATCAGCCTTTCCCTGCTGGGCGTGGGTAGCCTCTTCTTCCTGTTCGGCGGTCTCAAAGATCCCCAGCATGTGCCTTATCAATTAGTGGGCTTTGGCTTCGGAGCCTCGCTGGTGGCCCTGTTTGCTCAGCTCGGCGGTGGCATCTACACCAAGGCCGCCGACGTGGGCGCCGACCTGGTCGGCAAAGTGGAAGCCGGCATCCCCGAAGACGATCCCCGCAACCCCGCCGTCATTGCCGACCTGGTCGGCGATAACGTGGGTGACTGCGCCGGCCGCGGGGCGGACATATTCGAATCGACCGCCGCGGAAAACGTAGGGGCCATGATCCTTGGCACCGCCCTCTATCCAGTCTTCGGAATCAAAGGCATCCTCTTCCCCCTGATCGTGCATGCGATCAACCTCGTCGCTAGCTTCGTGGGTGTTCTGGTAGTGCATAGCCGCGAAGACCAGGACCCGATGGATGCGTTAAACCGAGGCTACTATGTGACCACGGTACTGGCCCTGGTTGGCTTTGCCGTAGCCGTTTATTACATGCTGCAGGGCCGCTGGTGGCTCTTGAGCTGTGGCGTCGTCGGCATGGTGACTTCGTTCCTGTTTGTGCGGATCACCGAGTACTACACCGAGACTCGCTATCGCCCGGTGAAGTCGATCGCCACCGCCTCGTTGACCGGTCCCGCAACCAATATCATCAGCGGGCTTGCCGTGGGTATGGAAACTCCCGCCATGCCCGTCATCGTGATCAGCGCCGCCCTGCTGCTCAGTTATTACTTCGGCGTGCGCGGCCTGGCCGACGCAAACATATCCGATTACGCCAAGGGCATCTACGGAACCGCCATTGCGACCATGGGCATGCTGTCATCGGCGGCTTACATTCTCGCCATGGACACGTTCGGTCCGATCACTGATAACGCCGGCGGCATCATCGAAATGTCTGACCAGCCGCAGTCAGTCCGTGACAAGACCGACAAGCTCGATGCTGCCGGCAATACCACCAAGGCGCTTACCAAGGGCTATGCCATCGGCTCTGCGGCCCTGGCCGCGTTCCTCCTCTTCTCTGCCTATCTTGAGACGGTTCACGGCATTGTGGCCCAGCGCTTTGCAGACGCAAACCAGATCCTGCCTGCCGGCTGGAGCTTTACCAACATCAACCTGGCCAGCGTGCCGGTGTTTGTCGGGGCGCTGCTGGGCGCGATGTTGATCTTTCTCTTCTCGTCCTTCGCCATCAAAGCCGTCGGCCGCACCGCGCAGTACATCATCGAAGATGTACGCGCCCAGTTCCGCGAGAACCCCGGTATCATGGCTGGTACATCCAAGCCTGACTACGGCCGGTGCGTACGCATCGTAACCGGCGCTGCGCTTAAGCAAATGGTGCTGCCCGGCGCCCTCGCCGTGCTGACTCCGCTGGTCGTGGGGCTCATCTTCAAAAATCTGAGTGGCAGTTTCCACATTCAGATTCCAGGCGAATACACTCCCACGTTGAACGGTCACGCCATCGATCTGGCGGGCGCAGAAGCGGTCGCCGCCCTGCTCATGGTCGGCACCATCACAGGCATCCTGATGGCCATGCTCATGAACAATAGCGGCGGCGCCTGGGACAACGCCAAAAAGCTCATTGAAACCGGAGCCCACGGCGGCAAACGTTCCGAAGCACACAAGGCAGCCGTAGTCGGTGACACGGTGGGCGACCCCTTCAAGGACACCGCCGGCCCTTCCCTGCACGTGCTCATCAAACTACTGGCAACCGTGACACTGGTGCTCGCTCCCTTATTTCTATAGCCACTAACCTGACGACGCCCCATTCGAGCCTTGCCGTCGAATGGGGCGTCCTTGCCTTTTCCAGCTTCCATTGACAACCGCAAAGCCCAGTTATGATGACCTCATATGCTTCGCCGGCCCTGGTCTGTCATCCTCACCATTCTTTCCCTCCTGCTACCCACCCCGCAGGGCCTTGCCTGGGGTAACGAAGGCCACCGGATCATTGCCGATATCGCCTGGGATCATCTCAGCGACCAGACGCTTCTGCATCTGCGGCCCTTCCTTGGCAATAACGATCTGGCGTCCATTGCGACCTGGGCCGATGACATTCGCAGCGAGCACCCGGAGACCGGCCCCTGGCACTACGTCGACATTGCCCCAGCCAGCAGTGGCTATGCGCCCAGCGATTGCCCCGAGGACAACTGCGTGGTGCAACGCATTCGCCTGTTTGCACAAATCCTGGGCGATCCGCAGCAACCGTTTACCGCCCGGAGTGAAGCCCTCAAGTACCTGGTGCACTTCGTCGGCGATCTCAGCCAGCCCATGCACGCGATGGCTGACGCGAGAGGTGGCAATGACATCCCGGTCACCTTCCTCGGTTCCACGGAATGTGGTCCCTACCCGTGCAACCTGCATGCCATCTGGGATTCGCAGCTAATCAGCCACACCGGCATTCGCGAACACCGCTATGCGCAGGCACTGGAGTCGATGATCGTCGCAGACCATCTGCAGGCGGGCCCAACCAACCCGGTAGCCTGGGCGAACGATTCACTGCAGTTGGCAAAAGAGGCCTGGGTGCCGGCGCAAACAGATATTAACGAAGCCTATTACCAGCGGGAGCGGCCCGTGGTGGACCGTCAGCTTGCCCTTTCGGGTCTCCGCCTGGCGCAAATACTGAATCAGGAATTAGGCCACGGCTAGAGAAAGAAGCCAAACCTATCCAGCACTTCATCGCTGACTTCCACATCGCTCAGGTTGGCTTCCTCGATCAGCCTGAGTTTTTGCCGGAAGTGGTCCAGCAGCGCCGCGCTGATGTCGGTCTTCTGGTCAAGGGTCCACATGAGATCAGCAGCCGTGGTGTGATGTTCGCACCGTGCCGCGAGCCCATGAGCCGTCTCGATGGTCAGCACCAGGGGCAACGTATGGAACTCCTGATAAAGATGCATCGGGATCCGGGCTTTGATATTTACGCGCATCGTATTGCAAGAATGTCATGCCCCGCCCGGCCCCGCCATACTACCTTTGGCGCGATCAGGCTCCCGTAACGGGCAGACCGCTCAACAATTCCGCTCTACTCATTTAATATGAGAGTGACGGAGAGATGGCAGAGCGGTTGAATGCACCTGACTCGAAATCAGGCATACCTTCACGGGTATCGGGGGTTCAAATCCCTCTCTCTCCGCCACTCACCGGCTCAACAACCTGGACATTTTGCTCGACGAGGGTGGTGCCACCGGCTACGTGGTGTCCCCGGCGCTCAGCCTCTTACAGAAGCACCGTCG
>CAZZVD010000172.1:0-1985 GCA_964657465.1 uncultured Acetobacteraceae bacterium | reverse complement strand
GTGCCACCGGCTACGTGGTGTCCCCGGCGCTCAGCCTCTTACAGAAGCACCGTCGAAGCTCCCGAGCAGTCTTTTTCTATCCAGTTTGAGGAATGAACACGCGGCTGGGATCGCGGCGCATACCCTTGTGTCTCCACTTATTCGTTTCGCGGTGGACAAGTTGGTCACGGCGGGTTGGGCTGGGTAGAGGTGGCGGTCGGGTATGAGTCCTGCGATGGCTACGATCACGGCAAGTACCTTGATCGGGCCGGCCATGCTGCCCCGGGATAGCTTGCGGTTGAAGTTGGCGAGTACCCAGAGCCGGGCGAGAATCTGGTCGCGGCTGCTGTTCAGGATGCGCAGCCCTTCGGCTTCCCTGTCCACCAGCTTTCCTCAACAGTTCCGCGGTGCTCGCTCATGTACGCGCGGGACATCCGCGGCCCGCGTTCTCTTTAGGCGTTAGTGACTGCGTAGAGGTAGCTATTTTTGGACAGGGATTCCAGGCGGAAGCGCGGTTGCAGATCTCTCAAGGTGTGGTTTCACGAGGGATTTGCGCTGAGAAATATTAAGCTGAGGCTCTCACGAAAGCTTCTCTACATCTCGGGCCTCCTGAGGGTCTTTCGGGCGCAGCTGGACATGCAAGACGAGTCGGCGCGCGTGGATTTCTTTAGGCGCGACAATTCTGTTGCGGTGGCGTCCTACTTCACGGACCTTCTTGAAAAGACACCGCTGGATTTCGCAGCTGAGACGCTTTGGCGATTCGCCGATCGGCCGGAAGCAGTCAAAGCGCTATTCAGCGCATACAACGAGTTTCTCGAAATCCTCAGTGATTCCTCAAAACGCGAGCGCCTGGAATCGTTGCAGCCAGAAGATCTGGAAAACGATCCGGTATACGGTGAGGCGCGTGATGTTAGCCATCGCTTCCGCAGCGCTGTAACGTCCATCTTTCTAACCCCCGATAACCAGATTGGTAAGCTGACTATCGAATACGGAGTGTTCTAAATGAGACTCGTTGGCTATTCTACTGGCGCAATCGCATTGGGTGATTTCTCCCGCGCCCTCGCGGTCCTTTCGGCACACGCTTTCAAAGCTGTTGAGCTTTCGGCTCTCCGGATGGCGGAAGTCGAGCCTTTAATCCCTGCGCTTCCCAAGCTGGATCTGAGCCGCTATTCGTATGTATCTTTCCACGCACCCAGTTCATTCAAGAGGGAGGAAGAACAGCACCTGATTTCCCTGCTTTCAGGATTACCTGCTGACTGGCCGATCATCCTGCATCCCGATGCCATCTACGAGCCTTTATATTGGGCACCGATTGCGTCCAGGCTCGCGGTAGAAAACATGGATCGAAGGAAAAATATCGGGAGATCCGTTTCTGAGTTGAAAGAGGTTTTCCGCTTATTGCCTGGAGCACGGATGTGCTTTGATCTGGGTCATGCAAGGCAAGTTGACCCATCCATGATTGGCGCGTACGAACTGCTGAGGGAATTTTCAAAACAGATCGTCCAATTGCACGTCAGTGAAGTGGATACGTTCAATCGCCACGATGCCATCTCACAGTCAGCAGCTCTCGCATTTCTCCAGGTGCAGCAATTCGTTCCCGAGAACGCGGTTCTGATCCTGGAAAGCCGAGTGGCTGAACCGGAGATCGATCGCGAAATCGAGAAAGTTAATCTGCTCTTCAGCGCTGTACCTGCGTTGGAAAAGACGCGCCGTTTCTCGACCCTTGCCCAGCCATTTACTGAATTTGTGGGGCGGTAGGTTGCGTTGCACGAAGTGACCGCCGTCCCGACTACAAAAGGAACGTTCAGTGCTCTCAGAAACTCGCTGTTACTTGGCACTGCAATCGTCCTGCGTTCCGCCATCAAAGTAGCAAGTCCCGCCACATTCCCTTTCCGTCGCAAGTTCTCCCCGATCGAACTCTCTTCGCCACTTAAATACCTGGTTCGCGTTTACGCCGTGCGCTCGAGTCTCTTCGGCCACGCTGGCGCCTGACTCGAGCGTTAACT
>CAZZVD010000171.1:0-11847 GCA_964657465.1 uncultured Acetobacteraceae bacterium | reverse complement strand
CGAAGCGGCTGCTATCGAGACCCACGTTCCTCTGCCCATCCGATGCTGGAGCTCTCTAAAAATTTGTGGAGGGAGAAAGGCGCAAAGCAGATCCCTCGGCTGCGCCCGGGATGACAAAGTGGGGGCTAACTGGTGAGAAATCCGGATTGGGGCATTGTGGTCGGAAGCTGACGGTTGTGGTGAGAAATCCAGCCTAAAGGGGGCCTCAAGTCCCCTTTGCGGAGGCGTCCTGCGGCCTGCCAGGTATAGTCGCCGGTGTCAGGTTGATGTGTTCCCGGCCGATGGGCGACAGGTCAGCTAATTCTCGTCATCAAATGGTGATGCCGTGGCCGCGCAAGGCAGCAACGACGGGTTCAAGATATACATTATTCCAAAGAACGATGGCGACGACAATCAGGTTAAGACCGCTGGCGCGATAGCGCTGGTTCTCGAAGCGGCCTGGAGGCGAACGCAGCCATGTAAAGGTGCTGACTTTACCTCCGCTTCGGATTTTTAAAAGAGTGTCGAGTTCATGACGTTGGCCGTCGCTCAAACCTGTTGTAAGAGTCCCAAACGACGGGCGCGTTGCACAAATGTTCGTTTGCGCAACGTATGAAGAGGCCGCCTCCGATTGGCTCGCCCCTTTTCAGTCCTTGAGTGAATCTGACAATCGACGTTGACACCCCTCCACCTCTAGGCATAATCTCTAGAATATTAAGAAGTCTAAGGATGCTTAGATGGCGCGGAACGACTTTCAGGGAAGTCTCGATTTGCTGGTTCTCAAGACGCTTGCACAGAGAGGCAACCTGCATGGATACGGAATTCTGCTCCATATCCAGCGGGCATCCGACGAGTTGCTTCGCGTGGAAGAGGGCTCGCTCTATCCAGCCCTTCACCGCATGGAGCAGAGCAAGTGGATCAGTTCAGAGTGGGCGCTTACCGAGACCAACCGGAAAGCGAAGTATTACAAGCTAACTGCAACTGGCCGAAGACAGTTGCAGGAGGCTGAGGCAAGCTTCGATCAGTTAGTCAAAGGCGTTCGCGCCATGCTCAAGTACGCGTGAGGTGATCCCATGTCGCTTCTTAGCCGTGTTGTAAATCTCTTCTTTCGATCGCGCGTGGACCGCGAGATCGATGCCGAAATCCAGACCCACATCGATCTGCGCATCACGGACAATCTGGCCGCCGGCATGTCGCCCGCGGAGGCACGCAGGGACGCCCTGCTGCGGTTCGGGAATCGCGCGGTCACCAGAGAGCGAGTCGCCTCCGCAGATATCGCGTTGGGCCTCGAAAGCGTCTGGTTCGATCTCCGCTACGCCGCGCTTCAATTGCGCCGGTCCCCTGGATTCACAGTAACGGCGGTGCTCACGCTGGCGTTGGCCATCGGCGCGAATGCCGTCGTGTTCAGTGTCCTGAACGCATTTCTTCTGCGCCCGCTGAATGTACCCCAGGCGCAAAGTCTTTATGGGCTCTGGCTCACCTCCGCCAACGACATGCAGCAGTCGTATCCGGACTATCTCGATCTGCGCGATCGGAACCGCGGCTTTGACGGTCTGGCGGCGTACACCGTCAATCAGGCAGGGCTGGACACGGGCCATGACCCATCCCGCGTCTGGATGGAGGAGGCCAGCGGCAACTACTTCGACGCGCTGAAGTTAAAGCCCTACCTCGGACGACTATTCCACGGCGCGGACGAACACGGGCCTAACAGCGCGCCGTATATTGTGCTGACCTATGCCTACTGGCACAGTCACTTCCATGAAGATCGCGGCGTGGTGGGCCGACTCATCCGGCTAAATAAACACCCTTTCACCATCATTGGTGTCACGCCACCCGGATTCCACGGAACTTTATCCTTCTTCAATCCCGATCTCTTTGTGCCAATTGTGAATCACCCGATGTTCGGGGAAGACGACTTCAAGGATCGCAGCCAACGCTGGGTATTTATGACGCTGGGACACCTGAAAGAGGGCGTCTCCCCGGCGCAGGCCGTTGCCGACCTGAACTCGATTGGAGCCGATCTGGCGAAGAAATATCCCAGGGACGACGCCAAACTGAGCTTTAAACTGGCTCGTCCAGGCCTGTATGGTGACTACATAGGCCGTCCCGTGAGGGACTTCATGACTGGACTCACGCTTCTGGCGGCGCTGATTCTGCTGGCAGCGTGCGCCAATCTAGGCAGCCTGTTTTCCGCGCGCGCGGCCGACCGCTCACGCGAGGTTGCCCTTCGTCTCGCGCTCGGCTCAAGCCGCATGCGAATTCTGCGCGGACTCTTTGCCGAAGCCGTGCTGATTGCCCTGCTCGGAGGCGCAATCGGCCTCTGCGCCAGCGTGGCTCTCCTGCACGGAATGAGTGCGTGGCAGCCAATCTCCCGATGGCCCCTTCAGATGTCCGTGGACCCGGACGCCAACGTGTATCTGGTGGCTCTGTTGCTCGCTTTGGTTAGTGGCACGCTCTTTGGCGCGGTTCCAATATCGCAGGTACTCCGCACCAACCCGTATCAGGTGGTGAAGGCCGGCGTGGGCTCTAGAATGCGCGGCTGGTTCGGCCTGCGGATCACTGTGCGGGACGTGTTGCTTGTGGTGCAAATAGCAATTTGTGCAGTGCTCGTTACATCCTCCTTCGTTGCGGTGCGCGGGCTGGCGCGTTCCCTTCACAACAACTTCGGTTTTGCATTGCAGAACACGCTGCTGGTCGAGACCAATCTGAACATGGCGGGCTACAAAGGCGATCGCTCGACCCTGATGCAAAAGCAGATGATCGATGCGGTGAAGGCAATGCCCGGCGTCGAGGCGGTAGGATTGGCCGATCAGGTTCCTTTAGGAGACTCACAGCCAGACTCGAATGTCTTCACCTACAACACCACAGACCTGAACACGTCGAACGCGGCAGCGGACGCTTTGATGTTCAAAGTCTCTCCTGAATACCTCCAGGCGGCGCGCACCGCATTGTTGTCCGGCAGATCATTCACCTGGGCCGACGACAAAGACAAGACCAGCATAGCGATCGTGAATCGGGAGTTCGCGCGCAAAATATTTGGTTCAGTTCCAAAAGCGATGGACGGCTACTTCAAAATGCCGGATGGGAAACGCATCCAGGTGGTGGGTGTTGCCGAGGACGGAAAATATGGCAGCTTCACCGAAGATCCGAAACCAGTGATGTTTCTTCCCATCCTCCAGTGGCCTTCGAACTCAGCTTATTTGGTGGTGCGCTCAAGCGGTGATCCTAATCAGTTGGGGTCCGCCGTAAGAAGCAGGCTGCGGGAGTTAGACGCTGCGCTTCCGGTCTATATCCAAACCCGCGAGAAGTCATTGGACGCCTTTCTGTTTGGTCCCCGCATGGCAACCATCGCGCTCGGAGTGCTGGGTTTGATGGGTGCCATGCTGTCGATCACCGGCATCTTTGGAATGGCAGCCTATTCTGTCAGCAAACGGTTACGAGAGTTGGGGATCCGCGTCGCACTCGGCGCAAAGCGGACGGAGGTATTGCAGGCCGCTCTGGGACGTGCAGTCAAGTTGCTTATGATTGGCTCCGCCGCAGGATTGGTGCTCGGAGCTCTTGCAGGCCGGGTGCTGGCTTTTGTCGTCTCACAGGCGTCGGTCCGCGATCCGCTGGTGTTGACGGGCGTCGTGCTGGTCATGTTCATCCTGGGACTGGCAGCGACGTGGATTCCAGCGCAGCGCGCGCTGTCGATTGATCCTGTGAGATTGCTGAGGGAGGAATAGTCCAAGCCTATATTGGAGGACTCAACGACCGCCTGCCTGTTTGCCGTTAGCGTACGATTTTCGGCGTTTGGTGTAGTGACCCCATGCATGCCTCGCAAGCCCGTCTCGCGCCGAGCTAAGCTGCTCGCTACCGCCCGTCAGAAAGAGTATCTCAAGGAGAACTGCATACGCCGGCTCTGGGTGAGCAGGGCTGAATAGCGCCCGAAACTCGCCCCGCCATAAGGATTATTCGAAATGCTGTTGGGATCGAATCTCACCGAGTTCGTGAGGTTGAAGACTTCCCAGGCGAACTTGAGCTGCTGCCCTTCAAACGTGTTGAAGACTTTATCGAGCCCACCATCGATGCTGAAGTAACCGTCACCACGAAAGTGATTGCGTTGGCCCGTTTCTCCGGTGTAGGGCAAACGTATGTTGGCCAGGGCGAGACTCTGGCTGCTAAGCGCATTCGGCTGACCGCCGGCATCTCGTTTGTGTCCACCGCTTTTGATCTGCCCGGTGGCCACGACCCAGCTAAGAGAATCGAAGTTCGTTGACCAGCCCAGTCCGTCGATCGCGCCCCAGGGCAAACCACTTGTCACGTGGGCCAGGCCCGTCACTCTCCATTGGCCGATCAGCAGATCGGTGATGCGGTTGGCGTCGCTGGCGAAATGATGACCCCGGCCGAATGGCAGGTCGCCAATCATATTTGCCGAGACAGCATTTCTAACGTCGAAGTCAGAGGGAGCCTTGTTGAGCTTGGGGTTAAACGAGTTGATGATCTGGCTAAAACCGCGGGAGTTGAAGCTGGGCAGACGCTCTGCATCCGAACCCAGATCCAGCGACTTCGAAAACGTATAGTTGAAGTCGAACTGCAGGCCATTCCTGGTGGGATGGTGCAGCGATGCCTGCAGCGCGTGATAACTGCTGGTGCCGATAGAAGTCCAGCCCACCAGGTTCACAAACTGAGGATTGAAGTAGCGGTAGGTCTCGCCGCCGGGGGAACCCGGATAGAAGCCCAGATCAAGATTAAACAGCCCAGCAGTCTCGTTTCCGCGAAAGGTGCTCCATTGGTCGCGATAGATGTTCTGCGTGGCGGTTAAGCCTCCACCCGCCGCCATGGGAAACAGGTCATCCCAATAAGCGCTGGTGGGCACTTGATCGGCGGTAAGTCCCTGGTCGGTGTACTTCTCCAGTTGCGTTCCGGCGGAATACAGGTCGATGCCGCTTTTGGGGTCAACCAGGTCGAGAGGTTCCGCCAAATCGAGTTGCTGCAAAAGGCGGCGCCCCAGCCGGCCGGTGTAGTCCAATTCGAAGACCGAACCATGGCCGATCTGCTGTTGGATCGAAAAGTCGATCACGTGAGAATACGGAGTCTTCAGCTTATCGTTCAGCGCCCAGGTGGTGGCCAGTGAGTTCGGTGCGGTCACCGGGAACTTTCCTGAGAAGCCTGACGGCGGCACGATCGAGGCCGGAACAGCCGTCGGCGAACTGAAGCGGGGCGTCGTATCCACCTGCTGCGTAGCACCGTTCTGGTTTTGGGAAGAAAGACCGAACGAGCCCCGCTGATCGACGGCATCAATCAGGGCGTCTCCGAAATGGTCGTAGTAGAGACCGTAACCGCCTCGAATGGATAACGATGGCCGGGGGGAGTAAGCAAACGAAAACCGCGGAGCAAGATCCAGCTTGTCCATGTTCCAGTAAGCCGGCTTACCCACCGCCTGACCGCCCTGTGTATACGCGATCGGCGGCTGTACCGTGTTGCCGCGCACTGCACCAGAAACGCGGTCGGCAAACCAGCTGCTCAGGCTAAACGTCGGCACCACCTGTTGGCCGTTGCGTTCGTAAGGGACCTGTAACAGCGTGTGCCGCAAACCAATGTTGAACGTCAGGTTTGGACGGGCCTTCCAGGAATCCTGCACGTAGTACTCCACCTCATTGGAAAAGAAGTGGCGGGTTGGGAACGCGCCCGGGTTCAGCGGAGTCAGCGTCCCGTTGTTCACCTGGTAGTTGTCGTAGCCGGTTGCCAGGGTGATCAGGCCTGTGATGTCGGCCACCGCGACGTTGTAAGCACCGGAAAAATTGCCGCCCACCGCGGGGTAGCCGAAGGCGCCCGGATCCAGGCTGCTTCCCGTATTGGCGATGCTGCCAATGATCAGGTTGCCGTAGGTCACTTCTGCATTGTTGTACAGCGTCGCGTTGTTCGAATGGTTGTCGAAAATTCCACGGTAATTTCCGCCGAATTGCAGAGTGTGCCGCCCCTTGGTCCAGGTCACGTCGTCGACGGCGTTGTTCACCGGGATGTTGGCGATCAACGAAGTGGTTGTCGGATTCAAGGGCGTGATGCTGTTGAAGTAGACGAATTGACCGGTGAGATCTCCGCGGTTGGCATAGCCCTGGCGAATGAACGCGTAGCGAAAGCTGTTGACCAGGTGATTGCTGATCGATAACGTGTCCCCCGCGGCGATGCCTCGCGTGTTGTCGAACGTTTGCGAACTGGGCGGCCCGCCGGGAAACTGCTGCGGGTAAAGTACGTTGTCCTGCTGAAGATTGCCCCTGACCCATAGCTCCTGCCGGTCAGAAAGGTTGTAATCGAGGCGCACGATATTGGTGATCAACGAAGCCGGCGCATGGGATGCAAACGTGTACGAGGCCAGATTGAACCCATCGCCCTGCGCATTTCCGTTCGCGGCGGGATATTGCGAGAGGTACTTCAGCACGGCGGGATTAGCGCCAGGCCCGAGAGGACAGCCGCCAGTCGTGGAGCAATTGGGATCAATGGCCGCCAAATCGCTTTTCGCGAGCGTGGTGGTCGATCCGGATGCGTTGATGTAGGTAAGATTGCCGGCGAGAAACGACGCGGTCGGCACTTCATTGGTCACCGTCGCACTCTCAGCCAGTTTCTGCCCTTCATAAGCCGCAAAGAAAAATAACTTGTCCCTCTTGATCGGACCGCCCACAGACGCCCCAAACGTGTTGCGCAGCAGTTTGGGCGGCCGGTTCGGCAAGCCGGACGCGATCTGCGCCTGCTTGTTCAACCAGTCGTTCGCCACCGTGTTCGTGGGGCGGTAGTACTCATACCCGCTGCCATGCAGCTTGTTGGTGCCGCTGCGCGTCACCAGCGAAATTTGCGCTCCTGATGAACGGCCGGAATCCGCGTTCGAGTTAGTCGTCACCACGCGAAACTCTTCCACCGAATCGCGGGTTGACCGCAACGCCCCCTGGAACGGGAAGCCCAGGGTCTGCGTGTTGTTGTCCAGGCCGTCAAGCGTGACGTTGCTCTGGTCAGACCGAGCGCCGTTCACCGCTCCGGAACGGCTATCCGTCTGCAGTTGTGTTTGCGACTGGTCCCCCAGAAACAGCACACCTGCCTGCAGGCTCAGTAGATCCAGAACGTTGTTGCCCTCAAAAGGCAGCGTCTGAATCTGGAAACTGTCGAACGGAGTACCTATGGTGCTGTCAGACGTGTTCAGCACCGGCGCCGTCGTATCCACCTGCACCGTCGTGGTCGCCGTCACGCTCATTTTGAAGTTCACAGTCGTTGGCTGGTTCACCAGCAACTCCGCAGCCTGAGTGGCCGCGCCGAAGCCGGGCGCATTGGCAGTGATGGTGTAGCGCCCTGGGGGAATCTGTTCAAAGGAGTAAAGCCCCGACCCGTTCGAACTGGTCTGCCTGGAAAGCCCGACGTCAGGCAGCGCGATCGACACGGTGGCCCCGGGAATCACCGCGCCCGCCGGATCCATAATCGTTCCGTTCAGCGCGGTGGACGCGGTTTGCGCCAGAGCTGGCCGGGAAGGCGAAATAACACAGGCAAGAAAGATGGCAGACAATGCGGCGAAAGAACGAAACCGAAGACAGCTCATCCATACACTCCCAAAGAAGGTTTTAGGCCGTCGTGCGTCTACAGGATCACTTGCTGTAAACCGCGTCAGACCGCACTTGAGGGCGATCGTTGTGAGAGAAATGTCTGACGGTTCGAAACGTTAGTTGTCCAAAAGGTCTACAGGAATATCTTTGGGACTTGGGCCCGCTGACGCCAAGCGTTCGCCAGAATGAGAACTGCTCCGGTCAGAATTTGTACAGGGAGTTTGCTGAGAACCAGCAGTGTTACTGAAAGCGCGGGTCGCCGCGACTACCGTCCAACCCTCGACGATCGATCCAGCCTGAGATGTTGTTCGAGTGTAGGCCGGTGTTCATGCAGCGAGCCTAGCAAAGGTCGTCCCGCTGCACAAGCGCTTTTCTTCTTTTTTAAGCATTACGGGGTGCAACGCGACTTGCCGCGACTTGCCGCGGCTTGGATCGCTTCGCTGGGTTGCGTTTCGCAGGCGAAGCAGACCGGCGTGGTTGCGCCCCCTCTTACGCCGTCTGGTAGTTATGTGTTTTGATACAGGGCAGGGTGACAGCAAACACAGAATACGAAGCTTCGACGGCATCCCGGTTCGTGCTCATCGAAGCGGATGCATTGCACGCGCTTGCCCGGAGGCTCGGCACCAGCATGCGCGGCCCCTTCCAACATGCGGTCGATCTTCTTCGTGAAGACGTGCTGAGTGGTCGAAGGATCACCGTGACAGGCATAGGAAAAAGCGGGATAATCGCCCGCAAGTTTACGGCGATTCTCCGCTCCACCTGCAGTCCAGCAGAGTTCATGCATCCTGCGGAAGCGATGCACGGGGAGGCCGGCATCCTTTCACCTTCCGGGGTGGTCATCGCTCTTTCCTATAGCGGCACAACCAAAGAGATCGTGCGCCTGCTTCCCACTTTTCAGCGCTTCGGCATGAAACTGATTGTCTTGAGTGGTGACGCACAGTCTCCGTTGTCCCTGGCGGCAGACGTTTTTCTCGATTGCAGTGTCGAACGGGAAGCCTGCATGTATGACTTGTCTCCGACTGCTTCGACCACGGTCATGCTGGCACTGGGGGACGCTCTGGCGCTCTCAGTGAGCCTGGCATGCGGCAGAACAGCCGAGGATTTCGAAAATCTGCATCGCTGAGCCCAGGGCTCGCCCCTCAACGTTCGGCTCGCGCAGCTCACAGGCGAGCAGGATCGCTATCATGGCAACGTCTCTACGCTACGTAAGCCTTCCCCGTCCGATCTCTCAAGAGTACCGGGCAATAGGCTCTTTCATCCTACTGGGCGTACGAGCGGCCTCCTCTGCCGCAAGTATGCCCAGGGCTATACGCGCCCACGGGCGCCCAGGACCCTTCAGGCTCGACGAGCGCACAGGCGATTCAGCACTGTCTAAAAGCTATTGTTCATGTGAAACGCATCCACCGGAACACATAACTCGCGCGTGGCATTACTCCCGTGCCTACTCGGTGCTTTTCCTGGCCATCCGTTCTGCCAGTTTCGACCCGGGTGCTGGTGTGTCGTCCAGACCATCTGCCAGCATGCGTGTCAGCCGAAGAAGCTGATCGTAATCATCCAGAGACCAGTTCCGGAACATACGCAGTGCGAGCCGCATTCGTGCCGCGTCCACCGCGTCCGTTGCCACCTTCCCTTCTGAAGTCAAAATTGCTTCGCGGGTTCTACGGTCGCCTGCCTTGGCTCGGCGGGTGACTAAGCCAAGTTGTTCGAGTCGCGCTAACTGCCTACTAACCGTGGTGTAATCGCGCCCGACCCGTGTGGCAACGGCGACTACGCCGATCGGCCCATACTTCCCAACCAGGACAAGAAGCGGATATAAAGCTCGCTCCAGTGTCAGACCTGCACTCTCCAGCATCGCCGCGTCGCGCTCTGGGCTATTAAAGATACCGACGATGTCAAGAACGGATACGAGCAGCTCCGGCAAGGACGCTCTGATACGGGCTTGAAGTGATGTTCCCCGCGCCACCTTCTATCCCTCGCCCAATATGTGTACTCTACATCCAAACACCATATGTGCATTTAGCACATATAGAGCGGTAGGAGGAGCGATGGCGAGCCGAGACACTTTGATACGGAAGGCATACTCTGATTTCAATACGCGTGACATCGACGGCGCGTTGGCGCTTATGACGGAGAACGTGAGGTGGCCCAAAGCATCTGAGGGCGGTTATGTGGTCGGGAAAGAAGAGATTCGTGCTTACTGGACCCGTCAGTGGCAGGTGTTCGATCCACAAGTCACGCCCACCGAACTGATCGACCGCGCAGACGGCAAGACAGAGGTGAGGGTTCGGCAACTCGTCAGATCTCTGAGTGGAGACATTCTCTCGGATAGAGAGGTCTCCCACATCTACACGATCTCGGATGGTCTAATCGAAGGCATGGACCTCCAAGAAGACGTAGCTACGGACGGAGGCCCATCTACTGCGTTTGCAAACCATTAGCCCGGATTTCTCACCACAACCCTCAGCTTCCGACCACAATGCACGCGAAATTACCAGGGTTCTGATCGATACATCTGGTCCCACCGGCATGTACTACGACGAACGCGGCCGTCCAATGCAAGGCTCTGCACTCGTGAGCGACCCAACGTTTCAGAATCGCGTCGTAGCCGAGACCCGCACTTTTCTCGCGGCGTATCCGAAATGAAGAGCTGAAGTCCGGTGGCTTAGTGCTTGCTACAAGGCGGCCTGCGACCACTAAAACTCTGCCGCCGTAGAAGTTAGCTATTACTGAGGATTCGCACGGTAACGCAGCCCGTCAATCAGGACATCTACCATCTTGCTCGCATAAGCGGGTTTTTCTCCATAGGGACCGCGACACATCGTAGCCACCGTCCAGAGGAGTTCCTCTGCATCAATATCGCTGCGGACAGCCTTCGCGGCGATGGCGCGGTCGAGCAGCTTGCTCAACGCACCGCCCAGACGTTCCATCATGTACCCCGGTAACGCTGCGTAAGCGGGATCGCCCGAGTGCAGCGCAGTCGCCAGGCCGCGCTTCGCTCCAACAAAATCCATCAAGCGGTGTAGCCAGCGGGCCAGCGCTTCCTCCGGTTCATATTTGCTTGCCAACACAGCGGCGGCGTCCGCGCACGCTTCTACATGGGACTGCATGACCGCCACGATCAGGTCGGAACGCTGCGGAAAATGGCGATACACGGTTCCCAGACCAACGCCCGCTCGCTCCGCAATCTCGCGCACAGGAGCATCCACGCCGGACGTCGCGAACACCTCGGCGGCAGCACTTAGAAGAGCTGTGAGGTTCTGCTTTGCATGCGCACGCACCGGCGGCAGCTTCGTTGCTGTGCTCTTCTTCCTTGCGCGAGGAGACGATGTTCTCAGTGGGTGACCTTGCTTGCGGAACACTGTTCCGGTTATTATCGGAACAGCGTTCCGTTGTTCCTCAAGAATAACAGGACAATCGCAAGGAGAATAGAAATGTCGAATCAACGTATAGCTCTCGTGACGGGAGCCAATCAGGGAGTCGGATTTCAGGTTGCGAAGGAACTCGCCGCCAATGGCGTGATGGTGTATGTCGGGTCGCGCAATCTGGAGCGCGGCGAAGCTGCCGCGAAAGAGATCGGGAACGGTGCAGTCGCGTTACAGATCGACGTCACCGATCAGGCTTCGATCCGTGCTGCGGCCGAGCGTGTGCGCACGGAGTTTGGCCGCCTTGATCTGCTTGTCAACAACGCAGCTATCTCGAACACAAGCAGGGGCGACCGCTCGCTCGAAGAGTTTTCAAAACTAACCCGTGCCAGCAAGATTTCTCTGGACGAGGTTCGCGCCATCTGGGAGACGAACGTCTTTGGCGCACTTGCGGTATATCAAGCCATGCTGCCACTCCTGCGAGAATCCCAGAACGCACAAATCGTCAACGTCTCCAGCGGCGTAGGCTCGCTGACAAATAATGCGAATCCGAATTTCTCATATCGCAAGATATACAGCCCGGGCTATGCCGCGTCGAAGACTGCTCTGAACGCGATCACGCTTGCCATGATGATCGAACTGGAAGGCAGCGGGATCAAGGTCAACCTGGTATCCCCTGGCTTTACGAAAACGAACCTCAATGGCTATGCAGGGATCGAGTCGCTTGAGGACGGCTCTCGCGAGGTGGTGCGGGTCGCCCTGCTCGGATCCGATGCTCCCACAGGCACCTTCACGCTCTGGGAAGGTGAAACAATCCCCTGGTAAGTAGAACTTCCGTCCATAGAAACATCTAGCACCGCTTTGGCCGCACACCTCGAGAAGAAAAGGAAACTGCCGTGAAATACCGCACGCTAGGCCGAACAGGCATCAAGGTCAGC
>CAZZVD010000170.1:1757-11894 GCA_964657465.1 uncultured Acetobacteraceae bacterium | reverse complement strand
GTTAGCCCGGGGAGCAGTGCCACGGCAGCGCGAACCCGCCCAAAGGGTAACCGGGGGGTCTCAGAATGGGGAGTCAGCGCTACCCCATTTGGGGCGAAGTAATGCTGTCAACGGCGCATTTTCCCCGCCCTGGTGGCGGCGTATACAAGTATCCATGATGCACACACACAAGATTGTTGTTGGTTCCCGCCACTACACGTTGCCCAGAACTTCCGCCAGACCAGCCCTCGACGCCAAGCTCGACCGGGTCTTTCAAATGGCCGAGAACGTCGACGCACGCTGCGTCTACATGATCGGTGCGGCCACCCACAAGCGTCGCTCCGCGCTCGCCGTGCGTTAATCCTTCGCTATTTCGCGAGGGGTCAGCAGCCGGGAAAAGCACGGCGCGCCGCGCTGATAGCATCTCTGATGTGCTCCTGACACTCGAAACGCCCCTTCAGTTCGTCAAGGGCATTGGCCCGCGCATCGCGCAGACGCTCAAGGAGAAGCGCATCCTCACCCTCGAGGACCTGCTCTACCACCTGCCCTTCCGCTACGAAGACCGCCTGCAGCCGCAACTGATTGAAGATTTGAAGCCGGGCGAAATGGCCAGCCTGATCGGCGAGGTCCGCGGCATGGCCCTGCTCCGCACCACCCGTATGCCTATCTTCGAAATGACCGTGGGCCAGGGCCTGAGCAAGGTCAAGTGCATGTGGTTCCACGGCACCTACATGAAAGACCGCTTCAAAGCAGGCCAGTGGGTCGCCCTGTATGGCAAAGTGGAGCCCTCCCGCACCAACATGAGCTTTAAAATGATCCAGCCCCAGGTGGAGGTCCTCCCCGACGATCATGACGATGAGGAATCCAGGCTGCTGGAAGTAGGCCGTATCACCCCCGTCTACGAGACACTGGGCAACAAGCTGGCCTCGCGCTGGCAGCGCCGCGTTATCTATCGCCTGCTGGAAGATCTGAAGGGCCGCATCCCGGAAACCTTACCGCCCTCTCTCTGCCGCCGCCTCGACCTGCCCAGCCGGGAAGAAGCTCTGCGCGATGCCCACTTTCCCCCCGCCGGAACCCCCTTGAGCCAGCTCCAATCGTGGTCAACGCCAGCGCAAAAACGCCTGATCTTTGAGGAATTCTTCTTCCTCGAACTGGGGCTTGAGCTCAAACGCAAAAAACTTCGCCAGCGCCAGGGCATTCCCTTCGTCACCAACGATGCAGTGCGGTCAGCCTTGCGCCAGGTGCTTCCTTTCCACCCCACCAAAGCGCAGAAAACCGCCCTGGGTGAGATCGTCGCGGACATGCGCGCCCCCGAACCCATGCGCCGCCTGCTGCAGGGCGATGTGGGCTCGGGTAAGACCATCGTGGCCCTGCAAGCCATGCTGGTAGCCATCGAGAACGGCTACCAGGCAGCCCTGATGGCGCCCACGGAAATCCTCGCGACCCAGCACTACCTGGGCGCCCGCAAGCTGTTGGAGCGATCGCAGCAACGCTATAAAGTCGTACTGTTAACCGGCTCGCTCGATGACGAGCGCAAGCGCGCCAGCCGCCGGCTGATTGCGCGCGGCGAGGCGCAGCTGGTGATCGGCACCCACGCCCTGATAGAAGAAAGCGTCGACTTCGCCAGGCTTGGCCTGGTGGTCGTCGATGAGCAGCATCGCTTTGGCGTGCTGCAGCGCTTCCGCCTGATGCAAAAGCCCAACGCCGGTGAACCCGATGTCCTGGTCATGACCGCCACGCCCATTCCCCGGACCCTTGCCCTTTCGCTCTATGGGGATCTTGACCTCAGCGTGCTGGACGAGCTGCCCCCCGGCCGTACTCCCATCCTTACCCGCCAGGTCTCCGACGAACGCGCCGGCGAAATCTGGAACTTGCTGCGTGAACAGGTAAAGCTGGGCCATCAGGCATATGTGGTCTACCCCGTCATTGAGGGCGCTAAAGACGACCAACCCGAGTTGGACTTCGCTCCCGGCGACCCCGAGCCCGCACCCACGGCGGTCAAGCGGGTGGGCAAGCGCAAAGCCACAGGCCAGCTGTTTAAACCCGTTTCTGCTCCCGCCGCGCCCTCACTCAAGGCCGCCACCGAGATGTATCAGGAGCTGAAAGCCGGCGCCTTACAAGGCTTGCGGCTTGGTCTGCTGCATGGGCGCCTCGATGCGGATGAGAAGGAAATCATCATGCGCCGCTTCCAGCGCAAGGAGCTGGATGTGCTGATTGCGACTACGGTCATCGAAGTGGGCGTCGATGTGCCAAATGCAACCATGATGGTCATCGAACATGCAGAACGCTTCGGTCTGGCGCAGATGCACCAGCTACGCGGGCGCGTGGGCCGCGGTAGCGCCCAGTCGCTATGCATTCTTATGACCGGCGGTAAGATCTCACCCCAGGCAGCGGAACGTCTGGCCGCCATGGTGCGCACGCAAAACGGCTTCGAGCTGGCGGAGCTTGACCTGCAGTTGCGCGGGCCGGGAGAGTTCTTCGGAACCCGGCAGGCGGGTCTGCCAGACTTTCGCGTCGCCAACCTCGTGCGTGACCGCGCCATGCTGGAGCTGGCAAAAAGCGAATCTGCCGCGTTTGTACTGGGAGCCGGTGACCTCCCTGAAGAAGAAAAGAGCCGCGTCTGGGTGCGCCTCAGAGAAGCCTGGCAGCGCCGCTACGGCCTGGTCGACGCCTAAGGCGTACTCGAAGACATACGGCGCGTCCGTATGTGACCGGGAAGCACTTCCAATTTAGGGGAGTGAATTCCCACATCTCCCGACTGGAAAACGTCGTGAGATACGGGGCACCCCAGTCCGTGGCGCCACCAACATACCTATCTGAATCAACCCCAACACCACAAACCAAAACATCGGACCCCACAACGAACTTTCAAATCACTCCTACCCAACGTCTGACTCAACCCCGACACCATAAACCAAAATGTCGGACCCCACAACGAACTCTCAAATCACTCCCACCCAACTGTCTGACTCAACCCTAATACCACAAACCAAAACGTCGGACCCCACCACGAACTCTCAAATCACTCCCACCCAACTGTCTGACTCGACCCCAACACCACAAAAAAATATCGGACCCTACAACGAACCGGGGTGCCCCATATCTCACGACGTTTTCCAGTCGGGAGATGTGGGAATTCACAGCACCCAATCCGTAACTCTCACCCAGTCTATCCGTCGAATGTGAGAAGAGCCCGTGACGTCAAGCCAGCTACATGAATGAATCAGGCCCAAACACCTAAGCAGCGAAACAAGGCGTCTCACCTAACTGCATTTCCATTTCTTCTTCTTTAACCATCCAGATCTGTAACTGTACTTTAATAATCTCCAACGAGCAGATGTAGCGCGTTGCAGCATCAAGCGTCGCACCGTCCACCGCCGGCAGCTTGCGTGATGACAAATCGAACACATGCGGCGTGCAACGGCAAAGCTCAGTGAGCAATTGATGAGAGGCTGCGGTCAACTGCAGCCCAACCGAAACCAGCACCCCATATACGTCCACGCAAATATCACGCGGAAATTCAAACACAAAGCGCGCCGTACCCGGCTCCAGATACGACCGGCTGCGGATCCATCCCCCGCAATCGGGGATCAGCCCGCTCAGCCGCGACACCACCAGCAACTGGTCTTCCGGCAGGAGCGCGGTCAGATACAACACATCATCACAATAGGAGTCAGGCATAAATTGTTTCTCGTATCTTGTATAGGTTGCAAATACGTGGCGAATCTCGAATATAACTCGCTTGCTGTATTGATCGGCCCTTAAATACCAATCTTCAACCGCTGGACAGGTACCTCAGTAGGCCTTTTCGGTCACATGCAGAACGCCTGGAGATGACCCGTAACGCCACCATGGTAATGTGGTCAGCATGCTGATCGGCAGCGGCATCGATCTTGTCGAGATAGAGCGCATCGCCCAGTCCGTTGAACGCTACGGCGAACGCTTCCTCCGCCGTATCTATACCGAAAACGAAATCAGCTATTGTCAGCGCAAACGCAGCAGTGCGGAAAGCTTCGCTGCCCGCTTCGCCGCAAAAGAGGCCGGCGCCAAAGCATTGGGCACCGGCATCAGCCGTGGCGTTACCTGGCAGGAGTTGCAGGTCCAACGGCTTCCCGGCGGCCGCCCCATCCTGGTACTCCGCGGACGAGCCCGCCAGCTCGCGGACAAGCTCGGTGTCAAAACCATCTCGCTTTCGCTCACCCATACCAGCACCCTGGCAATGGCAAGCGTTTTGATGGAGGGGTAACCCGCCTTCCCGGTTCCCCACAACGGTCTATGGCCGCATTTGATATGCTCAGTCCCAGCAGGGAATGCCTGCCGCCGTCTCTTCAACCCTAAGGCAACCCCAAGGAGATCTGTGCCGAGCCAGCAGGAAGTCCAATGGTCACAACTAAAGGTGGGCGTTCTGGTGCTTGTGGCCTTGGCAGCCTTGATGGCTCTCATCTTCCTGATGACAGGCAGCACCGGTGGCGTATTCACCGGCAAAATCGTCCTCCGCTCCTATTTTGAGAACGCTGCCGGTGTCAAAGTGGGCGCTCCCGTCAACCTGGAAGGCGTCACCGTAGGCAATGTGACGAACATCCAGATCGTGCCCCAGCGCAAGCTCACCCCGGTCGAAGTGACCTACAAAATCGGCGCCAAATACAAAGAAGCCGTGCATACCGACTCCCGCTCCAGCCTCGAAACCATCGGCGTCCTGGGCGATACCGTGGTTGACATCGACAGCAAGAAGGCCACCGGGCCCGCCGTGCAGAACAACGCGGAGTTGCAGACCAACGAGACGCCCAACCTGTCCGACGTCATCAAGTCCAGCCAGGGAACCATTGAACAGCTGAACACCATTCTGGCCAAAGTGGACAATCTGGCAGACGCGCTCAATACCGGCAAAGGCTCCATCGGTCAGTTGATCAACAATCCTGACCTCTACAACCGGGCCGTGGCCACGGTGAATCAGTTGCAGAAACTGGTCGACAGCGTCTCCAACGGAAAAGGCTCGATTGGCAAACTCGTTGCGGATGACACGCTGTACAACCATGTCAACGACACGGTCGCCAAACTCGACGCCGTGGCTACCAGCCTCGATCAGGGTAAGGGCACCATTGGCAAGCTGCTGAAGGACGAAACCCTGGCCAACAATCTGAACCAGTCCGTCGTGAGTGCGAATCAACTCCTGGCAGACATCAATGCCGGCAAGGGCGGTCTGGGCATGATCGCCAAAGATCCGCAATTTGCTGCCAGGCTGCGCGATACAGTCGACAAGCTCGACTCCGTTCTTAATCGCGTCGACAGCGGCCAGGGAACCATCGGTCAGCTCGTGGTAAATCCTTCGCTCTACAATAACTTAGATCAAACGCTGACAGAATCCCGGGGACTCATCTCGGCCGTGCGCGAGAACCCCAAGAAGTACCTCACCTTCCATGTGAAAGTCTTCTGATCAGCCCGCCAGGGAGTCTCATGAAGTCAGTTCTCCGCATCGCCCCCGCACTCCTGCTTTGTACCTGTCTAGCCCACGCCCAGCAAACACCCGCCGCCCGAGCGAACTCCGTCGTGCCTGTCGAACCAAAAGCTCCGCAAGCGTTCGACCCCGCCTCCATCGACAAGACCGCGGACCCCTGCACCGACTTCTACCAGTACGCCTGCGGCAACTGGAGAAAGAACAATCCCATTCCGCCCGACCAGGTCTCGTGGAACGGGTTTACCGAATTGAGACAGCGGAATAGCTGGCTGCTCTACCAGGAACTAGAAACCGCCGCCAAGCCAAATCCCTCGCGCACCCCGCTGGAACAGAAATATGGTGATTTCTACGCCTCCTGCATGAACGTGAACGAGGTGAACGAAAAAGGCGCTGCTCCCCTGCAGCCCCGGCTCGACTCCATTGCAGCCCTTTCCGACAAAAAGCAGTTGGCTCCCCTGCTGGCCACGCTGGAGATCAGGGATGCCGTCAGCGGCGTTTTTGCGTTCGGCGTCGGCCAGGACCAGGTAGATGCTACGCAGCAAATCGCACAGGCCGGCCAGGCTGGTCTTGGACTTCCTGACCGCGACTACTATCTGTCGTCAGATCCGGCGCAGCAGAAGATCCGTGAAGCCTACGTGGCGCACATGACGAAGACTTTTCAGCTGGGGGGCGATTCACCGGAAAAAGCTGCCACCGAGGCGCATGCCGTGATGGAAATCGAAACCGCTCTGGCTAAGGGCTCGATGGCGCGGACCGACCGGCGAGATCCGTCAAAGACCTACCACATGATGACGCTTGTCGAGTTCGGCAAGCTCACGCCTGATTTCAACTGGCAGGCGTATGTGGAGGGCATCGGCATACGCCCCTTTCAGAAACTCAACGTGGAGTCCCCCGCCTTCTTCACCGCCATGAACGAACAGATCGCCAGTCAGCCTCTGGACGCCTGGAAAAGCTACCTGCGCTGGCGCGCCATGAATGACGCTTCCCCCTGGCTCTCAGACGCGTTCGTGGAAGAGTACTTCAACTTTTATGGGGCCACCCTGCGGGGGCAAAAAGAGATGACGCCCCGCTGGAGAAAGTGCACTACGCAAACCGATTCCGCGCTCGGTGAGGCGGTCGGGCAGGACTGGGTGAAAAAATATTTCAGCCCGGAAAAGAAAGACAGCATGCTTAAGCTGGTGGCGGCTCTACAGACAGCTCTCCGCGAAGACATTCAACAACTGCCCTGGATGTCAGAAGCCACCAAGAAAACCGCACTCGAAAAAATGGCCCTCATGCGCAACAAGATCGGATATCCCGAGCATTGGCGCGACTACTCCTCTCTCGACATCAAGCGGGATGACCTGCTGGGCAACGTGTCGCGCGCGACCATCTTTGAAGACCGGCGCAATCTCGACAAGTTGGGCAAACCGGTCGACGAAACCGAATGGCTGATGACGCCGCCCACCGTCAACGCCTATTACATGCAACCGATGAACGACATCAACTTCCCTGCCGGCATTCTGCAGCCGCCCTTCTACGACTTCGCCAAAGACCCCGCTGTCAATTTCGGTGGCATCGGCGTGGTGATCGGCCACGAAATGACCCACGGCTTCGACGATCAGGGCAGTAAATATGACGGCCACGGCAATGTGCGCGAGTGGCAGACCCCGGCCGACCGCAAGGCCTTCAATGAACGCACGGAATGTGAAGCGACGGAGTACGGCAATTTTGAGGCAGTGCCCGGCGTGAAATTAAACGGCCATCTCACCCTGGGCGAAAACACCGCGGACAACGGCGGCCTGCGCATCGCTTACATCGCACTGATGAATACCCTCGCGCAGCAGTCGCCCTCGGTGCTGACCACCGAAATCGACGGATACACACCCGCGCAGCGATTCTTTCTCTCGTACGGGCAGGTCTGGTGCGAGAATGTGCGCGAGCAGGCATCGCGCAACTCTGCCCTGACCGATCCGCACTCACCCGGACACTGGCGGGTGAATGGTGCAGTGCAAAACTTCGACGAGTTCGGTAAAGCGTTCGGCTGTAAGAAAGGAACGCCGATGAACCCGGAAAACGCCTGCCGCGTCTGGTGATTGGCGGTGGTTCCAGGGGCTGCTAGTGAATTAATTCGGGAATCGGCGGCCTTGCCGCTCTCGAACCCTTCGCCAAACGTCCAACGATACGACTCGAGCCACGTCCGGCGGTACAAACCCTGCGCAAATCAAGGCTTGCGCAGGGTGCGCGCAGGCCGCTGCCCTAGCCGAAAGTCGTTCTAGCTTTTACAATCACACGTAGGATCCATTTTTAGACAGTTTTAGCTGCACGGGCAGCCCTAGACCGCGATAGCGACCAAGGATGAAGGAAACGCATGAAGTTAAGGAATTTCGGCCGGATTGCTCTGGCCCTGGCAGTATCCCTTGGAACGGGATTGGGAGTGACCTCCTGCAGTACAAATCACACAGTGGCTTACATGTACGTCACCGGCTCGCAATATAGCCAAATCTCTGGTTTCAGAGTCGATAACAACGTCGGCAACCTGGTGGCAACCCCGAACTCTCCTTACGGTTCTGGTGGCTACAATCCGGTCAAGGCCCTGGTCACTAATTCGGGTCGCTTTCTCTACGTGCTCAACGCCGGCTGCGGCGGAACCCAACAAGCCGCTTGCCCCTCGACCGTAGCAGCGGACCAGACGGGCGCCAACATTTCCCTATTCACCATCGGCGGTAAGGGCTCTCTTAGTTTTCAGGCGGCCTATACCAGCCAGGGCAATCAGCCGATCTCCATCCTGGCCGACTCCTCGGGCACGCATCTCTTCGTACTCGATTCCACCGTGCCGGATCCAACCACCTGCACTGGGTACGTGGCTGGCGACTCCGCTACCATCTGCGGAGACATCACTGCCTTCAATATCGATAGCAATACCGGCAGGCTTTCTCTGATCACCAACACCACCGTCAAGAATGCGAATGGCACCAACCTTTCGTACTTCCCGGTTGGCAGCGGGCCCATCGAGTTCAACCTCATCCCAAGTGGCACCTATCTCTACACCATCGAGAAGGGCAGCGGCACCTCTGCCGATCCATCTCAGGGCGTGTTTGTGTATGGGCAGAGCGCGGGGCAATTGACGTTGACGCAGAATACGCCGATCCCGACCGGCGCCGTCCAGCTCAGCTACATCTACGCCAGCGCTAAGTATGTGTACCTGATCGATGCTGAAAACGGCGTCAACACTGGCCAAATTCTGCCGTACACGGTGGGCACCAACGGTGCGCTGCAATCGCTGGTGGGTGGACAGGTAAACAATGCGGGCACCACCGCCAATCCCAAGACCATGATCGTCGATCATCAGGGTAAGTTCCTCTACCTGACGAACCTCGGTCCGAACCTTACGCCGACCAGTCCGGCCAGTTCGGTCAGTGCTTATTTCATCGATCAGACTAACGGCCGATTGACTCCCCTGGCAGGCGCAAACAGCAATACCAGCGTCACCTTCGGGTCGGGTTCGCAACCGAGCTGTATCCTCGAAGATCCCTCGAACCAGTATCTCTACACGGCAAACTTCGCTGACAGCACGGTCACCGGCGCGGTGATCAACACTACGACAGGAACGCTCACCTCGTTGCGCAAAGCGCCTTCAAACGGCTTCGCCACCACGGGGCAGCCCACCTGGTGTGCGGCCAGCGGTACCTTGTTCTAGTGTGCTGGTAATTGCAAGTGTGTACCCGGACCAGTCCAGGCTCGGGTGGTCGAAAAGCCACCCGAGCTTTTACAATGAATCACGGTCTCAAGAATCTCTCTATCCATAGCTCTGCTGCGAGCTGCAGCCCTGCTCCATTCTTTGTTGGTCCAGGATGAAGGAAACGCATGAAGTTGAGTAAAATCGGCCGGATCGCACTGGCCACTGCAGTATCCCTTGGTTTTGGATTCGGTCTTACCGCGTGCGGACCCAGCAACACGATCGACTTTCTTTACGTCACGTCTTCCAAACAAAACCCGGGACAGATTGACGTCTACAAGGTTGATAGCCAGGCAGGCGCCCTGGTGCCCATCCTCGACTCGCCGTATCCGTCGGGTGGCCGTAACCCCGTCGCCGACGTAGCCTCTGCCAACGGCAAGAATCTTTACGTCATCAACCATGACGACAACACCGTGGTGGAGTTCGCCATCGGCACCGACGGCAAGCTTTATCCCCAGCAAACCTGCAACACTCCGGGCAGCTTCCCCACGCAACTCGCCATCAACAAGGCCGGCACGTTCCTTTACGTGGTGGAGACCTATCAGCCCAACTTCAGCGCGAACATCCCCGGCCCGGGTGCATTGGTGGCGTTCCCTATCAATGCGACCGGCTCACTGGCTGATTCGAGCGGCAACAAGTGTGCCACTGTTTCCGACGGAAAGAATGCCTTCTTCCCGGTGGGCAACGGCCCAGTGTCGGTCAATGTGCTGGCAAACGGCTCATATCTCTACGTGGCCAACCAGGCGGATGCCACGTTGTCGGCCTTCTCGGCGGACGCTACCGGCGTCCTGACGCCCATCGCTACCTACCCGGTCGGGGTTGCCCCGAACGCGATCGCCAGCGACCCCACCAACAAGTTCCTCTACGTAACGGACGGCGCTGCCAACCAGATGATCGGCTTCCTGATTCAGGGCAATGGAAGCCTGATCACCATGCAGACGCCGTTTAAAACGGACAATCTGCCGGATGCCGTGACTGTCGATCC
>CAZZVD010000170.1:0-1657 GCA_964657465.1 uncultured Acetobacteraceae bacterium | reverse complement strand
GCCGTGCAGAACACGCCGTTCAAGGCCGGTGGTCAACCCACCTGCTCTGCGGCCATCACCCACGGCAACCACTCCATTGAAGTCGTACAACCGTAGCAGGCGCTTAGCTGTTGAAAGAAGGGCTACACGCGGTGCGTGTAGCCCTTCTTCATGCGGCCTACTGCCCAGAGCCTGAGGTCTGGTGACATCTTCCTCCCGGTCACGCCAGAACGTCTCGTGGTCAGCCGCCCCTGGCAGAATCCTGCTGCTCCTCCTGTTGTGCGCAAACGCCGGTGATGGCCGCCTGTTTGCCCAGAGCGCTTCCACCCTGCCAGAGAGTCCCACGCCGCAACCGGCGAGCACCCCGACTTTCCTCGGCAGGTTATTTCACTTCTATGCAGAAGACTGGCAACCCGCACCCGGCCCCACACTTGGACAAAGCCCACCACCGGCGCCCCCAAGACGAGGGCTGCCCTCACCCCTCGCTTCCCCGCCCTTCCCTAACGCCGACTGGTCGTATGGCGGCTCGCCCGTTATCGGAGAGGCCGACACCAACACCTACCCACTAATGACTGCGTGGAATCATGCGGGCAGCCGCACCAAGCTGTATGGCTGGTTTGAACCCACGGTGAATTACAGCACGTCTTCTCACAGCAATGCGCCCCTTGCCAACGACGTCTACGCCAATCGTCTGGAGTTGAATCAGTTGATCGTGTATGTCGAGCGTTTGCCCGACTCCGTTCAACGGCAGCATGTCGACGTGGGTTACCACCTGACCGCCTTCTACGGCACCGATTACAAATACACCACCAACAAGGGCTATCTAAGCAGCCAGCTCCTGGTGCACAACCGTCAGTACGGCTTCGATCCCATCCTGGAGTACGTGGACATCTACGTGCCAAAGGTGGCGGCCGGCATGAACATCCGGATCGGGCGTTTCATTTCTGTCCCCGGCATTGAGGCCCAGCTCACGCCCAACAACTACTTCTTCAGCCATTCCCTGCTGTACTCCATCGATCCGTTCACGGACACCGGGATCCTGGCTACCATACAACTGAACGACCGCTGGCTGGTGCAGGCAGGCATTACCGGCAGCCACGACGTTGCCCCCTGGACAGACGACGCAAAACCTTCGGCAACCGCCTGCGTCAGCCACACTACGCAATCTGCCAACGACAACGTGTATCTCTGCGCCAACGGCATCAACAACGGCAAATACGCCTACGACAATTTGCAGCAGTATGACGCCACTTGGTACCACAAATTCTCGAAGACCTGGCACACTGCGACGGAAGCTTATGTAATGTATCAGCGGGACGTGCCGAGTGTGAGCGGACCGCTCAAGCCGCAGGCCAACAATTTTGGCGCGACCTGCCACCCTGGCGTCGACACCTGCCTTGCCCCCGAGTATGCCGCGGTCAATTACGTGTTGAAGCAGCTCTCTGACCACGACTTCATCGGTTTCCGCAGCGACCTTTTGAACGACAAAAAAGGCCAGCGCACCGGAGTGAACACCAAATACACCGAGAACACCGTGATGCTCAGCCACTGGATCGGCTCCACCGTGCAACTCCGCCCGGAGCTCCGCTTCGACCACGCGTGGGATCGCAAATCCTACGATCAGGGCAAACGGCAGAACCAGCTCACCCTGGCAACGGATCTGATCTTCCATTTCTGA
>CAZZVD010000169.1:0-11958 GCA_964657465.1 uncultured Acetobacteraceae bacterium | reverse complement strand
GATGTGGGATTCCACGGCTGTCCGCCGGCCACTCTCTACTGGGCAGAGGTCCTAGACACATCCCGCGCTCATGAGGCAAGATATGGGGCACCCGTCTTTCGTTATGGGATTGGACTTCGATGCCGCTCGGCTTGGTCGCCTAAACCTGCATGATTACGCTTAAATCAGTCGGATTTCGGCCTTCATCAGGTCTCGCATCGATTCCCTACGACGGATCAACTTAGCCCGCTTGCCTTGCACCAGGACTTCCGCCGGGCGGGGCCGGGAGTTGTAATTGGACGTCTGCGCCATGCCATAGGCGCCCGTGTCGAGAATCGCCAAAAGATTCCCTTCCTTCACCATTGGCAAATCGCGATCCCGGGCGAAGAAGTCTCCCGTTTCACACACAGGCCCAACCACGTCGACCGGGGACGTTTTTGCTGCCGCTACAGGCGCGACCGCCACGATCTCGTGATGAGCCTGGTAGAGAGCTGGGCGAATGAGGTCATTCATGCCGGCATCGGTAATGACGAAAGTCTTTTGCCCATTCTTTTTCACATTCAGCACTTGCGTGAGCAGGCAGCCCGCCTGGGCGACCAGGAAACGGCCGGGTTCGAGCAGGAGCTTTACGTCTAACCCCTCCAGCGCTTCATGGATGGCGGCGGCGTATCGGGCTACCTCGGCCGCCGGGTCAAACGCCGGCGTGCTGCTTGGCGGGTTTAGGGGCGCGTGGTAATCAATGCCAAGTCCGCCGCCAGCGTCCACGGATTCAATCCTGATCCCGTCAGCGGCCAACTCGCGAATCAGTCGAGCCACCGCCCGAAGTGCCGCCCCAAATGGCTCGGCCGCCTGAATCTGGGACCCGATGTGTACGCTGATCCCGACCGGGTCGAGGTAGCGAGACTTCCTGACTTCCTGGTACAGGGCCCGAGCGGCCCCAATATCGATCCCGAACTTGTGTTCGCGCAGACCGGTGGATATATAAGGATGCGTTTCGGCAAAGACGTCCGGATTCACCCGAAGAGCGACCCGCGCTCGTGTCCGCGCCTTTTTGGCCCGCTCTGCGAGGAGCGCGACTTCCGATTCGCTTTCCACATTGAAGATCAGGATTTTGGCGGCCAGCGCCAGATCGAGCTCGGACGCAGTCTTGCCGACCCCCGAGAAGACCACCCGCCGCGCAGCACGCTTGTCGACGGCCAGCAGGCGCTCGAGTTCCCCGCCGGAAACGATGTCGAATCCAGATCCCTGCCCGGCTAACAATTTGAGCAGAGACAGATTGGAGTTAGCCTTCACCGAATAACAAATCAGGCTTTCCCTTTGCCTAAACGCGTTGGCGAAAAGGCGATAGCGATCCAGGATCTGACTAGCGGAATAGACGTAGAGGGGCGTGCCAAACTTTTCGGCAAGGGCGACGAGCGAAACCTTCTCGCAATGTAATGGCTTCTTGGCGCTTGGGTGGGCAAACGGTCGAACAGGCAGCACTAACTCTTTATGGTGAAGCAAGGAACCTCTCGCAGAGCTGAGTCGGGATTGACCTTCAGCCTATCGAGCTTCCAGCGAAATTCCAAGCTCCGCCAAACCGCTTGTCAGACACTAGTCTTCAGACCACTGGCCGAGGGCAGAATCGAAGGTTCCTCGGGGATGAGGATCCAGCACAAGCTATACATGATGAAGCCAACTGGAAAAAGCACGATGGCCGACAGCAGAGCGATGGCCCGGGTCAGATTTACATCCCAGCCATACTGGTTGGCCAGGCCCTGGCAAATGCCGGCAACCTTTCTGCCCGCCCGCGGCCGCATCAGCGGAGCAGGCGGCAGGGCTGCCCGGGGAATGAAACCGGTCACAGCCTTGCCGCAAACAGAGCAATAATTGGCTCCGTCATGAAGCACTCCACCACACGCTGAACAATATGAGGTCATACTTACCTCCAACCTGAGACTTAGACGGGTGAAAGCCTAACGCGCAGTGAAAGGAGATTTGATGTACTTCCGCGCCAAATCTGCCTGGGCCGAATCTCCATCCTGCCGGAGCACCACCCCGTATTGCCTGAGCGCCATATCTCGCTCATTCAGCAGATCATACATCTTCCCGGAACTGAGATCACAACGGCTTTTCAAATCGACGCTAATAGCCGGCTGGAGCGTGGCCTGGTTATAAGCCTCCGCTGCCTCAGAATAGCTTTTTTGCCCCTGAAGGGTGTCGGCCAGCCCGAACCAGGCAAGCTCGAGATGAGCCGAGGGGAAGTAGCCTGGCTTTCTCGCCGCTGCCAATAGTTGCTGATACTGCTTGATCGCCGCCGCGCCTTGCCCGGCGTCTTTGGTGAGATTAGCCAGTTCCAGGCGAAACAGAAAGTCACGCGGGTATTCGCTCACCAGGCTCCGGGTGACCTGGATGGCTTCGTCATATTTGGCTTCCCGCCGCAGAAATAGGCCCAGCGCGGTCCGCGCCTCTACCGAGGTGATCACGCCGTGCGCTCCTGACTCAGTTAAATCCTTCAATCCCTTTGACTTGGACCCAGTAATGCCAGCCGCGCCGACCAGCAGTTTGAGGCCAAATGGCAGACTCCCAGTCACGTACTGGTGAACACCGACGATCAACCTGGCATCGGTATACCGCTCATCGAGTTTGAGCACCTTTTCCTCGTCGCTGCGCGCCTGCAAGGCTACGTGGAGCGCCGGAACGAAGCTGCGTTCGACCAGCCCGACATAGAGTGCATGCAAGCTTCGCGCCCAGCCTCGGGCAAACAGCGCGTCTACATCATCTGGGTGCTGTTTGAGCTGCTCCTCCGAAAGCTGCACTGCCCTGGAAAACAATGAGTTAAGGCGCTGCGCGATCGCTGGGTCGGCAGTGACGGCATGTTTGCCGTTGAGGAATCCATCGTGTGCGTAGAACGTTGTATCCAAAAGGTCCAGTCGGTAGAGTTCGCGGAAGAGGACGGCGTCCAGAACATAGTCTGCGGCGATTGGATTCTCCGGGTTCGCGGCCTGGATTTTCTCAAATCGGGCGACGGCGCCATCGTAGTCAAGGATGTAGAAAAGCTCGAAAGCCTGTCGCACTTGCGGATCGAGGTTAAGCGGGTCGGTGTCGACCCCCGCGGGCGTGGTCACGACCGCCCCGGATACCAATGGCAGGCACAACACCCAGACCACCCCCGCGTGCCGTGCACCGTGCGCAATCAACAACTTACGCATGGATGACAGCACCTCGGTTACTTTAGACAGCCATGGACAGGTAACCGGCGCTAAATCCAGCCACGAAAATGGATGGAAGTTCCGAATAATTTGTCTAATCTTCATTAACCAGTAGCAATTTGAGACGCACATGGCGCATAAATAGTAACCAAGTCTCTCGCGTCCCGGGAAACCGTAACTGGGATAAACGACCGAAAGTACCCGCATGGAAACACAGAGGGTCCATGACAAGGCTGGAAGTTCTTCGCATCGTCATTCGCCAGGCGCGCACAAACGGGTTCGCGTTTCGCAATTGGTTCCAGAATTCGATTAATCCAAACTGGAGCGATTTTGAAAGCGCCGTTGAGGAACTTTCCCGGGGCCGACGTTATTACGCTCTCCTGTTCGCCCATGATTTTGCCAGCGCTTTCTGGAAGCAGGGATCGCAAATCAGTTTCGTTGTGCCGGCATCCACTTATACCCGTCGCGACAAAGCGGGCCGGATCGTGACGGTGAGCCGTAAACCCTTCACGCGTCGCACCTTGAAGGCGGATGTCTGGAAATATCACCTGCGCGAAATGGCCGCTCACGATGAGCCCATCCGGTACATTCGCCGTTTCCTCGTCATAGAGGGAGACGTACAGCAAACTAAAAGTGTCGCTTCTTAGTTACCTTCCGGTGATTCACTTTCGGACATTTTTGCGACTAACGAGTGATATACTCCCGCCCTCGGACAGCCTACTCTCTGCATGTAGTAATCGGTAGAGGAATGGCCGTCCGGTAGCGAAGTTGCGGTTCCCAACCGCTTCCCTGTTCCCGCCCGACCTTCTGACCAAGCCGCATTTCCGCCCTCCCCCAAGTCACGGTAACAGAACACAACATGGCTTCGGTGTTTTTGAGCGAAATGTGAAGCGCAGTCTACCCGCGCCTCTGCCGGGAAGGGTCCAACCATGAAGATAGCTTTGGCAGCGTTGTTCGCCGCAACCGTAGCGACCACAACAGGTTCCGCATTTGCCCAGGACTTCACACCGGCATCACCCGAAGTCGTTCCAGCAGGCGTCCCCCTGCGGGTGGAGCTGGATAAAAGCTACCGCATGCGGGTGGGCACTTCCATCGAAGGCCATCTTACTGAGCCTATCTATCTCATCGACCACGTCGCGATCCCCGCAGACTCAAAGGTATATGGCACGATCACGGGGAAACACGCAGTTAACCGCCAGGTGCGGACAGCCGCGATGTTCAACGGCGACCTGACCCCCCTGCGGAATGCCGATGTCACGTTCAATGACCTCGAAACCCCGGATGGCCGGCACTTCAGCATAGAAACCGACGCGACCGAGCGGACCTCCAAGCTGGTCCGCATGACCCAGGGCGATCAAATGGCCGATACGCCCACCCGCCGGACCTTTGGTCAGCGGATTGCTGCGGCATTTCACTGGACGAAGCGCCAGACCGCTGCCGGTATCGGCACGCCCCATAAGTGGGATAAAGCGAAGCAGGCTCTGTATGCCCAGATCCCCGTGCACCCGCAGGAACTGTGGGCCGGCACCGAGTACGACGCAGAATTGAAGCAGCCATTGGAGTTAGAAGGTCAGGCAGCCCCCGCACCGGTGGAAGTAGCCGACCTGAATGAACTGAAGCTGACGGGCGACATGGAAGTTCGACTGGTGGACGGTGTGGATTCCAGCAACGCGACGGCTGGTATGCCAGTAGAAGCGGTCCTGACGCAGCCCTTGTTCTCGAACGAAGGTTCAGATTCGGCGGACTCAGCGGAGACGACTCCCCGCGCGATTGACCCCGCAGTACACGCGACCAGCCTGGAGCACCGCAAGCTGTTGTTACCCGAAGGCACCCACCTGATCGGCACTGTTGTGCAGGCGAAGCCGGCCGGCATGTTCGGTCACAACGGCAGCCTGCGACTCACCTTTAACAAAGCCCAGCTGCCTGAGGGCGATGTGCGGACCGTGCACGGCCGGGTAATCGGCGCGGAGAGCGTCCGGAACGACCGGGTGCAGATCGACGAAGAAGGTCAGATCCGGGCGAACGGTGCGAACAAGTTTCTGGCGCCGATCACCCTTGGCGCGCTTGCCGCTGTCTCTGATAGCACGGGCGCCGGCCTGATTCGTGAAGCCATGACCAGCAATGGACTGGACCTGCTGGCCCGGGTGATTGGGACGGCCTCTTCGAATGGCGGATTGATCAGTGGCTTTGCTTATTACGAAGTCGGCAAAGTGGTTTTCGATACCTGGATCGCTCGTGGACATGAAGTAGTTTTTGAGAAGAACACCCGGCTGGAAATCGAACTCGCTCAGCGATAGCAGCGCGGCCTTCGCAGTAGAGCCTGCCCGAACACAAATCCCGCCCGCAAGGGCGGGATTTGTGTTTGCGGATAAACATCACGAATGAAGTTTGGTAATAGGCAGTCGGAATTCCGAGAGTTGATTGAGTGAGATGGTAGGAGAAAGTGCAGGTCTGTCCGCACCTGTCTTATGACCCAGACAGTGACCCAGACATTAGGGTATCCGAGTCGATCATGCGGGAGACTTATCCGGGGTTGAGATGTACCCCTGCCACCAGCAGCTTCAGCGATTCAGAGTTGAGCTTAGAGGAAACAGATGGTTCATTGGCCCTTTGCCTTTGCCTATCGGATAAGCAGAGCGCAGTGCCTCAGTGACATACCTCTTTGCACTTGCAGCAGCGGCTTTAGAATCGAGATCGGCTATGAGCCCACAGACTAAGGCACTGGAGAAAGCGCAGCCAGTTCCATGAGTGGCCGTTGTCAGAACCTTCTCCCCTACGAGCCAATGCAGTTCACCGGCGGCGGTCAGTAAGAGGTCCACCGGCGGATCGGCATCGCCCCCGGTCACGACCAGGTTGAGGCCGTCATTACCGTCCCGGGCGACGGCGGCTTGTAGCCTTTCGGCGGCGGCCACGACTTGCCGGCTTTCCCATCTGACCGCGTTCTCCGGATCCTCGCCAACCAGGATCGCCAACTCCTCCCGATTGGGGGTGACCCACCCAACCTGCTGGAGCAGTTCTTCCCGGATGACCTGGACTCCTTTGACCTCGATGAGAGTGGCGCCGGAGCTCGATCGGATCACCGGGTCAAGTACGATCCGGGACCGCGTCAGGCCGGGCGATTGGGAACCTAGAAAGTGGCTCACTTCCAGAGCCGCTGCATGGCTGCCCAACATGCCGATCTTGACCCCGGCAATCTCAATGTCTTCCGCTAGGCAGTCCAGAGTCTGTCGAATCTGGTTTGCCGATTGCGGATGCACCGAACGCACACCCATTGTCGATTGGACAGTCGTGGCGGTGATACAAGCAACACCGAAGACCTCATGCGCGGCGAAGGTCTTCAGGTCGGCGGTAATCCCGGCCCCACTCGAGGGATCAAAGCCGGCGATGGTCAGTGCGATATGAGGTCTGGTCAAACGCATTCAGGGAGTCATACTTATGGGTTAAATGTGTCGCATTTTAGTACTCACACGCCGTACATAGTGTGTCACAAGGGAACCTGATTGGTCACAAATGACCTCGTGCGGAAGGCTAATTGCTGGCGATTGCGCCATTTTCGAGAAAACTGATTTTTATCCCTCTTTTCCACGGTGACCCGGGTTCCAGGGCGACCAGCGCGGGAGTATCCTTAAGCGTGCCCAACGAGCAAAGGGATGATGACTTCGGTGATTGGTACGAAGCGAGGTCACGCAACCCTGTCACTCCCCGAGGGCGTCTAATAATCACATAGTAAACCGGCCAAGGTGGCCAAATTGATCGCGGAGGAATGCCCATAAGGAATTGAGGATCGGCACTTAGGCCCGAAGAACTCCAAAGAATAAGACAGGAGAAACATGTCAACGAACGCAACCGCTTCACATTGGTCCATTGGACCAGCCCTCATCGCCGGCGCCGTACTGTCGGCCCTCTGCATTAGCCCTGCTTCCACCTTTGCCCAGCGAGAAATTAACTCGGCCGACAAACAGCCGGCTGTGTCCCACCATCGCCATTGGCACCAGACCGGACGAGCTTCCTGGTACGGACGCGCTTTCCAGGGTCAGGCGACTGCCAGCGGCGAGCCGTTCAATATGAACTCCATGACCTGTGCCCATCGCAGCCTGCCCTTAGGCGCTTCAGTGTTGGTCACCAATCTCAGCAATCATAGGTCAGTACTTGTACGGGTAAACGACCGCGGTCCCGTTCCGGAATCCCGGGTCATCGATCTCTCGTACGCAGCAGCCAGAGTTCTTGGCTTCCGTGGTTTGGCGCCCGTCCGGCTCGATTTGGTGGACCCATCCCTCAGCCCGGCACAAATTGCCGAAATGAGCTGGCCGGCACAATTCCAGCGTTAATCCTTACGGGCCCCTTTTACAATTGAACAGTGGCAACAGTGACCCCAGCTGACGAGCGCCTCATCGTGGCGCTCGACTTTCCGAATGCGTCTGAGGCGCTTGCGCTGGTGCAACGGCTGGAAGGAGCGACCCACTGGTTCAAGGTGGGCCTCGAACTCTATATTGCCGCGGGCAACGCGCTCATTGCCGAACTTCAGCGACGTGGGTGCTCGATCTTTCTCGATTTAAAGCTGCACGATATCCCTAACACCGTCTTCTCCGCAGTGCGGTCGGTGGCTGCGTTGGGTGTGGACATGCTGACGGTCCATGCGGCAGGTGGACCAGCGATGCTGGCGGCAGCAGCCGAAGCAGCTGGTTTGTCCGCGAATGGGCCTTCCCTTCTCGCAGTCACCGTTCTTACCAGTATGGATGCGGGGCAGCTCGGGTCCATCGGCATAGACGACAGCCCGGCCGTGCAGGTCGAGCGGTTAGCAAAGATGGCGCTAGGGTGTGGCGTCCCGGGATTGGTATGCTCGGCGAACGAGATAGCCGACTTGCGGCGCCAATTCGGAGTTGAGCCGCTTTTAGTCATCCCCGGGATTCGGCCGGAAGGTTCAACTGTGGGGGATCAAAAGCGAGTAGCCAGCCCCGGCGAAGCAATCGCTGCCGGAGCCAGCTACCTGGTAGTGGGAAGACCGATCACCCGGGCTGTTAACCCTGGTGGCGCCACCCGCGCTATTTTGAATGAAATGCGTAAAGCTCAGGCTTTGGGCGACCCGGCCGGAAGGCCGGTTGTGCAACCACTCGTCTAAAGCTTTTCGTAGAAGTCGCAGACGGAGCAGGAGATGTAAACGCCGCCGGGAACGCCGCGCTCACGATCTTTCACCCGTTTCACAATGCGTGTCGCCTTGGTGCATTTAGGACACTCAATCCCTTTGGACGTATCCATCATCTTGGAACGATCTGCGGTTTTGGCTACTTTTGCCATATGCTTTCCTCTCTTCGACAGTCAGACTGCCGGAAGCTATATCGCGCGATCACTGACTTCTGGCAAATCGCCAGACAGTTTGCGCTTAGCGAATAGCTTGAATAATTTGCAGCGGCTGGTATCCCGGGCTGTGACGTCGGGACAATACAGAGGGCGCTACTTACCCTATGTTACACCGAAGGACGCTTAATTCGACCGGCGCACGTTGGAGACATCCGTCCACGGTGAGCGGCCGGGGCCGGGCGGCGGCGGAATCGGTTGCGGCTTATCCTTATCATCTTTATCCTGTCCCGGAAACTGGACGGGCTTTAACTGACGGTCGTTGTTCACGGCATTTGGTAGCTCTTCCCCGGGCTTGCGCAAGCTGGGCGCAGCGGTTGGGGCGTGTTCCTTGTTGGGACCGGTGGGCGGCGCATCGCCAAGACGCACCTGCCGGACGAACTGCCCGGCGAAGTAACCGTCGGTCTCATCGTGATCGCGGATGACCGGTGGCTGACCTACATCGGCAATTTCGAGCCGGATGACGCGATTGCCATTGAAGCGTACAAACTGCACTTCATGAGGCGGCTGTCCGTAGATCCATTCTTCGAACGGAGTCTGGCCGTCCACTTCCCTGACCTTCTGATCGGGCTGGCCTACCGCCTTCATCACCATCTCGCGGTTCATGCCCACCAGCACTTCGTGGTTGAGCACAGCGCCCTTGAGTTTGGGGGGCAGCGTGTCAGCGAACGCCTCGACCGGCGTCTTGAGCGAGAAGTCGATCATCGGGGAAATGAGCTTGCGCACGTCAGCGGCCGTCATCTCGGGGACGAATTTGTTGAAGACCAGGGTAAAGCGCGATCCAATTGGGACATGGCCATCGTCTTGTGCCAATGGAGCCATGCCGCCGCCCGCACCGATCTCGATATGTTGCAGCAGGCGATGATGCTTTTCCGGGCCGTCGTTGAATTCGAACAGAATACGATCCGGCTTCACTTCAAATTTGGTGATGATGACCTTGTCGCCTGGCTTGGAGGAGATGCCGTATTTTTCGAGCTCATCGGCATAGCCCGTGCCGGAAGGACTCAACGGCCCGTTGGCATGCAGGGTCACGCCCTTCATCCCCAGCGGCAGCGGGCGGACGGCAAAGGCTTCATCCGCCTGAAAAGTGCGAATCAGCTGCTGGCGCGTGTGGTCGGTGAGTGGCTTGGTGTCCAGGGCAACCGTGGTCGGTTGCACTGTGGTGAGATTGACGTCTTTGGCGCCGAGATGTTCCCGCTGGACGGTGAACACCTGCGCGTGCGCCAGACACGACAGTGTAGTAACTGCGAGCACCGCGGCGGCGCCGCGCACTCTGCGCACCGGCCGACCGAGCATGGATTCCTGACCACCGAGCCCCACCATAAACCAACCCTCATCTCGCTCATGATGGTCCCGTTTGTAGGCTTTTGCAAGCGGCCTTTCAGGCCGAGACAAAGAAATATTCAGGGAAGCAAACTGCCGTTTGTCCGGTGGTTATTCGGGTAGTTCGTGCGGTTCTGCGCTCCTGGATATCGGCGCAGAGGAGACGGATGGTTGCGGCGCGGCTGGTGCGGCGAGCGGCATGATTTGCACGAGACTTGCCCCCGCGGGGGGTGGCACCTCCACCGCGTGGTGAGGAGCCAGTTTGCTGCTCATCGCATCCAGGTCAACGGGAATACCAGCGGAGACGATGACCGGCTGGGCATAGAGGTACGCATAGCGCCGGGTCAATCGATAGACGACAAAGATCCCAAGCAGCATGATGAGGGCGGTCCAGTGGCTGGCTTCCGGTCCGTAGTCTCCACCGGTCATCCAGGTCGGCCCGATGGTATTGCTCTGGATCACGGGCGAAAACTTTGTGATGCCGCTCACCGGCAATCCAAACAGCAAACACATGCTCGCGTTCCAGCCGAAGTGCCAACCCCAGCAGACCCAGAGCGCGCGGGTACGCAGGTAAGCCACGGAGAGGAGCCAACTGCTGAACAGGGTGACCCAGAAACTCACGCGATTGGCGCCAGGGTTGAAGAGGTGCAGGGCGGCAAACAGGACGGCAAATATCAAGGTGGCCAGGGTTGGGCCAACCGCCTGGATCAGTCGTTGAAAGGGATACCCGCGAAAAGCGACTTCTTCGGCGAGAGCGGCTACTGCGAGGAGGCAAAGGTCGAGCAACAAAATCCCGAATTGACGCGGGATCCCCCAGAACGTAACGATCAGTCCGCCAGAGAGAACCAGGGGCAGAATGCTGACCACGAGCATGCCCCACCCGATCGCGGCGCCTAATCCAAATTCGTGGCGCCAGCCGGGACGGAGATCCAGACCCATGCTGCGGACAGGAGCCGTCTGCCGATTAAACCAGCGACCCATCGCGGCGTAGCCGATCACCAGCAGAAAGAGCAGCACACTGCGCTCGACCAGTGGAGCTGCTACGCCGCTGGCCAATCCCTGGGCGGCGTGTACCGAAACACTCTGGGCGAGATAGAAGTAGATTGCGGCGAACATAACGCAGCCGAAGGCACGCGTTCGTTCGGCAGCGGTGAAAGAGGTCAAGCGCACGCTCCGCGCATCATTTCAGGCGTTCTGATAAAAGCGGGCAATTTCCCGGAATTTGGTGAGGCGGCGGGCGATCATGGCCTCTACGGTCATTGCCTTTAATTCACTGAGATGCCAGATAAGCTTTTCGTCGAGCATGGCACAGGCAGCGACTGGATCATTCTGCGCTCCCCCGGCGGGTTCGGGCACGACATCGTCGACGCATCCTAACCGGCGCACATCGTCCGACGTGATTTTGAGGGCTGCGGCGGCCTGCGCCTTTTTGCCGGCATCGCGCCACATGATGGAGCCGCAAGCCTCCGGCGCGATCACGGAGTAGACTGCGTTTTCCATCATCAACACGCGGTCGGCGACTGCCAGGGCCAAGGCTCCGCCAGAGCCGCCTTCGCCAGTAATCACGGCGATGGTAGGCACGCGCAGGCGAGCCATTTCGCGAAGGTTGCGGGCGATGGCTTCCGCCTGGCCGCGCTCTTCGGCGGCGATTCCGGGATTTGCCCCCGTGAGATCGATAAAGGTAAAGACGGGCCGCTGGAACTTTTCGGCGATCTTCATCGTGCGGAGTGCCTTGCGATAGCCTTCCGGGTTAGGCATGCCGAAGTTGCGGCGAACTTTCTCTTTGGTGCCGCGGCCCTTGAGATTGCCGATAGCCAGCACTTCTTCCCCGTGGAACCGCGCCAGGCCACAGGCTATGGCCAGATCGTCACCGAATGCCCGATCGCCATGGATTTCCGAAAAGTCGGTAAAGAGGCGTTGGATGAAATCCATCGGGTAGGGCCGCTGTGGGTGACGCGCGAGTTCTGTTTTGATCCACGCTGGATTCGTGGGTTCAGCGAGTCCCTGGATTGGTTCAGAATTTGGGATTGCCTGGTCAGTCATGAGACTTGCTTCGCCTGTGCCAGCGCGTTGGCCCTTGCTCCTGTGAATTGTGTTGATTATAGCGGTT
>CAZZVD010000168.1:0-11965 GCA_964657465.1 uncultured Acetobacteraceae bacterium | reverse complement strand
ACCCACGCACGCCGGAGTCGGCGAGCATGGGGCACCCGTCCAGGGATTAGGGCATCGCCGTTGTATCCGAGTTTGCTGGTGAAACATGCGACCGGAGAGCGGGGCTCTGCGAGCGCAGCCGGGATTGGTCCGTCCAAAGCAGGCTGACCAGATCATTGCGTGCTCACCAGCTCAGCGTCATCCTCTGAACACCCGTTAGATCCCGGTGCCGTAGTCGGCTGCGCAGACGCTATCGCCGGCATGTGAGAAGAAATCGTACGGCGTGCGGTGATTGAACTTGTACCGCGCACGCAACTCACGCCCGACGTAGAGACCAACAGCAGCAATACCAACAGCAACAGAAGTCCAGCCAACGATAGCCATTGCAGAGCCTTCTTCCTGGGAGGCAGAAGCCTCCGGGAAAGACCCGGCTGCCGATGACCCAATAATTTGATTACCATCCATGTACATCATGCCGAGATCATAGCGCAGGTTTATGACAACTACGTAGTTACGGTTATCGACACCAAAGAGCTATTTGACCTGCTCAATCTGCTGCAGCAAGGCTACCTTCCTGGGTGCCGGGAGAAAACTGGCCTCAATGGAATTGGCTGCCAACTCGCGCAGGTGTTCCTCGGTGAAGCCGAACGATTCGTAGGCCAGGCGATACTCATCCTGCAGGTCGCTCAGGAACATGGCCGGATCATCTGAATTCAACGTAATCATAAGGCCCGCATCGAAGTAGCGCCGCACCGGGTGCTCCGCCAGCGAGGGGCAAACGCCGGTGCGCAGGTTAGACGTGACGCAAATCTCGATTGGTATCTGGCGCTCCGCGAGGATTTGCATCAGGTCAGGATCCAGCTGAGCCGAGAGGCCGTGGCCGATACGCTCCGCCCCTACGTTCAGGGCGGCCCAGATGCTCTCCGGTCCTACCGTTTCGCCGGCGTGCGCAGTAAGCCGGAGCCCGTTATTCTGCGCTTCCCTGAACAAGTCACGGAAGGGCTCGGCGCCGGTCCGGCGCTCATCGCCCCCGATCCCAATCCCGATAATGCTGGGAGACCCCCGGCGCAACTCCGCTGCCTTGCGAAAGACGCGCGCCGCTTCCTCCGGGCCGAAGTGACGCACCGCGTCGAAGATCCAATAGAGCGTCATGCCAAACTGCCGCTCTGCCCGCACCCGAGCCGCTTCCATGCCCTGAAACAGACCCTCGAACTCGATGCGCCGCCAGTAGTAAACGACCCCGACCGAAACATACACTTCGGCATGCACCACGCCCTGGGCCGCCAGCCGTTCCATCATGCGGTAGGTGATCAGTTCATAGTCAGCGGCTGTGCGCAGCCGTTCGCTCACCGCCTTGAACGCCAGCAGGAATCCGCTGAAATCGGTGTAGCGATACAAAGCGCGGGCCTGGGCCAGGGTCAGGCGATCGCCATCATGCCGCTGGCTTAGTTCGACCAGGGTTTCGGGCGAGACCGTACCTTCCAGGTGCAAATGCAGCTCGGCCTTGGGTAAAGAGCGCAGCCAGATAGCCGCGAGGCGCCGGGGCATGGCGGAACGAGTCATAGGCGCTTCACGGGAGGGTCGAGAATTCGCTGTGCTTACGGCTGTACAGCACGTAAATGGTCAACCCGATGACCAGCCATGCGAAAAACCGCAGCCAGGTGATGACTGGCAAACCGGCCATTAGCAGCACGCAAAAGAAGATGCTGAGAATCGGCACCGCAATGCCCCCCGGCGCCCGAAAGCTGCGGTGGCGATTGGGTTCGCGATAGCGCAGGATCAACACACCCACCGACACCAGCACGAATGCGAAGAGTGTTCCGATGTTTGCCAGGTCAGCCAGCGTACCAATATCCAAAAGACCACTGGGAATGGCGACCACAAAGCCGGCCACCCAGGTCGCCACTGCGGGGGTGCGATAGCGCGAGTGTACCTTGCCGAACCACGGCGGAAACAGCCGGTCACGCGACATGGCGAACCATACCCGCGCCTGGCCAAGCTGGAACACCAGGATGGACGAGATCATGCCCAGCATGGCGCCGCACAGCACAATCAGCCGCACCCAGGGCAAGGTCGCAGATCCTGTGCTGTGGCTCAGCTTCTTCAGCGTGTTGACCACCGGGGCCGCATCATCCACCAGCGTTTGCCAGGGAACCAGGCCAGTCAGCACCACAGCCACACCGATATACAGGATGGTGCACACCACCAGGGTGCCCAGAATGCCTATGGGCACATCTCGCTGAGGCCGGTGACACTCTTCTGCCGCGGTCGATACCGAATCGAAGCCAATGTAGGTAAAGAAGATGATGCTGCCGCCGGTGAGGATACCGGACCAGCCGTTAGGCACGAACGGATGCCAGTGCCCGGGATGGATAAACCGCGAGCCGATCACGATGAAAACCAGGATCGCCGCGATCTTCAACAGGACCATTGCGTTGTTGGCGCTGGCCGATTCACGGATGCCGCGCACCAGGACGACCGTAAGTATCAGGACGATGAGAAACGCCGGCATGTTGAAGCCGAAGTGCCAGCCAGGGTGGTAAATGGTGTTGCCCTGCAGATCGCTCAGGCCTGCCGGCAGGAAAGCAGGCGAGATCCAACGAGCCGTGGGGTGTACCCCGAACCAATCCATGAAGTCGACGATGTGCGCGGCGAAGCCGACGCATACCGCCATATTGCTGACGGCGTACTCGAGGATCAGGTCCCAGCCGATGATCCAGGCGACCAGTTCCCCCATGGTGGCGTAGGTATAGGTATACGCACTGCCGGCGATGGGAATCATGGAGGCCAGTTCGGCGTAACAGAGTCCGGTGAAGGCGCAGACGATCGATACCAGGATGATCGAAAAGGCCAGCGCCGGCCCGGCGCCCGGGCGGCCCGCCAGTGCGTGGTGATTCACCAGGTAGTCCAGCAGCGGAGTATTCAGAATCGACGAAGTGTCGAACTTTTCCCCGGCGATGGCAGTGCCGATGATGGTGAAAATGCCGGACCCGATCACCGCGCCGATGCCCAGCGCCGTGAGCGACCACGGGCCCAGAGTTTTCTTCAGAGAGTGCTCGGGATTCTCCGAGTCGCTGATGAGCTTATCGATCGATTTGGTTGCGAACAGTTGCTGTCGCAGCGTCTCGGCTCCTGAGGGCAGATTTGTCGAAGTACAGTAAGGCCTTCCACTCTGTCCCGGCAACACCCTGAGTTTCAGTCAATTAAGCCGACCGATGGGTTGTACCCACACCTCTACAAACGGGAGAGATGTGGGTACCCATGTTCAGTTGCGGATCGATTTGATGCGAAGACTAACGCTTGCTTTGACCGCGTGAGGCCTTCTTGGTCTTCTTCTTGTTGGAACCACGGGGAAGAGTGCGCGCGGCCTTGGGTGCTGCTTTCTTGCGCGCCGTGCGCTTGATCTTTTTCCGTTCCAACTTGTCTTCTACGTTCCTGGTGTTCGCCATTATTTTCCTTATCTACACTTTTTCCAGTTGAGCGAATTTCTCAACCAACTTTTTTACGCCGAATTGAGCAAATTGTACCGTAATCTTCGCATCATCTCCGTCTCCCTCGCGCCGGAAGACTACTCCCTCCCCATATTTGGGGTGGCGCACGCGCTGCCCGCTACGAAATCCTGTGAGGCCGGTCGCGACCGGGATATCGAGCTTGGGACGTGCTCCTGACGGCTTGCGCGAAGAGAAAAACTGAGCGATGTTGTCGAGCGAACCGCTCTGCGAACGATTGCCCGCGGCGGGAGCGGCGGTGCGCGAACGGCTACGCTGGTCTTCGTCTTCGTAACTGTAGTGCCGGGTCGACTCCCATTCTTCGCCGTTACGGCGGCTGCCGCTGCGGTCTGACCCGTAGCGCGACCCGTAGGCGCCGCTCCCCGGCCGCAATCCCCGCGTCAGATCTTCCAGCAGATGCGCCGGAATCTCTTCCAGAAAGCGGGAAGGCGTGCTGGATTCCGGCATGTCATTGCCGTACCGGCGGCGATAACGGGCGCGGGTCAGGATCAGCGCATCCATGGCGCGGGTCATGCCCACATAGCAGAGCCGCCGCTCTTCTTCCAGTTCGTTGGGTTGATTGAGCGTGCGGGAATGGGGGAATAAGCCTTCTTCCATGCCGGCCAGCAGCACCAGGGGAAACTCCAGGCCCTTGGCGGCATGCAGGCTCATCAAGGTGACCCGGCTTTCGGCATTGTAACGATCGGTGTCACTGATCAATGCAGCATGGTCGAGGAACTCATTGAGCGTCTCGCCGCGCTGCTGCGCATCCTGAGCGGCATTCGCAAGCTCCTTCAGGTTTTCTATCCGCGAGACGGCTTCGGGCGTACCTTCGTCCTCGAGTGAGCGGATGTAGCCGGTCCGGTCGATCAGGAAGCGGATCAGCTCGGGCAAGGTGGCGGCATCGCCCGGCTTGCGGAAGCCTTCATGACCGCCAGCGTTCGCTTCCTCGGTCGAGTTGGCTTCTGACCTCGCCAGGGGGGAAAGCGCGGGCGGCCCACTCAACGAGGCTGCCGGTTCCTGTTCTGTCTCCAGAAATGGCTCGGCTTCTTCCACAAACTCTTCAGGCAGAAAGTCGAGGCTGCCTTGCGTGAGTTGCGAGCTGTCTTCCTCCGATTCCAGATCGCCGAAGTCGAAGCTCAGGTCTTCCCACTCGCCGCCATCGCTGGTCAGCACATCCGGTGCGGCTGCTGGCGCGGGCGCTTGTGCCACATCCTGGGTAAGCTTCTCGGCGAAGCCGGGCGAGAGCATCGCGCGCGCGTCCAGGATGATGCGGCGAAAAGTATCCAGGGCGATGCAGGCCCGGGTCGATAGCAATTGATCTTTGAGCGCGCGCTCGATGGCGCCCCAGGTGCTCATGCCCGTCTCAAGGCTTAGCCGCTCCAGGATCTCCATCGTTGTTTTGCCAATGCCGCGCGGCGGTGTGTTGATGACGCGTCCCAGGGCGATCGAGTCATCAGGATTCTGCACCAGCTTGAGATAGCTCAGCAGGTCTTTGATTTCCGAGCGGTCGTAGAAGGAGAAGCCGCCCACCATGGTGTAGCTGATCGCGTACCGGCGCAGGGCTTCTTCCACCAACCGCGACTGCGAGTTGGTGCGATACAGCACGGCCACGCGGGGTGCTTCCTGATCTTCGCCTGCGCGCCGCAGGTACTTTTGAATATTGTCGGCGATAAAGAGCGCTTCGTTCTCTCCATCGGGCGCTTCGTAGTAGCCGATCTTGGCGCCGCCCTCGCGGGAGGTCCACAAATTCTTGCCTTTGCGCTGCAGATTCCGCGCGACCACCGCGGAGGCGCCTTCAAGAATGACCTGGGTAGACCGGTAATTTTGTTCCAGCCGAATCGTTTTGGCTTCGGGAAAATCTTTTTCGAATTCAAGAATGTTGCGGATATCCGCACCGCGCCATGAGTAGATGCTCTGGTCTTCGTCGCCCACGACGCAGACGTTATGCTCCGTGCCGGCGAGCAGCTTCATCAGCTCGTATTGCGGACGATTGGTGTCCTGGTATTCGTCGATGAGCAGATAACGGTAACGGCGGTTGTAGCGCTCGCGCACTTCGCCGGAGGATCGCAGCAGCCGCACCGCTTCGAGCAGCAAGTCGTCGAAGTCGAGGGCATTGGCTTTGCGCAGTTCCTTGCGATAGATCTCATAGATATGCGCGATTTTCTCGCTCACTGGATCGGCCGATTGCAAGTAGGTTTCCTGCGGGTCGAGCATATGGCTCTTGGCCCAGGAAATGCGCGACAGCACGGTGCGCGGCGTCAGCTGCTTGGTATCGAGACCCAGACGGCGCATCGCCTGTTTGACGATCGACTGCTGATCCGATTCGTCATAGATCACAAAGTTGCGGGTAAGCCCTTCGTCGCCAATGCGCATCGCTTCTATATCGCGGCGCAGCATGCGTACGCAAAAGGAGTGAAACGTGGCCAGTAGCGGCTTGGCCAGCGAGCGATGTTCCAGCAGCTTGTCGACTCTCTCGGCCATCTCTGCTGATGCTTTGTTGGTAAACGTCACTGCCAGGATGGAATCGGCGGGTACGTTCCTCACCTGGACCAGGTAGGCGATGCGGTGCGTGATGACGCGGGTCTTGCCCGAGCCGGCGCCCGCCAGGATCAGCAAGGGGCCATCCACGGTTTCGACCGCGGCCCGTTGTTGCGGATTTAATTTGTCGAGCAGAGGTTGCAAGGTCTTCTCAGGGGCGTAGAGTAATCGTTCGTTGTCGGGCAGGCAGCGCGAAGACTGGTCTGCTTCTAGTGTATCGTCCGGCGGCCTGTGCATGCGTGTGTTGGAATCCTGATTATGCGAAGCAAGGGTGATGGTTTGCGGCGAAGAATTTGTGTTTTCTGTGGCTCCAGTCCCGGGGTGAAACCGGAGTATCTTGCGGAAGCGGTCAAGTTGGGAATTCTGTTGGGGACTTCCGGTGTGGGCCTGGTGTATGGCGGCGCGCAAGTGGGCTTGATGGGTGCGCTGGCTGACGCCGCCCTCGCCCATGGTGGCGAGGTGATCGGCGTGCTTCCGCAAATGCTTGCCGGTGTGGAGGTAGCGCACCAGGGATTGAGCAAGCTGGTTCTCGTAGACACCATGCACGAGCGCAAGGCCCGGATGGAACAGGAAGCCGATGCCTTCGTGGCGTTACCCGGAGGGTTTGGGACGCTGGATGAGTTCTTCGAGATCCTTACCTGGGCGCAGCTGGGGATTCATGCGAAACCGTGCCTGCTGGTGAACACAGATGGGTATTACGATCACCTGCTGCGTTTTTTGAGGGTGGCCATCGACGAGGGGTTTCTCAAGCCACAGAACCACGCCTACATTCAGGTTGTGAGCAATGCCGAGGAGGCGATGGAGAAGGTGCAGGCGTACTGGGAAGATCATGGCGTATCGCATGAGCCGCCATCCAAACCGGCACCTTAAAGGTTGGGTTTGGGTGGAGAGTTACGGAGCGAGACCTGTGAATTCCCACATCTCCCGACTGGAAAACGTCGTGAGATATGGGGCACCCGACTCCATGACGGGTCCGAATGTGTGTGTGAATTCGGTTCCTGGAGAGCGCGACTATTGGGTTGGTGGAGAGTTACTGATCGAGTCCGGGTCTGAACCCGTGTGCAAACCGGCGTTACATTTCAGCTTTCGCCGCGTTGCGGCATTCTTCGCATTGGCAACTTCGCCGAAGGTAGTCCCAGGAATAAATCCCGCTCTGATGACCGTCATTCCAGCGAAAGCTGATCGCGTAGCGCCCTACCGGGGACGCCGAGTCCGGCCGCGCTGGGGCCTTGTACATGGGCAACAGGCCGCCGGCCTGGGCCTTGGGCTGCCCCGGTTTGCGGCCCTGCGCGTTACGCTCTTCATGGCAGGTGGCGCAGGGGCAGGCGTCGCGCAGCCAGGCAAACGTCCAATGGCTGCGATGGCCGTCTTTCCAGTCGATGTCCATGCCCGTGCCTGTGGTCTTCTGCACCTGCACGCGAGCCGGGTCCGTGGCTTCCCGCGGTAATTGGCGGTCGCCCTGCTCGGCCAGCTTCTCGGCTTCTTCCTTGCTGATAAATCGGATGCCTTCGTGGCTCATACCCTGCTCATTTCAAGAATACTGCTTCCAGAAGAAGTAGGCGGCCATACCTAACCCGATCACCACCACCAGCATGCGCATCAACTTCGGGTTCAACCCGCGGGAATACCTCGCCCCCAGGTAGCCGCCCAGGGCTGCGGCAATCATCATCAACAAGCAGTACTTCCATAGGATCTGCTTCTCCACGATGAACGTGACTACGGCAATTCCATTCGCCGTCGTGGTGGCGACCACCTTCAAAGCGTTCACCTGGTTGATGTTCTGGATGCCAAAGACGGCCAGCACCGACATCACCAGGAAACCCGCACCGGCGCCAAAATATCCGATGTAAAAGCACACCAGGACGATGCCGATCCACAGGGGAACCAGGCTTGGCCGGGGCGCCGGCTGTCCATCCGCTACCCGCACCCGGGTCCGGCGGAGCCAGTCAGATACGGGGCCGCTGGCAGCAAAGAGTCCTGCCGCCAGCAGCAGCAGCCACGGCACCAGCTTCAGGAAGGTCGACTGCCCAGTACGCAGCAGGACGATCGCCCCGATCAGGCCGCCCAGCAGGGCCGCGGAACAGACCGGGAGCACCAGCCGTCCATTCGCCTTCAAGTCCTGCCAGTAAGCCGCGATGGAGGTGAACTGACCGGGCCAGAGCGCCACCGTGTTGGTTGCATTGGCCTGGATCGGTAACACTCCAACCCCCAGCAACGCCGGAAACGAAACAAATGATCCGCCACCCGCCATGGCGTTGAGTGCGCCCGCCAGGAAAGAAGCGATGACCAGCCACGCGTGTTGCCATTGCGTCGTCAGCGCCATCAATCGACCTGCAGAATCAAACACTTCAGGTATTCGGTCTCGGGAATATTCAGGACCACAGGGTGGTCGGGCGCGGCCCCAAGGCGTTCCAGCAGACGCACCCGGCGCTGCGCGTCTCCCGCGGCATCCGCCAGGACACGTTGGAACTCGTCCGCAGACACGTGGTGCGAGCAGGAACAGCTCACCAGGATGCCGCCCGGGCGCAGCATCTTCATGGCTCGCAGGTTCAGCTCTTTGTAGCCGCGCACGGCTCCATCGACAGCGCGCTTCGACTTGGCGAAAGCAGGCGGGTCGAGCACGATCGTGTCATAGGCATGATGCGCGGCGCTCCAGTCGCGCAGGAGATCGAACGCGTTCGCCTCCACCCAATCGACCGTCGCAGACACCCGGTGCTGGTTCACCGCCAGGTTTTCCTCGGCCACTTCAAGCGCCGCACGCGACGCATCGATGCCTGTGACCCGCGAACACGCCTGCGCGAGATGCAGCGCAAAACCGCCCTGGTACGTGCACACGTCGAGAGCTTCGCCGTGTGCATAGCGTGCCGCGGCCGCGTAGTTGAGTCGCTGGTCGAGAAACGCTCCGGTCTTCTGCCCGGCATTGGCGTCGTAATGAAAGGCCAGCCCGTTCAGGTGAAAGATGGTGGAGAGCTGCGGGATGGGCTCGGCGGAGTAAAGGGGCGCCTCGTCCGGCAGGCTCAGTTCCTCTAACTCGCGGATGCGCGCGTCGGACCGCTCCACGATCGTGACTGGGGAAAGCTCTGACTTGAGGGTCTCGACAATGACTGCCCGGATGTCCTCCGCATCGAGTGCCCGGGAGAGGATCTGAAACAGGATCAGATCGCCATACCGGTCCACGATCAAGCCGGGGAGCTGGTCGGCTTCACTGAATACCAGGCGGCACGCATCCGTGCCTTCGTCCAGCATGCCCTGGCGCAGCTGGATGGCTGCCCGCAGGCGCTGCTCAAAGAGCGCCAGCCACGCGGGTTGGGTGAGCACGGCCTCCGGACTCACCATCCGCAGCGTGATTTGCGAGGCGGGGCTGAGGAGTGCGGTACCCAGGGGGAAGCCGCGATGATCTGCGACGGCAATCAGCCCTGGCCCGGTGTCGGGCAGGTGCTCAATATCCGAACGATAGACCCAGACCTGCCCGGCGTGGAGGCGGTCTGCGGCGCGGCGGGAAACAATCGCGACGGGCCCGGAACTGGGAGAAAGACCGCTGCTTACTGGCTTGCGGGTCGGCCGGGGAGAAGACTTAGGGCTCACAACGTATCTTCGCACGAAGGGGCTACACCCCAGGGCGCCGGCTCCAGACTGCCTGGGTTTCGCAGCAGCCTCGGCCTATAATCAGGTATGGCGACCGTGCACTCCACGCCCATCGAGCCTCCCGCGGAACCAGGCATTCTGGCCGCGAAGTTCGCTGAGTTGCTGGCAACGATTGGCAAGAATCGGCCCAGTGATGACACCGCTATCATCCGCAGAGCGTGGGAATTTTGTGTGCAGCACCATACCGGGCAATTTCGCGCATCCGGTGAGCCGTATGTGCTCCATCCCCTCGAAGTAGCCCAGGTACTAGCCGAAATGAAGTTGGACTCGACCGCGATCGCGGCCGGGTTGCTGCACGATGCAGTCGAAGACACGCCCGTTACCACGGAAGACATCACCGAGCAATTCGGTGAGCAGGTGGCGCACATCGTCGAAGGCGTCACCAAGATCGACAAAATTCAGTTTGCCAACCGCGAAGACCGCCAGGCGGAAAACGTGCGCAAGATGCTGCTGGCCATGGTCAGCGACGTGCGCGTGGTGTTGATCAAGATGGCGGACCGGCTGCATAACATGCGCACCCTGCAGCATCTCTCGCCGGAAAAGCAGGAGTCCATTGCGCGGGAAACGCTGGATATCTATGCGCCCCTGGCCCACCGCCTGGGCATGGGCAAAGTGCGCGGTGAGCTCGAAGATCTTGCCTTCCGCTACGTCGATCCCTTCGGCTACGAGCAGGTGCAGACCGCCGTCGAAGCCGCCCGCGATGAAGACGAGCAGTTTCTCAACTCAGTGGAAGCACTGCTAAACGAACGGCTGCGGGAAAACAATATTCATGCCCGCGTGGAATGGCGCATCAAGCGTCTCTACAGCATTTACCAGAAGCTGCAAAAGCAGAAGATCACGGTGGACCAGGTCTACGATCTGCTGGCGGTGAGGGTCATTACAGCTACGGTGCAGGATTGTTACGCGGCCTTTGGGCTGATTCACTCCATCTGGCGGCCGGTACCAGGGCGGATCAAAGACTTCATCGCCATGCCGCGACCCAATCTGTATCAATCGCTGCACACCACGGTGATGGGCGAGGGTGGCCATCAATTCGAAGTGCAAATCCGCACGGAGGAAATGCACCGCGTGGCCGAAGAAGGCATCGCCGCGCACTGGAAATATAAAGCGGCTGGCTCCCCCACCAACGCGCGCGATGAACAGCGGTTGGCCTGGGTAAGGCAGTTGGTCGAGTGGCAGCGGGAGATGACCGATCCTAACGAGTTCCTCTCCACGCTGAAAATCGATTTGTATCCGGAAGAGGTGTACACCTTTACGCCCAAGGGCAAGGTTGTGGTGCTGCCGAAAGATGCGACGCCTATCGACTTTGCGTACACGATTCACACCGAAGTAGGGAACACGTGTGTGGGGGCCAAGGTGAACGGCCGCATGGCGCAGTTGCGCACCAAGCTGCACAACGGCGACATCGTGGAAGTGGTCACGCAGAACGGCCATACGCCCAGTCGCGATTGGCTGACATTCGCCAAGAGTTCCCGGGCGCGCAACAAGATCAAGCACTGGCTCAATGAACACCAGCGGGAGCGGGCGATCGAGATCGGCAAGAAGCTGCTGGATCGCGAAGCGCGCAAATACAAAGTCTCGCTCGGCAAACTCACCGACACGGATTATGCGCGTGCGGCGAGCGAGTGCGGCCTGGCTACGGCCAGTGATCTGATGGCGGCCATTGGGTTCGGCAAGTATTCCTCTCGTCAGGTGCTGAACAAGCTCTCGCCGGGAGTGACCTCACAGACCGGCGAAGCGGAAGCGGGCAAAGCGACGGCTGCCGGCATGTCGGAAGCGGTGCGGCGGGTGCATCTGCACGGTTCCGATTCGCTGCAGGTAGAGGGCCAGGATGACCTGCTGGTGTATCGCGCCCGATGTTGTAATCCCATTCGCGGCGAAGAGATCGTAGGGTATGTAACCCGGGGCAAAGGTGTGGCGGTGCATGCCCGGAGCTGCACCAATGTACAAAACCTGCTGTACGAGAGCGACCGCCGGATTTCTGTGGAATGGGCGCGGATGGCGGAAGAAGCCACTGGCCGCAAAATGACTTACCCCGTGAAGCTCACGGTGTTCTGCGATGATCGCGCCGGCATGCTGAAAGAAATGACAGCCGTGATCAGCGATGACGGCACAAACATTCGCGGTGTCGATTCGAAGCCTACCGGCGATTCAGAAGCCGTGGTGGAATTCATTCTGGAAGCAGAAGACATGCGGCACCTGAATCGCCTGGTAAGCGGCCTGCGGCGCGTTCCCGGCGTGCGCGACGTGCAACGCGCCCACAAGGTCTAGAAACTGCTCGTGCTGCGGTGGGTAGCGCAGATGTCCCCCAC
>CAZZVD010000167.1:0-11975 GCA_964657465.1 uncultured Acetobacteraceae bacterium | reverse complement strand
AAGCGCGCGAGCCGTAAGCGCCGCTGCGCGCTGAGGTTGGGCGCGCTCTGGGTTAACGAAGCAAATGCCGCGCCACCGGAGCTACGGCGACCGCCAGGTACTTGGGGATGGCGGCCGCCGGCAAGCAGGACCCCAGCAGGCGCCCTTGCAGGAAGTCGCAACTCAGGGTGCGCAGGCACTCCATCTGATCGCCGCGATCCACGCCTTCCGCCACGACTTTGAGCCCCAGGCTGTGGGCCAGCCCAATAATGGCCTGCACGATCGTGTAGGTGCCGTTGGGATCGGAGATGCGCTCGACAAACGAGCAATCGATCTTGAGCGTGCTGACCGGCAGCTGATGCAGTTGACTGAGGCAGGAATAGCTATTGCCAAAGTCCGCCACAGAAAAATGCACTCCCATGGCAGCCAGGCTGCGCATCTGGCAGGCCGTTTCGGTGCGACTGCGCATCACAGTGTCCTCGGTGACCACCAGTTCGAGCCATCGCGGATCCAGACCGCAGGCGGTGACCGTGTCCAGAACATGCCCGGCGAAATCGGTCTGGAGAAACTGTAGTGCCGAAACCCGGAAGGAAATACGGATAGGTCGAAGCTGCTGATTCTGCCAGGCAATGCTTTGCCGGCACACTTCGGCCAGCACCCAATTGCCGATGGGCACGACCAGCCCACACTCCTCGGCGATGGGCAGAAAGCGACTAGCGGGCACCGCGCCCAACTGCGGGTGATTGAGGCGTAACACGGCCTGCAGGCTGCACAGATGGCCGGCTAACGAGTACTGCGGCTCGTAGTGCAGCTCGAAGCCGCCGTCCAGCAGTGCCTGCCGCATCGAGCGCTCGAGTTCGTACGCCTCGCTGGCCGGGGAACTGGGTTGCGGGGATACCAGGAGATAATCGCTCCCGCCCGCCTGCTTGGCGCGATACATGGCGGCATCGGCTGCGCGCCGCAGCTGGGCTGGATCGCTGCCATCCTCTGGATAGATGGAAATGCCGATCGATCCGGAAATTTCAAAGGAAACGTTCTCCACCTGCATAGGCTGCTGAATACTTTCGAGCACATTGCGGGCGACGATGAGGGCGCTGTTGCGATTGGTCAGTTCGCCGAGCACGATGACGAACTCGTCGCCGCCGGTGCGGGCGAATGTATCCACGGCACGGAGACGCGAAGAGATACGCGCCACCACCTCCTGCAGGCACAGGTCGCCGGCAGCATGTCCATAGGTGTCGTTGATCTGCTTGAAGCGATCCAGATCGACGTACAGGATCGCCGCATGTTGGCCGTAGCGCGCAGCCTGGGCCAGCGTTTGCTGCAGACGATCTTCCAGTAGCAGGCGGTTTGGCAGGCCAGTCAGCAGGTCATGATGCGCCTGGTGCACTAACTGTTCGTGCAGGAGTTGCCGATCCGTCACGTCCTGCACCAGAACGAAGGTGCCGGGGCGACCATCGAACTCGATGAAGTGCGTCGCCATTTCGACCTGGATGCAGGAACCATCCTTGCGTTGATGGCGCCAGGGGCCTGACGATTTGGTATGTTCCGGCGCGGCGCTTTGCAGGGAGGCTGGTCTGGGCTCATCCGCCGGGCGTAAGCCGTCGACGGTCATGGCGACAAACTCCTGGCGCGGGTAGCCGTACTGGACGACTGCCGCGTCATTCACTTCCAGGATGCGCAGGGTCTGGGGATCATGAATCCACATGGGGTGCGGGCTGGCGGCGAACAACAAACGATAGTGCTGGGTGGCTCGTTTGCTGGCCAGGAATTCGTCTTCGAGCAGCGTGAGGATCATGCCAAAAGCAACGAAGAACTTGGGGATGTTCCATAACTGCGCCGGGATCTGCCCCGCCGGCACCAGGTAAGCGCAGAGCAATGAGATGGGAAACACGGCGGCCCAGGCGGCCAGGCCCATCACGGAGGTGAGAACGCCTACGGACAGACGGCGGAAATCGAACCAGTACAGTGCGGCAAAGGTCAAGAAGATCTCGAACAGGATCGCGAGGATGCCCTGATCCGGCTGGTGGTGCAGCAGGGCAAGCATCGTCCAGACCTCGCCTGCCACGAAGGCGAGGGTGATCGCGGCCCAGACCCGGCTGCGGCCCCGGCAGAACTTCCAGGCAAATATCAGGCCCGCAGCAGCGCAGGCAGTCGCCGCCATCGCGAGCGGCCAGACATGCGAGCCCGAGAAGATGACGTAGTTGGTATAGAAGAGGGCCGGGACGCCCAGGCCACCGGCCAGGAGTACGCGTGCGAAGAGCGTCTCACTGACCGCATCGGCGGAGAACAGGAAGCAGATTCCGGAGAGTACCAGTGTGCTGATGCTGACACTATCCACCAGGCCCTGTCTCCAGCCCGCAGCTACGGATACCAGTAAGGCGCTGAAGTGGCAGAGAACCAGGATCCAGGCTGTGACCCAGTTACGCAGTCGTGTGGTCGCACGCTTGGAGTAGATCGAGCCGAACAAGACCACCAGCAGGCCCAGGATTAGGATGTCGAGCACTTCGTTTTTCATAGGAACGAGACCACGGCAGAGAAACGCAAAGTACCGGCTTCGGAAAGCTGAACTGTCTTCTTTTCCGTGTGGCAAGTATCGCTGAATGCGGCCAGGACTCAAGGTCACGGAAGTGTGACCGGATTGGGCAGGGGTGCTATCCGCCCTGCATCCCGGAACAACGATTCAGGACAGAATACGCAGACGGGCTCGGCGACGGGTAAGGCTGGGTGCGGCTACGGGGCCCAGGTAACCCTCAAATTTTGAGCAGGTTGGGAGCGTATGGTCCCCGATGTGTCCGGCATATGCCAAACAGGGCTGCGGCGCACGGGGTATCTGCACCCGTCTAAGGAAGGGCGGCGGCCAGGTGGCTCCTGCTTCGACGAATGGATTGGCAACGCGCGATGGCCGCCGGAGGAGAACTGCAACCCACATCGAGGCGTGCCAATGACTCCCTGGCGCAGCTACGCGATAAAGAGATGCCGCCGTCGATCGCGGGAGCCGATTGCGGGATAGGATGGCTTGCGGTTGCAGGAGCGAAGGAAAGGCCGAAAACCGAGAGGTGCGGCCTTCCACCTACTATGCGGTTCTTAGTTCCTGCTCTGCGCGCAACCAATCCTGTTCAGGGGAACCCTCAGGCCAGCCACGCTCGGCCCAATACTTCTCAGCCAGGTGAGCAATCTGTTCGCGGGTGGGCTCAGGCGGAGCAGCCACGGTCTTTTTAGCGGCCGGTTTACGTTTCTTCACGGTCACTTTGGCGGCATCCATGCTATCGGTGGTCATCCATATCTCCTTGCGCCCTGTGGGTCAGGCGTAACTTTATGATACGAAGGAGGGGGCCGAATTGTCAGCCCGAAGGTTAGTAACTTTTGAATTACCCAGCGTTTCCGGGACGGGTACGCGATTCCTCGGTCGCGGCGATGGAGTTGTCGTAGCGCTCCTGCCGGCGGGCGACGGCGTGGGAGAGCGATAACCGCGAGTCTGCTTGCAGCAACTGAATTGCCCAATCCTTCATTGCCGGCCGGCTGTGCTGTAACTCGGTGAGGTCGGCACGCCAGTTCCTCAGATGAACTTTGTTGTCGAGCATGCGAATCCAGAATGACCGGTACTCGGCGAGGTTCAGGCGATCGACCCGGGCAAACAGCTCTTCATCTCCCAGCATCCACTGCCATAAGAAGCGGTCCTGCGAATTGGGCTGGCGCGCGGCGAGGGCTTCGTCCGCCAATTCCTCGTCATTGGGAAAGGCGTTCAGCGCATAGCCGAAGTCAGAGAAGTCGCTCTTGTCACCCGTGTGTTCGGCGATTTGCTTCAGCGAGCGGATCAGGTTGCGCCGGGAGGGACCACGATAGGACCGCTGGTCGATGAGCTCTTTATAGAGCGTGACCGAGCGGCGCAGCCCGCGGACGAGCAGATCGCTGCGCGAGCTGTTGTCAGCCGTTTCCGCAGCAAGATAGAAGCGGCTGCATAGCAGGGCTTCGACGAAGGTGGCGTGCTTCCACTCCGGATCGACCGACGTCGCGTGGGCCACATCAGCGAACGCCTGCCTGGACAGGGCTTCGAGCTGCGCTCGTTCGGTTTTCCGCAACCAGGAGGGTTCCCTATCCTGGGCATCGAGCACCTGGTAAGCCGCAAGCGCCCGGTAGGAGTAGCCCTGCGCTATGCGCAGCCGCTCGACGGCATCGGGAAAGTGCGAGAGTTGCAGGAAGAACAGGTCGAGGCGAGCGAACGCCATCCAGGGATCGGAGCGCGAAAGATGGGCGACCGCCGAGAGCAAAAGGCCATTGAGGTACACGGCCGCTTCGGACTGGGACGGCAAATCACGGAAAGCAAGACGCCCTTGCCCAACGTATGCCAGATCGTCGATGTCCTCGATCATGGCCAGGGCGCGTGGGGCGAAGGGAGTGCCCTCTTCCTGATAACTCAGGGGCTGCTCACCGACTTCCTGCAGCCATGCCGGTAAGGCGTTGCGGAACTCGCCCGCCCGGCTGCGCAGCGCGTCGACCTCCGCGCGCAAGGTTTCGACTTCCTCACCGGACCGCAGGGTTTCACGATCCCAGCCGCGTGCCTGGATATAGACCTGGATCACGATGATGGCGGCGATGACGGCGAACACGGCCAGGAACAGGGCTGAGGCCTGGCGGATTTTGTGCTCGGACTGCGTGGCCTGGTGGAGGAGTTCCTCGGCTCGTGTGCGCTGCTCGCGCGCTGCGGTCAGTTCCGTCGTCGACTCCGCCGGGCGGGCGGCAGGGGGCGAAGAGAGCGATGGTGAGGTGGGCACGGGGGATGCTTCGGGGATGGCGGCGGGTGGTGCGTACGGAGCCAGGAGATGCCGGCGGAGCGGACGCGGGGGCTGCTGGGGAAATTCATCACTGGGCGCTGGTGCGGCCAGAGGCTTGCTGGGCGGGTGGACGGCGGGCGGTGGGACCGGACCGGAAAGAGAAGGAGGCATGGAGTCGGGGGCGGCCCCTTGCGTCGCACCCGCTGCCGATCCGGTGGTCTGGGCTTCGGCGGGCGATCCGACCAGTACGTAAAGACAAGCGAGCAAGCCCAGCACGAGCAAACCCAGCGCCAGTACCGTCATCCATCCGTTTGCGTGCCGGCGCGGAAGCCTGTTTGCGGGATCGCTATACATACCGCCTCCGGGCGATGAAGCTGATGGCCTTTCACCTCCGGCGCCTCCAGGCACCGTGCAAGCTGCTCGTTTATGAGCAATCTTTGCGGTGAGCACTGCTATTTGAGGAACCGGGTTGGGATAGGATGCGGGTCCGGTATTCAGCCCAGTGCGGCCACCACTGTCCCAACAAAGCCCTTCACTTTTAATCCCTGAACTGGAGTTAGTATCTGCAATTTGCTGCGGCTGGGCAATGCCACTTCCGGAACAGCGGGGTAACTGCCTACGACAGGTGCGCTGTTGCGAGGGGTTCCCGCAACAGCGCACCTGTCGTTGTTACGTCATTCTTACGCGTCTACCGGCCGGTAATGGTCACTGGCTCCGTCAAGCTGAAGCTCACCACGCTTTCGGCAGGCACGGTGATGTCCTTGTTACCCGTCAACATAGCACCAGCAGTGCCGGCGCCAGCGCCCAGGAGTCCGCCGATCAGCGCACCTTTGCCGCCGCCTGCGAGGCCGCCAATCAGCGCACCGCCGCCACCACCACCGCCGATAAAGCCCGCTGTCCGTTTGCCCTTACCCTTGGACACTGCTTCGTAGGAAGAAGTCGAGACCTCGTAGTCACCCACCCGGGTGAGTGCGATGGCCAGATCGCCGCTGCCTTTGAAGCGACCCTGGCCTTTCGCGGCAGTGACCTTCCCGGTCACCGGCGCGCCGGCACGAATGACGCTGGCCCCGCGTACCACTACCGACTGGGCCAGGGTTCCGCTAAAGGTATCGCCCACATTGCTTTGTTTGGCACTGATGGTCTGCTGGATGCGCACCGCCAGGCGCGTGCCCACGGGTACGGTATAGGTCCTGGGTGCGGGCGGCGGGACAGCCTTGGCCACTGCAGGCGCAGCGACGGCGGCCGCCGGGGGCGGCGCTGCAGGCGTGGCGGTGGTCGCGGCAGGCGCGGGCGCGGATGCGGGTGCGGGGGCGGCGGGTGCAGCGGGGGCCGAGGCAGCGGGGGCGGGTTCGGCAGCGGGCGCCGAGGTTTTGTTGCAACCGGCCACCAACAACGATCCAGCCAGGCCCAGCGTCAGCATGCTTGCCACAGCGGCGCCCGAAGAGCGCCGCGCGAAACCGCCAATCGAGTGCGTAGAGTTGAATGCAGCTCTTGTTTCCATAGTTCACTCTCCCTCAATGCCAGGTGTTTCCGGCCGGGAAATCAAGCATCTGATCCCTGCGATCGAGGCCGGGTACTTTTTTTGCGCATCGCAACAAGGGTCTTTGCTCAGCACGACCATTTCACAATTGGCCGTCAAGCCCTGGGAACCATGTATGCAGGTGCGCTGTAAACGGTTCTAGACTACACCAACGCAGGGCTCGTCCCGGGAGGGAGGCGCGCCGAGATAACTGGCCCATGACTGGGGACAGCCGCTGGACGGGCGAAGGCGCCGTTCAGCTTCGCCTTCCCTGCTGATTTCGATGACCGCCGGCCTGTAGTGGAAGCGTAGTGAAGAGTTGCCGGACATGGCAAGCCGAAGTGAGTGCATGCGCGTGAGCGTTTCTCTGGCTTGCTGGCCGCGGATGGTGCGACACCGCGATAAAAGAAAACCGATTTCTCGTGAGTGAGGCCGGTCCAATCAGCGCAATAGAAGACATAGACCGGTAATCGCGCGGATTTGTCTCAGTCGATGTTCCAGACTGTGGAGCTCGAATGGGCAAGTGGCTGGAGTCGCCCAGTGCTGATGGAGAGATCAGGACTGGGCGGGCTGGAAGGCTGGCCATGTCTTGAGAAACGGCCAGCAGAAGAGAGCGATGGGGAGCGAGCAAACGAGAGCAGCGGGCAACGAGAACAGGAAAGCAGCGAGACAACAACGCAGAGATTCAAGGCAAACTATTGCGTCCCGGTCAAGCTAGGTCGACCAGGTTTTGCGCCTGCTCGATGCGTCGCCGCAAAGTACCGGCGAGTTCGGCAACAAGTTCCAGCTTACCCGCCAGCTTTGGCGTGAGGGCCGGCTCCGCGAGGGCTAGTTGTGACTGGAGCAATAGTCCTGTGATGGTTGACTTCAGATCGTTTTCCAGCACGGAAGCAGCGGCCCGCAAAGCCATGACCTGCTGCATCTCGCGGCGGGCGATGGCTGCTTGCACTTCCCGCGCCAGGCGAGAGGCGCCGGAGAAAGCGAAGTTGATTTGTACTGGCACGGCCAGGCCGAAACTGCGCCATAACATCTCCACGGCGCCCGGGGTTCCCTCGGCGATGCAGTCGTCCACCACGACCACTGAGTAGTCATCGTGGCGAAGGGCAACCATGCCGGCGCGATACGTAGCCGCTATGGTGACAGAACAGGAAAGAGCAGAACCAAGCGCATCTGCCGTACGGGCTGCATCGGACATGGGGCTGATGAGAAGAACGCGGTGTTTCTGATTTTCCGGCTGCAGCGAAGCGTGATCAAGACTTTCAGCAATGGATGGCACAAAACCTCCTGGGGTAGTCGCGTTGCGTGGTGGGGCTGGTTCGCACGTAGATAGCGGCGTCTTTCAGGGTGCCGCCGAGCCGTGCGGGAATGGAATCAGGGGCAGCTCAGCCGGCGTGGTCTTCCCCGTCAGGAGGACTGATGCCGTACTCTTTCAGCTTTCGGTAGAGCGTGGTTTTTCCAATGCCGAGGAGTCGAGCGGCCAGCAGCTTGTCCCCGTTGAGCTTGCGCAGGGTATCGAGGATGGCTTCTTTTTCCAGCTGAGCCAGGGGCATCACCGGCCCCCGGTTCGCGCCCGGGGCGCCGAGTGGCGATGCGGCGACGACTGGCCTGCACTTTTGCAAATGAAAATTCTGCAGCTGGGTAGGTAGATCGCCGAGATGGAGGACCGGGCCGGACGAAAGAGTACACGCGCGGTCGATGGAGTGCTCCAGTTCGCGTACGTTGCCAGGCCACTCGTATTCAACGAGGGTGCGCAGAGCATCGTCGCTGAGTGTGTGCGCGGTGCCGGTCTCGCGCGACATCCGCTCCAGGAAGTGTGCGGCAAGGAGCGGAATATCCTGCTTGCGTTCCCGCAACGGGGGGATGCGGAGATTCACCACACTTAAACGGTAGTAGAGATCCTTGCGAAAGCGGCCTTGTTCGACCATGGTGCTGAGGTCCCGATTGGTTGCGGCGAGAATGCGGACGTTGATGGCTACACGATGCGTGGCACCCACCGGCCTGACTTCCTTTTCCTGTAAGGCGCGCAGCAACTTAGCCTGCAGGTCGAGCGGCAGTTCACCAATTTCATCGAGAAAGACCGTCCCGCCCTGGGCGGAGGCTAGTAGTCCTTCTTTTGTCCGATTGGCGCCTGTGAACGCTCCCTTCACGTAACCGAAAAGTTCGCTTTCCATCAGGGTTGGCACCAGGGAGCCGCAATCGATGGGAACAAATGGACGATCCGCATTAGGTCCGTTGGAGTGAATCGACCGCGCGACCAGTTCTTTGCCCACACCGCTTTCCCCGAGGATCAGTACAGGGTGCGAGCTTTGTGCAACCTTGGCGAGGATGCGGTAAAGCTTGTCCATCTCCGGGCTGCGGCCGATCATGTTGCCGAGTCCGCGCGAGGAGCGTAGTGATTCACGCAGCCGCCGGCTCACACCTTCGGCTGTGCACCGCTCCATCGCGCGCTCGAGGACGGTTGCCAATTCGTCCATGGCAAAGGGTTTGGTGAGATAGTCGGCCGCCCCCGTGCGCATGGCCTCGACAGCCGCGGGTACGGTGGCATACGCAGTCATTACCACCACCACCAGCCCCGGGTTCAGCGCCTTGATCTCATTCAGGAGACCGAGGCCTTCGCCCAACGGAGCGTGCAGATCAAGCAAGAGGATATCGATGCCCTGATCGCGAACCAGAGTGCGTGCAGCAGCAATGGTAGTGACTGTCTGCGGGAGGAAGCCCAGATCGGCTGCTATCTCGCAGCAGGCGGAGCGAATGGCCGCATCTTCGTCAACGACGAGAAGGTGAAGCTTGCCGGTACGCTCCACGGGTCGCGACATGGTTTCCACTTGAACTGTAACAGGAGTTGTCGTCGCCATTGTCTCAGTTTCCTTCCTGGTTGAATAGAGGAGCTTGCTTGCATGGTGTATCGACCTGTGGCTGGGTAACTTGCGCGCGCACCGTGACAAAATCGCTGGAGGCAACGCGGCGACTGAGCGCAGCGGCTTTGGGAACGCACTGGTGCTGTACTAAAAAAAGTTTTTGACTCGAACGCAAACTCTGAATGTTCATCGCTACTCCTTGAATTTCTTAGAAATTCTTAAATTTTTTTTTAGAAAAGTTTTTTGAGATTGCTGGTCTCTTACTTACTCACTTCACTGCATTCCGGTGAACTTGCAGACGGAGGATCGCTCGCGCCTGTTTTGTTGCTGCTCTCTGCTTCCCCCTTTGCGGGCGCCTCACTCTCGCCGCTGGCTGCAGATTTTGCGACTCGCCGTTTGCCTTCGCGTGTGCTGTTGCTAATGCACTTGAAGCGCCAAAGAGAGTTACTGTTTGGCTGGGGGCCGGAGCAGGAGGGTAAGTGTCTGGCCCAGCATGGGTTGCGAGAGATCAGGAGAGTGGGACAGCGAAGCGTGAGGAAGTTGTTTGCGGGAGTCGCTGGTTCCTTAATGGAACTTCCGGAGCGTCGAGGTTTTTCTAAGTCCAATGCCTTGTAAGTGTTGGGGTCGAAATTCCCGTATCGGGCTAGTTCCCGATTTGGGGCCTGGGTCTTTAGTGGGAATGCGCAGCCAGGCCAGCCTGGCATGGGCACTTTCTGCTGCTATCCCTGCTTCACCGCTGGACCATCTGGACTATCTGGAGTATCCGGACCATCGCTGCTGCGGCTAGCGTCCTGGCCACGAGAGCCACTGCAGCCCGGCCGAGAAGCTTCTCATACAATCAGGTGATGACTTTGTCTAAGACGCCGGCGGTTTTCTTCCGCCCTCACGATCGCGCCCCCGATGCCCTCCGCCCGGTAATACTCACGCCCCACTACACCTCGATGGCTGAAGGCTCGGTGTTGATCGAAGTGGGCCACACCCGCGTGTTGTGCAACGCAACGGTAGAAACCGGGGTTCCTGGATTTTTGAAAAACAGCGGGCGAGGTTGGGTCACCGCGGAATACGGCATGTTGCCGCGCGCCACCCTTACGCGCAGCCCGCGGGAAGCGGAGCGCGGCAAGGTGGGCGGCCGCACCCACGAAATTCAACGGCTCATCGGACGCTCGCTCCGCTCCGTGGTGGACATGAAGGCCATGGGCGAGCGCACCGTCATTCTCGATTGCGACGTGCTGCAGGCGGATGGGGGTACACGGACGGCGGCCATCACCGGAGCTTGCGTGGCCATGTCCATTGCTTTTCAAAGGCTGGTCGATGCCGGCACGCTTAAAAAGCATCCGCTGACGCAACTGGTCGCGGCCACCAGCGTGGGGATTGTGGAAGGCGTCACCCTGCTCGATCTGGCCTATGAAGAAGATTCTCAGGCCGACGTGGACATGAACGTGGTCATGACCGAAGGCGGCGGATTGGTGGAAGTGCAGGCCACGGCGGAGCGCAGCGCCTTTCCCCGAGAGAAATTATTAGAGATGATGGACCATGCGCAACGCGGGATCATCGAACTGGTGACGGCGCAACGAGCAGCATTGGGCGCGCGCTGAGCAAATCTCCATGCTTTAGAATGGGCGCCGGGAACAACGGCAGAAAATTGAGAGGAAAACGCAATGACAAGCAAGATGACAGCTGGAAAACTCGCGGGACTCAAGGCGGTCTCAGATGCACGAGGCGTGATCGCCGCAGCCGCCATGGATCAGCGGGGATCGCTTAAGAAGTCGCTCGCCAAAGAGAAGGGCGTCGCCGACCTGCCAGACTCGGCGCTGATTGAATTTAAAGAACTGGTCACCGATGTTCTTACGCGCCACGCTTCGGCCATCCTGCTGGATCCGGAGTTTGGCCTGCCGGCAGCCAAGAAGCGGCACGGCAAGGGTTTGCTGCTGGCCTACGAAAAGACCGGCTACGACTCGGATCAGCCCGGCCGCCTGCCCGATCTGCTGGATCACTGGTCGGTACGGCGCTTGAAAGAAGCAGGCGCCGACTGCATCAAGGTTCTGCTGTACTACAGCCCGTTCGAGAAGAGTGACATCAACGATCGCAAGCACGCCTTCATCGAGCGCATCGGCGACGAATGCCGGGCCCATGATATCGCGTTCTTTCTCGAGTTCGTCGGGTACGACGTGCACGGCAATAGTGAGAAGTCGATTGAGTATGCGCGCAAGAAGCCCGAGATTGTGTCCGGTTCCATGGCAGAGTTTGGCAAAGAGAAATATCTGATCGATGTGCTCAAGGTAGAGGTGCCGGTGCAGATGGAGTTCGTTCAGGGCACCAAGGCGTTCGGCGGAGAAGCGGCGTATACCCGCTCTGAAGCTTTGCGCCACTTCCAGGACGCGGCCACTTCGACCCACAAACCCTTCATTTATCTTTCGGCCGGCGTGAGCAATGCGCTCTTCATTGAAACTCTGGAGTTGGCGGCAGAGAGCGGCACCAGCTTCAACGGCGTGCTTTGCGGCCGCGCGACCTGGAAGGATGGGATCGCGATCTACGCCAAGGGGGGCGCCAGGGCGTTTGAAGACTGGCTCAACGATCAGGGCGTCAAGAACATCCAGAACGTCAACAAGAGCCTGGAGGCGGCCCACTCCTGGTTTCCCAAGGTGGGTGTCACGGCTGCGGACTTGCTGGCGCTGGCGTAGTCCGACTCACGGAGAGCAGGGTTCGGCTTCTGTGTTGGGATCGGTGGCGAAGTTCTCGATTGGTTCGCCACCATCCACTCCTCCCTGCAACCCATTCGGGTGCCGCATGTCTCACGACTGTCTTTCAGTGGGGACCGGATTTCCTGTTACGCTGCACCGGACA
>CAZZVD010000166.1:0-12021 GCA_964657465.1 uncultured Acetobacteraceae bacterium | reverse complement strand
TGCCCCCATCCGGAAAAGACTCCCGGCCTCTACCGTGCGCGGAGGTACTCCGCGGTGCGCTATCGTCCCCTGGAGGGGTCCGGCGACGTGGACACGTCTAAATCCACAAACGTCTGTGGGGCAGGGGCGAGACCAGGGGCATAGCACTGGCCATCTCCGGCATAGCCCTGAGCGCCGCTGCCGGCAAATTCCGTGCGCGGTGAGCGCGCGTACTGCCAGACCTGGGCCTGCGCTACGCCGCTTTGGCTTGGGAACATTGCTTGTTTGGGGATCAGGCATCCCGGCGCAGTGGGGTAGCTGTCGTTCACCACCCAAAGGACCACCGGCTTCTTTCCTTCGTGAGCCAGTATCTCGCCGGCAGTAGTGATCTTGTTGGCGCCTTCCATGACCGGGATGCCGGAGCAGTAGACCCCGGCGCGGTAGGGCGAGGCCCGCACCCCGTCGATCCATGCGAACAGGTAGGCTGCTTGCTCCGCCAGCAACCGGCCGCCTTCCTCCTGATCGAGGAAAATCACGGCTCCGGAAGGGAAGCCCTCTTTCCTGGCTGCAGCCACTGCTGCGGCCGCGTCCGCCCGGCCCAGAGCCGCCGCGTCCTTGCCGGCCAACTGCTTTTGCAAGCGACCGTTGTACAGCAGCAGAAAACCCAGGCCGCTGGCTCGAACCAGCGGCCGTTTACCTGCCCAGGTATTGCGATCGGTTCCCGGAGAATTGTTCAGCCAATATCCGCTGTAAGCAAACGAGCCGTGCAGGCGAGGCAGCAGGCTGTCGCCTGGGTAGTCGTTACGATCGAACCCAAAGTAGGTGTTGGCCAATGTTTGCGCAGAGCTCAGGCAGGCCGTGCCTATAAGGCACAGGCAAAGCAGGCGGCTTGCTAGTAGCCGCCGCCGATGATTCCAGGTGTGGCTCTCGGTCCGGATGTGGTGCTCGCTAACTGCCGCGTGACGTTGTGCAGGTACTTGGCCGGGTTCACCGGCGTATCATGAATCCGTACTTCATAGTGCAAATGTGGCCCAGTGCTATGCCCGGAAGAACCCACATAACCCAGGATATCGCCGCGCCGAACATCTTCTCCGGAAACAACCGCAAACCCCGACAGGTGCGCATACAGCGTCTGAATTCCGTGACCGTGGTCGAGAATCACTTCGCGCCCGTACCCCGTGCCCATACCCGCTTTCAGTACGGTACCGTCAGCAGGCGCACGGACCGCATCGCCGGTTGCCGTGGCAATATCAATCCCAGCGTGGAAAGCGCCCTCGTTATTGAACGGATCGAGCCGGGCGCCGAACGAGCTGGTCACAATTCCCTGTACCGGCCAGAGCGAAGGCGCATACGCCACGTTTACGGAGCCGAGGAAGGCAGACGGAAAGCGGCTGTTCAGGTCAAATCCGTGGGTCAGTTCCCCAGACATCGCAGTAGAACGCAACGTTAATAGCTGATCCAGCGAAGCGCTGTATTGCGTATCGCTCATGCCCTCGGCTGCGGGGCTTGGGGCCGCCGTGGTGGTGCGAACGGCTGTCTTGCCAGGCCGATGGTCCTGCCGCAGGCCATACAGCGCACTTACCTCGCTGGCCAGCGAGCCCAGGGAGGCTGCTTGTACATCCTTTTCGTGAGCCACCTGCTCCAGCTTCAGATAATCGTGCCGGATCGTTTCTTTTTCCGTGCGCACCTGGTTAAAGTGAGCTGTTTTCAGCAACATGCGGCTATAGGAGCCAGCCAGCCCGGTAATGGTAAATAGACCCAGGACGGCAGCTGCCACAAATACATAAGCGTAATGAAGGGGGATGGGGATCTTTCGTAGTTCACCATCGTCCTGGCGGGCTACAAAAATGATGTAGTAGCGTTTACGCAAATGGCCTGCTCAACAAGGGGATTTTGGCTCGCTACAACCCGACAACCCTATGCAAATACAGGATCGGGAAGCAGTCACCTTAGTACTGAAGCCGAGTCTTGACCCTAACAGAGTGAATCTAGTGGGTCAAACCCTGAAAGTGGGATGCGGACCTCCCGTTTTGGGCAGGTTATTAGCAGGGAATCGACTGTGGGGCCACGCACAAGCTGGCCAGAATGGGCGGGGTATGCTGGCTCATGCCTGCCCTGCCGAAATCGAACCGGACCCCCACCAATCCGTTCACTGAACGCGCCCTCATCGCCGCAATCCGGAACCGGGTCCACAAGAGCCTGCCCACCGGGCAGGGAATCCTCGCATTGGGTATCGGGGACGACTGCGCGGTGCTCCGTCCCCGGAGAAAACAGGACCTGGTCCTCACCACCGATTTCTCCCTGGAAAACGTTCACTTCCGCCGCGATTGGCATCCGCCGGCGAGCGTAGGGCACCGCTGCCTGGCACGGGGACTGAGTGATCTGGCGGCGATGGGCGCGCGTCCCGAAGCAGCTTTCCTCTCCATGGCGTTACCTCTCTCCCTCACCAGGGGTAAAGCCAGCGATGCCTGGCTGCAGGGCTTTCTGGACGGCTTCCTGCACCTGGCCGAACGCTACAAAGTTCCGTTGGCAGGGGGCGATACAGCGCGTTCCCCGGGAGGGAAGAGCGGGCTGATCAGCATGGACATCGTGCTGATCGGCAGCGTGAAGCGCGGCAAGGCAATGCTGCGGTCGGGAGCTCGCCCCGGCGATATCCTCTGCGTGACCGGCGCGCTCGGCGGCTCAGCAGCTGAACTGGAGGCGTTGGGGCGCCGGCCGGCCGCCTTCCGTAGCTTGGAAAGTGGCTCAACCGCCGGGCATCCCCATCTTTACCCGGAACCCAGGCTGGCAGCCGGGCGCAAGCTGATGCGCCGCGGCCTGGCAACCGCCGCCATCGACCTGAGCGATGGTCTGTCGACTGACTTGTCTCACCTGTGCGATGAGAGCGGACTCGCGGCGGAGATCCAGGCCGAGTCCGTGCCAGTGGATGCCCGCGCCACCCTGCAGCAGGCTCTGCACGGAGGCGAAGATTATGAACTGCTTTTTACCGTCCCTCAAAGGTCTGCGATTCCCCGGCACATCGGGGGAGTCGAGGTGCATGCCATCGGCCGCATGAAGAAGCCCGGCAAAGGTCCACAAGTGGAGATTTCCGAGAGCGGCCGTAGCACCGCATTGGTCGCTGCAGGCTACGAGCACTTTCGCTGAACTCGCGTAAGTCCTGTGAAACTTGCAGGCGTCGCCGGCAGGGCCGGCCCGCATAGCTTGATAGCATCAGAGAAGACCTATGGAAACCCCGACGACCCGGGTGCGCTTCGCGCCCTCGCCTACCGGCATGCTGCATGTGGGTAATGCCCGTACCGCCCTCTACAACTGGCTGTTCGCCCGCCACACCGGTGGCGACTTCCTGCTTCGCGTAGAAGACACTGACGTAGAACGCAGTGAAGTGCGTTACGAAGACCAGTTGATCGAAGATCTGCGCTGGCTGGGCCTTGACTGGACCGAAGGCCCCCGGATCGGCGGCCCGTTCGCTCCTTACCGGCAAAGCGAGCGCCTGGCGATTTATCAGCAGCACACGGATCAGTTGCTGGCGGAACACAAGGCCTACCGCTGCTTCTGCTCTGCCGAAGAACTCGAGCAGGAGCGGCAACTCGCCATCCAGCAGCACCGAACGCAGGTGTACTCGGGCAAATGCCGCGGGCTCGCACCCGGCGAGGCCGCCGCGCGTGCAGCTGGGGGCGAGCCGTTCGCCGTGCGCCTGGCCGTGCCCGACGCCGCCCTCCGCTTTCACGACATCGTGCGGGGCGACGTGGAGTTCGCCAGCGAAGCTGTCGGCGATTTCATCCTGGTCCGCTCCTCAGGCATGCCGGTGTACAACTACGTGGTCACCGTCGACGACGCGCTGATGCGCATCACCCACGTCATTCGGGGCGACGACCACATTTCGAATACGCCCCGCCAGGTAGCGATTTATCAGGCATTCGGCTGGAAGCTACCGCAGTTCGCCCACCTATCGACCATTCTGGGGAGTGATCGGGAGCGGCTCTCAAAACGGCACGGGGCGACCTCGGTGGCCAGTTTTCGAGAAATGGGCATCCTGCCGCAGGCGCTGGCCAACTACCTTGCCCTGCTCGGCTGGGGTGCGGAAGGTGGCCTGCGGGAGACCTTCACTCGTGAAGAGCTGGTCGCGGAATTCAAGCTGGAGCGTGTCACCCCCTCACCGGCTGTTTTCGATTGGGACAAGCTGTATTGGCTCAATCGGCATGTGATTAAGCAAACGCCCTTGCCCGAACTTCGCAGCCTGGCCTGGCAGTATTTCCAAACCCTGGGATGGCTCCCGGCACAGCCCACCGGAGCCGTCGAGCACTGGTTTGATCGGGTATTGGAGCTCTTTCTCCCAGCCGTGGACAAGTTGCAGGAGCTGCCGGAGAAAGCAGCCGCGCTCTGGCGCGTGCCCGTGCTCAATGAAGAGGACGCATCCCTGCTGCACTCGGAGTCGGGAAAGCGCGTGCAACAGGCCGTCGCCGCCAAGGTAGCGGCCGAGCCCGGGCTGCTGACCCCGCAACGCTTCAAAGAACTTATCAACGAAGTGAAGACGGAAACCGGCGTCAAGGGCAAAGACCTCTTCCACCCGATACGCATTCTGCTGACCGGCGCTCACTCCGGCCCCGAGTTTGACAAGCTCATTCCGCTCCTTGAGGAAGGCAGTCAGCTGAACCTGCCCACGCCGGTGCTGAGCGTCCGCCAGCGGGTAGAAGCGTTTGGCTGAGCAAGCCTTCCCCCACGCCTGGAAAGTGGAGGTGCTGCCTGCCCGGCCGATGATCCTGCCGCGCCGGCAGTTCGTGTACCCGGTGCAGGTGGAAGAAGTGGAACGAGGCGCCCTCGAAGCGCTGGTCCATCCTCCGGAGGGTGCGGAACCCTTCCTGGTCACCTGCGCTCTGGGCTTTGCCGGTCCCCAGGTGCCCACCGGGGTCTGGAGCTGCCCTGACCCGAACACCATCTGCATTGCCGCCGGTGGCTACGTCTACCTGATCGATACCCGGGATCCCGCGCACTGGGAGCAGGTGGAATACCGCCCTGTGACGGCAATTCGCCCGGTGGTCGAGCAGGGCCTGCTGGTGTTCGCCGGCTTCCAGGCTCTTCTCGGCTGGAACCGCGACGGAAAAGCATGGGAAACCGGCCGCCTGAGCTGGGATGGAGTCAGCATCACCGAGGTGGAGGGAAACATCCTGCGCGGCCTGGGCTGGGACATGATTTCCGACCGGGAACTCGCGTTCGAAGTGGATCTCACCACCGGTGCGCACACCGGCGGCGGCTACCTTCGATAGAAGCTGAGTTGCGCGTCGCCCTGCACGAGCACGCGGTAACGCTGGAGGGCTCCATAGGTTTCCCCAGGCATGGCGTTCCCCTGGCGGCCGTGCTCGGCCACCACGATCCCATCCGGCGCCAGCAGCGAATCGGTAGACTTGCCCAGGCTCCCGAGTGTCTGCGTGTAATCATCAGCAGCCGCATAGGGTGGATCCAGAAAAACGATGTCGCATCGGTCGTGCGAGGCGCTTCCGGCATGCGAGGCGATTCTGGCCAGAGCGGCGGAAACGCTGCTCGCTTCCAACCGAAACCCCGCGGTGATCCCCAGGCTTGCGAGATTCGCGCGAATGGCAGCAGCGGCCGCAGGCGCCTGGTCGACGAAGTAGACCAGCCGCGCTCCGCGGCTCAGGGCCTCGACACCGACCGCTCCCGACCCGGCAAAGAGGTCAGCAAATACCGCACCTTCGATCAGTGGGGCGAGCACATTGAACAGTGTTTCGCGCAAACGATCGCTGGTGGGGCGTGTGCTGAGCCCGCGGGGCGCTGCCAGCCGCCGCGACCGGTATGTTCCGCCTATCACCCGCATCGGCTTCGATGCTAAATGAATCCTCTGCCAGCGAATCCATCCTCATCGACGCATCGGGAACGTCCCATCGGGAGTGTCCAGTCGAGGCGAAAGCTCTACAATGCAGAAAGCAAACTACCCGGGACTGCCGGCAACCACACGAAGTTAAACCGCTGAGAAATCCCACAGGAAAATAGCAATGCGTGGATGGTCGTTCCCGTTAGGGCGTTGGATGGGGGTTGAATTACGCATACACACCTTCTTTATCCTGCTGCTCGGGGTCTGCATGGCATACGCCGAAAGCGTACACCTTTCAATGTTTCGCGGAGCCGGTCTCTGGCTGATCCTGCTAAGCGCAGTGGCGGTCCGCGAGGTGGCACGCATGATCGTGGCTGCCTACCACGGCCTGCAACTGAGAAACATCCTGCTGCTGCCCATCGGCGGCCTCCTGGCGTATGCCAACGCAGAGAGTGCCGAGGCGGCCAGCGCGAGCGACGTGCAGTGGCGCATGGCGCTTACCGGCCCGCTGGCTAATTTAAGTTTCGCCCTGGTGGTAGGCATGCTCGTCATGGGTATGTCACCGACACTGAACCTTTTCGACCGTCCCTGGATCACCCCGCTCCACCTGATTCGCAGTATCGTGTGGCTCAATATCTTTCTTGGCGTGCTCAATCTTCTTCCCGCCTACCCGCTGGACGGCGGCCGCGTTGTGCGCGGAGGCGTGACGCGCGCGCAGGGCCGGGCGCAGGGATCCCGCGTGGCCACCGGCCTGGGGCAGATACTCGCCATGGCCGCTGTCATCGCCGGCCTGGTACTGATGAATGGCTGGCTGCTCATGGCCGGATTCTTCATCCTGATCGGCGCTCAACTGGAAGATCAGGGCGTCCTGTTCCAAAGCGTGGTGGATACCGTCAACATGCAGGACATCATGCTGACCGAGTTCTCCATGCTGGCTCCCTCCGACACGCTCGAGGATGCCCTGCACAAATCCATTCACAGCCTGCAGGACGACTTTCCGGTCGTGCGCGGCGACAGCCTGGTAGGCATCATCTCGCGGCAAAGCATCCTGTCGGCCCTGCGCAGCGAAGGCAACGGCTATGTGCAGGCGGTCATGTCGCGCAGCTTCCACGTGGCTCAGCCAGAGGATTCGCTGGGTTCCACCATCAGCCGCTTCGCTGGCCGTGGGCTCTCGCTGGTCCCGGTGACCGAAGGCGAACGCATTGTCGGCATCGTGACCCTGCAGAACCTGATGCACTCCATGAGCCTGTTAGCGGAGAGCCGAAAGCTGCGGCGCCAGAGCCAGGAATAATCTTGCCCGAACCCGACCAGCCCCTCGCACCCGGGCTCTACCTGGTAGCCACCCCTATCGGCAATCTGGAAGACATCACCCTGCGTGCGCTGCGGGTGCTGCGGAGCGTCGATCGCATTGCCTGCGAAGACACGCGACAGACGCAGAAGCTGCTGAACCACTACGCCATCACCACCCCCACCACCAGCTACCACGAACATAACGAGCTGGCACGCTCGCCAGAGTTCGTGGAGATGCTGCGGCAAGGTGGCCGGCTGGCCGTGGTTACCGACGCAGGCATGCCGGTCTTTTCAGATCCTGGCCTGGAACTGGTGCGCGCCGCGATTGCCGCCAACCTGCCAGTGATTCCCATCCCGGGCGCGAACGCCGCGCTGACGGCCCTGATTGCGTCTGGCCTGGACACCCAGCGGTTTTTTTATGCAGGGTTCCTCGCTGCCAAGGGCGGCGCCCGGCGCACCGAGCTGGAAGCCCTGGCTGCCGAGGCGGCCGGCTTGACTTTGGTCATTTATGAAGCGCCCCACCGGGTGCTCGAAACGCTGGCCGACGTAGAAGCGGTGTGGGGCGCCAGCGTGCAGGTAGTTCTGGCGCGCGAGTTGACCAAGCTGCACGAAGAGTTCCTGCGCGGTACCGTAGCCGAGGTTCGATCGGTCCTCGCCGCCCGCGATCGCATTCGCGGCGAGATGGTTTTACTGGTGGAGGCAGCTTCGGTCGGCGAGGCAATCAGCACTGCGGGCACGATCCGGCAGCGCCTCACCCACTGGATGGATACGGAAGGGCTGGATGAGAAAGATGCGTTGAAGCGGATAGCCCGCGAGCGCGGCGTCTCAAAAAGCGACATCTACCGGGAGCTACAGCGCGAGCGCGGTAGGTGAGGTGGGAGGTGCCTCGGCAGGGCCGGGGAAGGCGCCTTTCGCGCCTAGACTCGGATACAACTACGGTGCCCTAATCCCTGGACGGGTGCCCCATGCTCGCCGACTCCGGCGTGCGTGGGTTGAACAAGACAGGGCGAAGCCCTTCCAACGTTTTCACTCGACAGGCCGCGCAACGGAGAAAATCAAGCACGCCAATAACAGCACACGAGTCGAGTGACAGTCGGAAGCGGAGAGAAAGCTTTTGGTGGGCTTCGCCCTAGCTTGTTCAACCCACGCACGCCAGAGTCGGCGAGCATGGGGCACCCGTCCAGGGATTAGGGCATTGTCATTGTATCGAGCTTTGGTGGTGAGACAGGCGCCGCGCTGTCAAGCGGTCCTTCAGGACTTCGCTTTAGAAGGCAGTTCCCAGGCCGGCTTCGGTCGCTGGGCGAGTGGCACGTCCCGGCCCTTCACGCGATCATAGAGGTAGCTATCGCTCGTGGTCCCCAGCGACTCGTTGTACAGGCTGGGCTCCCCAACGACCTCGCGCAACTCCTCACCAAAGCGGTGAACCGCCTTCAGCGAATCGGCCGTAGCCGGCACTTCCAGCCGGGAAGACTTCCAGAATTTCTGGTACCCCCGGTCCAGCAGGGTAGCCACCTCGCCGCCCATCATGAACCCGGGACGTTCGCGCCAGACCACGCCAATCTGCGGCACGCCCTTCTCCGCCGGCGTGCTCGCTCTGGAGCTGATCAAGACGGCACCAGCACCATATTTCCGAACCAGCATCTGGTTTGCGACGCCGGGCACCGGTTGCACATCAAACTGCAAGGCACGCAAAGCGTTGAGAACTTCGTCAAAGTTGAGAAAGTGTACTTTTGTTCGCATAGGTTGCGACTGACTGAGGATTGCCCCGTTTTTCGAGTGAACCGTAAAATAGGATGGTTTCACTCTAACTTTCGCACACTGGCGCTCCCGGCGGCAATGAACCGGGGGCCAGCCACCACAGAAGTACTGAATGGAACACATGCAAACTGAAGTGACTTCGCCCCAGGCAGCCCTGGGCACTACCATCCTCGAACGGATCGGGAACACGCCAATGCTGCGGCTCGATCGCCTGACGGCTGACCTGCCCGGCATCACCCTCCTGGGCAAAGCCGAATGGGCCAATCCTGGCGGCTCTGTAAAAGACCGCGCCGCCTCCGGCATCGTCGCTGCCGCGCAAAGCAAAGGCCTGCTCGCCGGTCGCCATCTGCTCGACGCAACCAGCGGCAATACCGGCATCGCCTACGCCATGCTCGGATCCGCCCTCGGCTTCCCCGTCACCCTGTGCATGCCTTCAAACGTATCGCCTGAGCGGAAGAAGATCCTCGGCGCCTACGGGGCGAACATCGTGTGGACCGATCCCGCCGACGGTTCCGACGGCGCCATCATGAAAGCGCGTGAATTGGCAAAGGACACGGATAAGTACTACTACGCCGATCAGTATGGCAACGACGCCAACTGGAAGGAGCACTACCGGGGCACCGCTAACGAGATTTGGAAGCAGACGGAGGGCCGCGTGACCCACTTTCTAGCCGGACTGGGTACCAGCGGCACCTTCATGGGCGTAACCCGCCGGCTGAAAGAGCTGAACCCGGCCATCCAGTGCATCGCCATGCAGCCAGACTCCCCATTCCACGGGCTGGAGGGCCTCAAGTACATGGCAACGGCCATCGTGCCGCGCATCTACGATGCCAGCATCGCCGACCGGCATGTGGAACAATCGACTGAGGGCGCCTACGAGATGGCCAAGCGTCTTGGCCGCACGCAGGGCCTGCTGCTGGGTGTTTCCGCCTCGGCAGCGGTGGCGGCGAGCCTGAAAATCGCCCAGGAAGTCTCAAGCGAAGGGAAAGAAGCGGTGATCGTCACCATTTTGTGCGACTCCGCCGACAAGTACCTGAGCGAACGGTTTTGGGAGCAATGATGGCAACAACAAGCCAGAGCATCGAGCAAAAACGGCTGGGCCTGAAGGTCAGCCAAGCGGTCTACGCTCAAATGCGCGCGCATGGCGAAGAAACCTACCCGCACGAGTGTTGCGGAGTGCTGCTGGGCAAGGCTCTGGACAGCAGCAACGAGGTGCTGACCGCGATTCGTGCCGGGAACACGCGAACCGACTCTGCCCACAATCGTTACCACATCGCGCCGCAGGAACTGATCAGCATCCAGCGGCAAGCCAGGGACAAGGACCTGGACATCGTCGGTTTCTACCACTCTCATCCGGATCATCCGGCCCAGTGGTCACAAACTGATTTCAACGAGGCTCACTGGATCGGCTGCTCGTACGTGATCACCAGCGTGGAGAAGGGGATAGCGAAGCAGACCAACTCCTTTTACCTTTCCGGAACCGGGGAAGACGACAAACGATTTGAAGACGAAGGCATCGAGCGCTGTTGACCGCCGGCCCCGGAAATACTGTCTGCTTTTACATCATTCCAGATTCCGCTACGAGATTGATAAGGGAGAGTTCGCTTGAAGATTCACATTCCCACACCGCTCCGTCAGTTTGCTGCCAAGCAGGCGACCGTGACGGTTGCTGCAACCACAGTTGGTGAAGCGCTCGACGAGTTGACCGTGACCCACCCTGAACTGAAAAAGCACTTGTATTCCGAAGAAGGCAAGCTGCGCGCATTCGTCAATGTGTACCTCAACGATGAAGACATTCGCTATTTGAGCGACAAAGAGAACACGCCCGTGAAAGACACCGACAACCTTTCGATCATTCCCTCGATTGCCGGCGGGGCGCATTCAGGCGAGTAACGTTTTGCACCAGGCGTGCTGATCACGCCGAAAGAGGAATTCTGTATGGCCACATTAACTGAAGTACCCGCGACGGCCTTGCCGGCGCTCAGCAATGACGAGATTGCGCGCTACTCGCGCCACCTGCTGCTGCCGGAAGTCGGCGTGGAAGGGCAACAAAAACTGAAGGCGGCCCGGGTGCTGTGTGTGGGCACGGGCGGTCTGGGGTCTCCGCTGGCTTTCTACCTTGCCGCGGCCGGCGTCGGCACCCTTGGGCTGGTTGACTTCGATGTGGTCGATGCCAGCAATCTGCAACGGCAGATCATCCACAGCACCAAAGACATCGGACGCCCCAAGCTGGATTCGGCCGAAGAGAAGCTGAAAGCTTTAAATCCGTACATGAACGTGGTCAAGTTCAACACCATGTTGACCAGCGCCAACGCCATGGAAATCTTCAAGGATTTCGACATCATCGCGGACGGCACGGACAACTTCCAGACCCGCTACCTGGTGAATGATGCCTGCGTGCTCAGCGGCAAGCCAAACGTGTATGGCTCGATTTTCCGCTTTGAGGGGCAAGCCAGTGTATTTGCCACGAAGGAAGGGCCCTGCTATCGCTGCCTGTATCCAGAGCCGCCACCGCCGGGGCTGGTCCCCTCGTGCGCGGAAGGCGGCGTGCTTGGGATTCTGCCAGGGCTGGTAGGCGTCATCCAGGCGACGGAGGCGATCAAGCTGATTCTCGGGCAAGGGGAGCCATTGATCGGCCGCCTACTGCTGGTGGATTCGCTCAGCATGCGTTTCCGTGAACTAAAGCTGCGCAAAAATCCGGACTGCCCGGCATGCGGCACCCATCCCACGGTGACGGAACTGATCGACTACGACCAGTTCTGTGGTATCCAACCCCCGGCAGCCGCCGACGCGCCGTCCATCAATGGCATCGACCAGTTGTCGGTGACGGCCTTCAGGCAGCAGCGGGACGCCGGCAAGGACTACTTCCTGCTCGACGTGCGTGAGCCGCACGAGTTCAAGATCGCCGAGATCGGTGGTTATCTCATGCCGCTGGGCGAAGTGCCGGATCGCGTTGCCGAGCTCGACAAAAATCGAGAGATCGTGGTCCATTGCAAGGTGGGCGGGCGCAGCCAGAAAGCCGCAGAGTTCCTGCAGGGGGCTGGTTTCAAGGTGCACAACCTCGCTGGCGGCATCCAGGCCTGGAGCGAGCAGATCGACCCCAAAGTAGCGAAGTACTAGCCCGGATTTCTCACAAGTAAGCTGTAGATCTGGGTAGGAGAATTTAG
>CAZZVD010000165.1:0-12047 GCA_964657465.1 uncultured Acetobacteraceae bacterium | reverse complement strand
GATTGGGTGTGTTGGATTCCGCGGAGCGTGGCGCACCGAACCTTAAACAATAACAAAAGTGATTGGGTGGGTTGGATTCCCCGGACCTTGGCGCACCGAACCTTAAACAAATAACCAAAGTGATTGGGTGGGTTGAATTCCACGGATCGTGGCGCACCGAACCTCAAACAAATAGCAAAAAGTGATTGGTGGGTTGGATTCCCCGGATCGTGGCGCACCGAACCTTAAACAAAAATAAAATTGATTGAGGGTAGTGAAATCTCCTACCTTGGCGCACCGAACCTCAAAGAAAGTCCGACAAAAGATAGGTTTGGGGCGCCGCGGTCTGGGGTGCCCCATATCTCACGGCGCTCTTCAGCCGGGAGATGTGGGAATTCACTGCTCTCGATCGAAGATTTGTCCGGTCCCGATAATGCTGGCCTGGCACCTGACGCAACCTGGCACATGGGTGTAGCGTCTAGGTAGCCATGGAAATTGGATTGCATAAGCTGGTTGGCCATCAGGTGATCGTGATGGGGCCTACGTTTCTGGATAGTCAGAAACTGGGGAGCGTTAAGTTGCTGGCCGTCGAAGAGGCCGGCATTTGGATCGAAAGCCAAGAGGCTTTCGATAAGGTGATCGGCGCGCGGGCAAAGCGGCCATCCGTTGAAAACCTTGCCTTCTTCATTCCATGGAGCCAGGTAACCACCATCGTTGCCGGCTTCGAACCTGAGTGATGGCTCTACTGGTGCTGCGATTCAATGGCGGTAGCAATATGCCGGAAGCGCTCGACAATGGGCCGGTTCTCGCCGGCATGCCAGGCTAGCTCGATGTTACTCACCGCTCAGATTGAGATTCGCGCCCTGCAGGCAGGCGAAGACATGACCGCGTTCAGGACCCTGAACGAGGAATGGATTACGCGTTACTTCACCCTGGAAAAGGCCGACAAGGAGACGCTGGGTGACCCGGAGACCAGGATTCTGCGCAAAGGCGGAAGCATCCTCATGGCCTTTGCCGGCCAGGAGCCGGTGGGTTGCGTTGCGCTTATCCCCGTGGGACAGGGTGTTTACGAATTATCGAAGATGGCGGTCGCGCCCCGCTTGCGCGGTCAGGGAATTGGACGCCGTCTGCTGGAGGAAGCCATCGTGCACGCACAACGCATGGGCGCAGAGTCGCTGTTTCTGGGAAGCAGCGCAAAGCTGCAGAATGCTGTGCACTTATACGAGTCGGTAGGCTTTCACCATGTACCACCTAACCAGATTCCGCCCATGCCGTACACACGCGCCGACGTGTTTATGTCGATGACACTCGCGCCGATTGCCGGAACGGACTAAGCGCGGCCGGTTTAAAGCGCTGTTTGGTCGGGCAAGTTGTTCTGCTTTGCCGCCGAATCAGGGAGAATAGACGGGAGCATGCGAAAACCTCTCCTCGCGCTGGCAGTTTCTGCTTTCTGTATCGGTACTTCGGAATTCATCATCATGGGGCTGTTGCCGGATCTCGCGCACAGCTTCCAGGTGAGCATTCCGAAAACTGGCATTCTTGTCTCCGGGTACGCGCTGAGCGTCACGCTGGGCTCGCCGCTGGTGGCGCTTGCCGTGTCGCGCATGGATCGCAAGCGCGCCCTGCTGGTCCTGATGGGCATGTTCGTGGGCGGCAACGTCTTGTGTGCGCTGGCTCCTACGTTTCTTCTGTTGCTGCTGGCGCGCATACTGACCGCGCTGTGCCATGGCGCTTTTTTCGGCATTGGCAGTATCGTGGCGTCACACCTGGTGCCGCGCAATGAGCGGGCGCAGGCCATCGCGCTTATGTTCGCCGGGTTGACCCTGGCGAACGTTCTGGGCGTTCCCGCGGGCACTGCGCTGGGACAGGCGTATGGATGGCGTTTTGCTTTCTGGGCGCTGCTACCGATTGGCGGGCTGGCTGCGCTCGGCTTGCTGCTGATGGTGCCCCCACAGCCAGCGGAGAAGATCCACCTCAAACACGAGTTCCACGCGGTGCTTCGTCCCCAGGTGCAGCTGGTGCTCGCGCTCAGTACCCTATCGTCGACTGCACTGTTCTGCGTGTTCACGTACATCGCTCCTATCCTTGAACAAGTGACGCACTTGTCGCCAATCGCGGTCACCCGCGTTCTCATGGTGTTTGGTGTGGGCATCACTCTTGGCAATTTGCTGGGCGGCCGGCTGGCAGACTGGAAGCAGATGCCGGTCCTCATCGGCGGGTTCATCCTGTTGATCCTGATCTTTCTCGCCATGCCGTTTCTTGAACTGGGCAGCATCACGGCAGTGGCCATGGTGTTTGTGTGGGGATGCGTCCACTTTGCTGCCGGGGCGCCTTTGCAGGCACGCATTGTGGAACAGGCGCGTGGAGCGCCTAACCTGGCTTCGACCCTGAACCAGGGTGCATTCAATCTTGGCAACGCACTGGGCGCCAGCCTGGGCGGCATTCTACTGACCGAGGGTGTCGCCTACCGCCATCTTTCCCTGGGCAGTGCGGCCGTCGCCAGCGTTGCGTTGGTGGTGGCCCTGGTCGCTCTGCGCGTGGAACAGAAGGAACAGGGATCCACGGCGCAGAACGAGATCGTGTCGGTTTAAGCCGGGTTGCACCAGAAGCGATAACTTACGTTGGCCGCGCCGCCCCATAGAATCAAGCACGAGCATGAAGGACGAGATTCAAGGACGGCATGAAGAAGAAACTGCGGGTGGGCGTACTTTTTGGCGGGCGTAGCGGCGAGCATGAAGTCTCTCTGCTTTCGGCTGCTTCTGTATTGAAGGCAATTGACCGTAGCAAGTTTGACGTGGTGCCCATCGGCATTACCAAGCAGGGCCGCTGGCTGGTCTCTGGAGACGCGGAACGGCTACTGACCGGCGACTCTCCGGAACCGGGCTCGAGCGCGCTGCGCGCCGGCGATCCACAACATACCGCGCCCGCGGCTTTGCTGGCCAAGGGGAAGGGCGTGATCGTACCACCCATGCCTAACACCACTGGGAGTGGCGGCACACTGATCCCTTTTGAGCAAGAGTCCGCACCGCTCACGCAGGCTCAGGATGTGCTGCAACTGGATGTCGTGTTTCCCGTGTTGCATGGGACCTTTGGGGAAGATGGCACGATGCAGGGACTGTTTGAGCTTGCGGGTTTAGCCTACGTGGGGTCGGGCGTGCTGGGCTCAGCAACGGGCATGGATAAAGAAGTGATGAAGCGGCTGTTCCAGGCTGCCGGCTTGCCGATCACTCGCCACGTGACGTTTCTTCGTCGGGAGTGGGAAAAGAGCAGCAGGAAGATTGTGACCCGGCTCGAGGCAGCGCTGAAGTATCCGCTTTTCGTGAAGCCGGCGAACCTTGGTTCCTCTGTGGGCATCAGCAAGGCGCATGATCGCAAGGAGCTGGGACCAGCGATTGCCCTGGCGGCCAGCTTCGATCGCAAGATCGTGGTCGAGCAGGCAGTGGGCGGCCGCGGCAATCGCGCAAAGATGGGGAAAGCCCGCGAACTGGAAGTGGCGGTGCTGGGCAATGATGAGCCGATCGCTTCGGTCGTGGGCGAGATTGTTCCCGGCAAGGAGTTCTACGACTACGAGGCTAAGTATCTCAGTGAAGGTTCCATTCCCATCATTCCTGCCAAACTGACGAAGGCGCAGAGTGCGCAGGTGCGGTCGTTGGCGCTGGACGCGTTCCGGGCTTGCGATTGCGCGGGGCTGGCGCGGGTGGATTTTCTGCTGGAGGCGGGCGATGCAGGACGGCTCTATCTGAACGAGATCAACACCATGCCCGGGTTTACGTCGATCAGCATGTATCCCAAGCTGTGGGACGCAAGCGGCATCGGGTATCGGGACCTGATTTCGCGGCTGATCGCGCTGGCGTTGGAGCGAAAAGCTGAGCAGGAACAGATTTCGTATTCGCGCTAGGTTGCTAGGTACTGCCACGGGGCAGAGATGCGGGTGTCGTAGCGGCATTCGCCCGGCAACCGGCGAATAAATCGGAGTAAACTTTGCGGGAGAGGCGAGGAGCACCTCAGACCTATGACCTTGCTTGATGCACCTACTTACGATCCTGCCAAATCGCAGAAGCGAAAGAATATCCTCATTGCCGGCCTGATCGCGTGTTTATTGCTTGCCGTCGGAGCCTGGTATTTCTGGAACTGGCCTCAGGAGCATCGCATCAACCAGTTCTTCGCGGCCCTTGAGAGCCGCGATCTGCCGAAAGCGTTTGCCCTCTGGAACCACGATCCCAATTGGCAACAGCACCCGCAGCAATACGCACAATATTCCTACGGCCGCTTCGAGACTGATTGGGGACACAACAGCGACTGGGGCGACATCAAGACACACAAGATCGTGATGTCAAAGAGTGTGGGATCGGGTGTGGTGGTGGGGGTGGAAGTGAACGGGCAAAAAACGCCTACGTTCCTTTGGGTAGAGCGGAAGGCAAAGACGATTGGCTTCTCCCCGGTACAGCTTTCGACCGAGTAAATTACGAAGCGTTAAGCCCTGCCAATAGCTTTTCGAGACTAGCGCGATCTTCAACGTTGGCACACTTCTGGCTGCGGTCGATTTGCCGCATAAGACCGCTCAACACCTTGCCAGGCCCGACCTCGACGAAGTTCGTAACGCCCTGGGCGATGAGCAATTGCATCGACTCTGCCCAGCGGACAGCACCCGTAACCTGGCGCACCAGCGCTTCGCGGAGTGCGGGCCCTTCGCTCACCATGGCAGCATCCACGTTGACCACCACCGGCGCCTTGGCGGAGGAGAACTGCATTGCCTGCAGCACGGGGAGGAGAGCGTCCTGAGCAGGCTGCATAAGACTGCAGTGGAAAGGCGCTGATACCTGCAGCATGACTGCTCGCTTGGCGCCGCGTTCCCTGGCCAGCACGGTCGCACGCTCCACTGCTGCGGCCGCTCCTGAGATCACGGTCTGTTCGGCGGTATTGAGGTTGGCAGGCTCTACCGGGGCATTGGCTTCTCGCGTTGCGTCCTGGCAGACCGCCACTACGCTCTCTGCCGGCATGCCGAGGATGGCGGCCATGGCCCCATGGCCAGCGGGAACGGCCTGCTGCATGAGTTGTCCGCGGCGATGTACGGCCCTGATTGCCGGCGCAAACTCGATTGTGCCCGCGGCCAGGTTTGCCGCGTATTCCCCCAGCGAGTGGCCGGCGAAATAGTCGGCGCTCACTCCGTTCGCGGTGAGCACGCGCAGCGCGGCCACGGACACGGTGAAGATGGCAGGCTGAGTAAACTCCGTAAGCTTTAGCTGCTCTTCAGGCCCTTCGAAGCAGAGTGCAGCCAGATCAAAGCCGAGCGCTTCGTTTGCTTCCTGGAATGTCTGGTGAGCCAGCGGGAAGCTGAGAGCCAATTCGCGGCCCATGCCTACGCTTTGTGAACCTTGTCCGGGAAACAGGAAAGCAGTTTTGCTCATGATGTTCTTTCTGATGAAGAATGTGTGCGTGGTTCCGGGGCGGGTTCGGCTCGCTCCTGAGAGCTAGTCTGAATGCAGGGGTTGGATGGGTACATCCAGATCCGGTTCCGGCTCCGCGACCGCTGTGCGGCGGCCGGCGAACTCACGCTCCAGCCCCTGGTTGACACCGGCTTGGGCAAACTCGGCGGTCACTCGGATGCCATTGAAGATGGCCCGGTCATTCGAGGAACCATGGTTCACGATGCAGACGCCGCGGATACCGAGGAGTGGGGCTCCGCCGTACTCGGAATAGTCCAACCGTTTTTTGAAGTCGTTGAAGGCCTTACGGGAGAGCAGGGCGCCGACCTGGGAGGTGACAGTCGAGGCGAGCGATTGCCGCAGCAGGTCGCGCACCAGCCGGGCCAGACCCTCTGAGGTTTTCAGGGCAACGTTGCCGACAAACCCATCGCAGACCACCACATCCGCGTTGCCGTTGTAGATATCGCGGCCTTCCACGTTGCCGATGAAATTGATCGACAGCTGCTTCAGCAGGGGAAAAGTCTCGCGCGTAAGGTCGTTGCCTTTGCCTTCTTCTTCGCCAATGGAAAGCAGGCCGACGCGGGGGCGCGGAATCTTCAGCACGCTACGCGCATACATCTCACCCATGACCGCGAACTGTTCCAGATTGTGGGGTTTGCAATCGACATTGGCGCCCACGTCGAGCAGCACGCAGGGCGAGCCGGTCGAGGTAGGCAACATTTTCGCCAGCGAAGGACGGTCCACACCTGGGAGCGCGCCAAGCACCATCTTGGCGAGGGCCATGGCGGCGCCGGTGTTGCCAGCGGTGAGAAATCCGGCAGCCTTGTGTTCTTTGACCAGGCGCAGGCCGACACGCATGCTGCTGCCGGGTTTCTTGCGAATGGCGGTGGCGGCCTTCTCGTCCATGGTGATCCATTCCGTGGCCGGAACGATCACGATCGGCAGGTCTTCTGCGCCTCCCGCCTCACGCAGCGCGGCACGCAGACGATCTTCGGGACCAACCAGGTGCACCCTTACTGGCAATTGCCGGCAGGCCTGGATAGCGCCCCTGATTTCTGGCTCAGGGGCTTTGTCCGAGCCCATGGCGTCGAGGGCTATATCCGTGAGGTTGGTCACCGGATGAGCTAAGCTTCTTTGGCTTCGAGAACTTCGCGACCTTTGTAGATGCCGCACTTCGGGCAAGCCCTGTGAGGTAATTTGCGCTCGTGGCAGTTAGGGCATTCCGAGACGATGATCCCGGTGAGTGCGTCGTGAGCGCGGCGCTTGGAGGTGCGGGCCTTGGAGTGGCGCCGCTTTGGATTGGGCATTGCGAATTCCTTTCAGGCATCGCCTGGCTGCGTTCCTCGCGTTTGCGCGATGGGCCGTTAAACGGCTGCAGTCTGCGATTGCATTCAGCTTTTAAGTTTTCAACCTGCTGCGGAGATCGCCAAGCGCTGTCCAACGCGGATCGACCTGGCTCGTGTCACAAGCGCAGCTCTCAGTATTGCGATTTTTTCCACAATGAGGGCAAATTCCTTTGCAATCCTGCTGGCAGAGCGCTCTCGCAGGCAGGGAAAGCAACACCTGCTCGCGTAACACGTCCTCTACCGCGAGACGGCCACCTTCATAGTACCCGATTTCGGTGTCCGAGGTCGAGATGGCATGTTCCGCGCCCGCGGCGTCAACCCCGGCGGGGCGGAAGAGCAGGTCAAAGTGCTCGTCGAGCCGCTGGGCCACTGGGTCAAGGCAGCGGGCGCAGGGCATCTCAAAATCACCCTGGTATCCGGCACGCAGGCGGATGTCGTGGATCAGCTCGTGCGGGCCGCGATGCTCGGTCAACAGGTCTGCACGGCCGGCAACCGCGAGTCCGCCCATCTGCTGTATGCCGGAACCGTAATCGATAGCGCCAGACGGGACAGTTTCGCTGAAATCAACCGGCTCCCGTTCGAGATCGGACACAGTAATAAGCAAAGGCATGGCATTCTCACAGACTTGCGGGTTGGCCGTACGATCCGCGTGCGCCCATAGGGCACGCTCGGACCGGGCGACGATTTAGAAACGGTAATAGACGCTCAGGGTTGGCTCCACCGTGGATCGCAAAGTATGGGTGTTGAGCAAATTCTGATGGAAGTCGGGGGTCTTGTATTCCAGCCCGCGCAACTGTCCGCGCACGCCGAAGCGGCCAAAAACCGGATAGTTCACCCCTACCGTGTAGCTGAATTCCGGCAACAGCTGGGAGGAAAGGTTCTTGGGAAAGAGTCCGTTCACGTCGATCAACGTTCCGGAGATGGGCGAGAAAACAATCACGCCACCGCCGATGCTGAAGAACGGCGCAAATCCGTAATAGGTTGGGGACTGCAGGAGGTACGAAAAGCTGACATCGGTGACGTTGCTCTGCACCTTAACGATGTTCTTGTTGTAGGCCTCAAAGAACTTGGTGTAACCGATGTTGCCCTCGAACCCCAGCCAGGGACGGACGGGCTTGCGGAGACTGATCAGCGCACCGCCCGACGAGGTGGTGTCTTCACGGATGAAGTTGCCGTTGGAGGCGTTGGTGATCTGGTAAAAGCCGCCCACCCCCAGGTCGAAATTCTCCGTGGGCGTGGTGGCCGCCGGGATGGTTTGCGTGTCCTGAGTTTGCGGACCCTGGGTTTGCGCCTTCAGGGCGCAGGGCAATAAGACGACGGTCGCCAGAAGCGCGCTAAGGAAGTAGGGATACTGCCGGTTCCACAATGTCTGGGAGGTCAATCGAAGGTAGGTCAACGGCTTTTTCAAACTCACGCTCTGCATGTTGATTTCTTATTCCACTATATATGGTTCGATCGGCTGAGTTTGCCTGGCCAGCTGCCGCCAGCTGCCATCGGCAAAGAGGCGGATACCGGCTACGCCGGCAGCCCCGGCCGCCACACAGGCGGGGGCATTGGCGGCGGTGACCCCGCCCAGGGCGAGGACCGGGATGGTTCCAGCCAGGAGGCATGCCTGGTGGAGCATAGCCAGGCCCACTGGGGGCGTGGTGAGCTTCTCGAAGACAGGGGAGAAGAGGATCATGCCGGCTTGTTGGTCTGCGGCGAGTGCCACCTCTTCCAGGGTGTGGCAGGGCATGCTGAGGAGGGCGTTCCGGCCGGCTGCCTGGAAGGCCTCGCGGATAGTATCTCCAACCCCGGGTCTTGGCTTCCCGGCGAGATGGACTCCTGCGGCGCCAGAAGCTACGGCGATGCCTGCGTGCTCCGGGGAGGGGAGGTTTATGAGCAGCCGGGTGTGTTTTGGGTCGAGCTTTGCCTGTATCTCTTTTGCGAGCGAAGCCAGGCCGGCGGGAGGCAGGGCTTTCTCTCGCAGCTGGATGTAGTGCACACCACCTGCTGTCCACTGCTCGATTTGATGAAGCAGTTGCTGGTGGCGGTCTGGGTCACCGTTCACCGAGCCTTCGGTTATGGCGCAGAGGAGCATGTGGGCAGTTTAAATCTGCGACCTTCGAGGGTGGGGGGGGGAGGGACGCTTTGTTGTCCCGGAGCGTAGTTGAGGGTTGTTCGTGACTTGCCTTTCCTCCTGCTGTTTTCCGTTCCCCTGCCTTTTCCCTTCCAGCGCCCCCTTTTGTCATCCCGAGCAATCTGCTTGCAGTGCAGGTTAAGGACGGGATGAACGGGGTGCGATACGCGATCGCTCTGGCTGAGCGAGCGGAGCACTTTCCAGTTTGTTCTTTAGGAGCGTAGCCGAGCAATCTGCTGTGCGCCTTTCTCCCTCCACAAATGTCTACAGCGCTCCAGCATCGGATGGGCAGAATAAACGAATGGCGGGTGCCCCACATCGGCAATAATATACTTGACTGACTTCAGCCTGGGGGCATAGTCTGTGACGATACTAGAACCACAACATGTGGTATCGACTGCGCATAAAGAGGTCAATTATGGGATGGGGATCAGAGCAAGCTAACGCAATCAGTAGGGCAGAGGAGAAAGTTCAAAAGGATCGCGAGTGGCAGCTCTATGCCAGCTCTAGAATCAAAGCGGAATGCTCGTCGCTTTTCCGCGTGCTTTCGGATCAGATTTCAGCCTACGTAAAAGAATTTAACGGGGCGCGAGGGGAAAGCGGTGTTGCCTGCGAGTACGCCGGAGAGACTCTCGAAGTAACGAAAGCATCCAGCCCAACAAAGCACATCCGGCTTTCACTTGACCCTGAGCGCGGCTGCGTAACCGTTTATAAGAGAACCACCGACTGGCATAGCGTTATCTCGGACGAATACGACCAGTTGCGTTTCTCCGTGGACAATAGCGGGGCCGTCCGCTTTTGCTCATACGTTGATTGCCAGTCTGTTGCTCAAAGTTTACTGAGCGACGTGTTTGGATCGTTTTTGCGGCGATGACAGTCAGAAAAAGGATAAGGCTACAAAAAGCGCAGACCCTCTATTGAGTACGTGCGCGGCTTCAAATTCACCGTTATAACCAAATGGGCATCATTGGGCCCAATCTCTCGCTGATCCGGCAAGAGTAGAAGCTGATCGGCGGTGATGGTTACCTTAGAGATGAGCCGGTCATCCTCCAGCAAGCAGTAAAAGGGAGTTTCGTCCCTGCCTGGCATCGAGTTGCCCATCTCCGAAGCTTCAGCAGGGAGTCGAAGCGCATCAAAAATAGTTTTCAGCCGGTTATCAATGTCGCCGCAGTTTATTACTTTTCCTGCGGGTTCATTGCGCAGGAACAGAATGTCTAATTCGCACCTTAAATCGAAAGATTCCGTGACAATCGGATAGAACTTGTACCCGCAACGATTCCAGCGATCTCCTATCAATTGTTTGCCGCGTTCCTCCAGTTCCTGATGGGTTGGAGGGCACGGTGCAACCCGGTCCTCGTTCGCTTCCGTCAGCGCATCGTGACCGACCATCCATGCAATGTTTCTCACGCTATAGTTGGTCTGCCACAGACGTTCCAGTTGAGGATGAAATTGCTTGCGGATGGCATGTTTATGTTTAGCGCGGGTATCACTGCGGCTCGCGCCCAAGAGTTCGCCAGAGTATAAGAGCCTGAATTCCACACTGTCTCCGATAGCACGCTCGTCACCATCAAGCGGATCAAAAAGCACTGTTTGACGCAAAGCACACATCGGCGTTACGCTCCAATCTAGGAGCGTCTATGCCGAATCAACCGAACCAGACCGCCAAGAATGAGCCGGGTGATTTCGAACGCTTTACCGGATTTATGAAACGGCTTGTAGCCGTTCCGCACGCTGAAATCAAAGAACGAATCAAAGAGACAAAGCGAACGCGAACGCTTAAGACCTCTTCCCGCGTCGCTGCCTCTTCGCCCAAACGGGCAAGTTAGTTTCTCGTTTCTCCCACCTTGCCGGTTAGCTCGGCATAGGTCAAGCGCCGTCCCGCAACATGATTCATGGCCAAAGTGAAGCGATCCGCGTCATTGATCGGATTGCCCTTGGTTGCGCGGTAGTTGAAGCGGAATACCTGCTCATCGACGTATTTGCCCAAGTGGAACGGCTCGACCGCTACGTAGGTGCCGGTCAAGGTGCGCTTGAACAGGCTCCAAAAGTTCTCGATGCCCTGAGTGTGCACCTGGCCGCGAACGTACTCCTGTAGGTGGTTGACGGTTTCGTGCACGAACTGGTGCTCGGCAAGCTTGTCGTATCCCCAGTGGCCATCGGTGTAGATCTTGGAGCCACTCGCGATATGCTCAAGGATTTCAGTTTGCAGGGTTTCGCGCTTGACGTTGGGAACGACCTTGGCGCGTACCTGCCGAGTCTCCCGGTCAAGCATGCCCATCACGATCACCTTGCCGGAGCGACCATCGACCGCCTTCTGCATCTTCTGGCGGCGTGCAAGGTGCATGTTCTTGGGCTTGCCGCCGACAAAGGTCTCATCCACTTCTACCGGGCCACTCTCACTACCGCCCATCTTCATGAAGGTCTCGGTACGCATCGCTTCACGGATGCGGTGAAGCATGAACCACGCCGATTTCTGAGTTACGCCAATGGAGCGGTGAAGTTCATAGCTGCTCACGCCGTTCTTTGCCGAAACGATGAGCCACACAGCGGGGAGCCACTTCTCAAGGGGAAGCGGGGAATCCTCGAAGATGGTCCCAACCTTAAGCGAGAACTTTTGCTTGGGGTGCTTGCCGTAGCAGCGGTATACCTTGGCGTTCGCAAGGTAAGTAACCTTCTCGGAGCCGCACGCAGGGCAACGAACCACGCCATCCGCCCAGAGCACCGAGATCATGAACTCGCGGCAGTTATTGAAGTTGCTGAAGAACAGAATCGCTTCTTGAAGGGTCTTAGGCGCGTTCATGATGTTTCAAATGTACGGGAAACATCGTAGTCAGTCAAGTATATTATTGCCCCCACATCTCGCTGGTTTTTCGCGAGATGTGGGATTCCACAAACCTCAGACCCTGAGTGTGGACGGTGTATATGACCGCCATTGAGACCTGTTGCCGGTAGAGAGTGGCCGGTGGACAGCCGTGGAATCCCACATCTCGCGAAAAACCAGCGAGATGTGGGGCACCCGTCATTCGTTTATTCTGCCCATCCGATGCTGGAGCTCTGTAACAATTTGTGGCAGGTGAAAGGCGCACAGCAGATCCCTCGGCTTCGGTCGGGATGACAAAAGGGGGATGACAAGTTTAGGACGGTCGCTTCCCTGGTAGTTGCTTGTAGCGTTAACAG
>CAZZVD010000164.1:0-12095 GCA_964657465.1 uncultured Acetobacteraceae bacterium | reverse complement strand
GGGATGAGGGACGGACGAAATAACCTCGCTGAGGACACTGCAGAGTTCGGCGGTTGTTTCGTCTGTCGCGGATCCTTCGTCGCGGATCCTTCCATTGTCATTAATCGACTGCGCAGCTTTCCCGCCGGCCGCGTGGTCACGGAATATCTCCTCCATCGAGTGACTGTGACCGGCCCGCCATGTGTTCCTTCGAGTTGCTGGGTGAGAGCTGTGAATTCCCACATCTCCCGACTGAAAAACGTCGTGAGATATGGGGCACCCGAGTTGGTTAGAGGGCTGATCGGAACGCCGTCGACGTACTCCATTGCGAAATAAGGGCGGCCTTGCGGTGGCGTCCCCTGGTGACCAAAGACAAAATGATTCGCAAAGCAAAAGCGTTTCCAGTCATCTGGTAAGGTCTCATCCGGCTTCTGACCTGGTTCTTCCGGAGTGGAGGCACCTCTACGACAATGCCCAGGAAGTACGGCCGGTAAATAGCCTCATCGCACAGGCGAATGAGATTTGATGGGGGCCACCGGGCGGCTACGTGCGTAGATCGATGCAGAAAGCTCTGTACCTGACGATTGATGGCGGGCGCGGCCTGTTTCTCCAGTTCCAGGGGGGTGCGTTTCGATCTCCAGTAATATTGCTGAGATGGCCGCCTCAAATTCACCGGACCCGCAGCCCAAAGGCAGGCGGCTGCGCCTTTTCTCTCTTATCGCTGCGACCTTCTTTATGGTCTCCGGTGGCCCCTATGGCATCGAGGACACGCTCGGCGGCGCAGGCTACTTCGGCGCGCTGCTCATCCTCGCGATCGTTCCCTTCGTGTGGAGTCTGCCCACCGCCCTCATGATCGGCGAGCTGGCCGGCGCCATCCCCGCCGAGGGCGGCTTCTATGTCTGGGTGCGCCGCGCCTTCGGCCCCTTCTGGGGTTACCAGGAGGCCTGGCTCTCGCTGACGGCCAGCATCTTCGACATGGCCATCTATCCCACGCTTTCCGTCCTCTATCTTGGGCGGCTTTTCCCCACATGGACCGCCGGCAGCCGCGCCACTCTGTGGGCGGTCACCTTTGTGATCCTGTGCTGCGTGTGGAACCTGGCAGGAGCACGCACGGTCGGCCGCACCGCGATCGTACTCTTCGTTGCCCTGCTCGCCCCCTTCGTCGTGCTCGTGGGCTGCGGCTACTGGGTGGGATGGCATCACCTGCTCCAGCATGTGCCGCACGCACAATCGGGAACGCCACACGGCACGCTGACAACCGCCATACTGGTCGCGATGTGGAACTACATGGGCTGGGACAACGCCACCACCGTCGCGCAGGAGGTGGAGAACCCGCGCCGCAATTATCCACTGGCAATGCTCGCGACCTGCGGCATCGTTGCGCTCTCCTACATTCTTCCGCTCAGTGCCATCGCAGCAGCCGGTATCCCAGTCGATCAATTCACTACCGGCTCATGGACCGATGCGGCGCGCCTGCTTGCCGGACCATGGCTGGCAATCGCCATCGTCATCGGCGGCATCATCAACGGCGTGGGCATGTTCAATGCGCTCACCCTCTCCTACACCCGGCTCCCGGTAGTGATGGCGGAGGACCGCATGTTGCCTTCCGCGCTGACGCGGCGCAACCGCCGGCGCAGCCCCTGGGTAGCCATTCTGCTCTGCGGCCTGGGCTGGGCACTCGCGCTCGGGTTCACCTACGAACGGCTCATCTCCATCGATCTGATCTTGTACGGCGCCAGCCTGGTGATCGAGTTTGCCGCGCTCATCGCCTTACGCATCAAGCAACCGGATATGGTGCGACCCTTTCGTATTCCCGGCGGCATGCTCGGCGTCTGGGTGGTAAGCGTACCGCCGGTGGCGCTGCTCGTGTACGCTGCGTACGCATCCCGGTCTGAACAGGTAGCGCATATGCCGGCCTTGCTGTTCGGGTTGCTGGTCGCTGCCGGCGGGCCCGTCTGCTATCTGCTCTCGTGCTGGCGATGGGGCAAACCGATCTCCACACCCCAATCCGAAGAGGTTGCCGCGGACTGAGGACCAAAATGCGGACAACCTTGCCATGTAACTTCCGTTAAGGAGTAAGAGGGTAAAAGCCCGCCCACATCTCCCGGCTGAAGAGCGCCGTGAGATATGGGGCACCCGGTGCAGTGGTGGGGTTTAACATTGGTGGTCGCCGCGCTCCGCTTCGGGCGGGATGTCAAATCTGAGGTTGTTGAGTCCTTCACAATTGCTTGTGGCGCATGAGCATGGGCGCTTATGCGCGCCAGGCTCAGCTCCGCACATCACACGTCGTACCCGTCACCAACTCGGGTGCCCCATATCTCACGACGGTGAGTCTGCCCTGCGTCGCATCCCGCGCACCGCGGAATCGCTGTTTCGCGTAATGCAACGATTGCGTAATGGATCGAAGCCCGCGGCACTTTACTTTACCAAGTGGAAGGCCGTGTCAGTACGCGGAGTGCACGCAGGCTTCGCAGAACGAAAGGAATTCCCTTCCCAGTTAGAACACAAAGCGGCCGGTAAATTGAATTTGCCTTGGGCTGCCAAGAGAATGTTGGATAATGCCGATTTTCTGGCTGGTGAGCGCGAACGCTTTCCCAACATCGAAATTCGTAGGCGGCGCACCAAAAGCGTAGTTCACGCTGACGTTGTTATTCGGGGTATCGAAGCTTGGCGTGTTGGTTAAGTTGAAAACATTCATCCCTAGCCGCAAAGTATATCGATCGTGAAAGGTGGTGTCCTTGATCACGGAAACATCCGCACGCTTTTGGAAATCCCCACGAAAGATATTTCTTCCTCCACTGGCAAATTCCGATTCTGTGTTGTCTCCCAGGGGAACGCCCTTCGTCCCAGCGGCTACGCGCGGCAGGGCAAAGGCGTTCGGATTAAAAGCCGGTTGCGAAAGGTTGGAACCGCTATGCCCAGTCAGGGCCTGGCGCGGTGTAACTCCCGGCGCTAGTGGCAATACTGGATTGGTTAGGTAGTCGTTGTAGGAGTAGTAGAGGCTGCCAATGGTTCCGCTGAAGTCGTAGAGATTGTAAGGCTGGCCGCTCTCGAGGACAGCGATCCCGCTGGTGCCCCATCCGTTGATGGCCTTACGCAGAATCACGTTGTCGGCCCCAAGTTTAGGCAGCTCGTAAAAGTAGTTGATCGACGTGACGTTGGTGCGATCGTAGTCGGCGCTCGCGTAGCCTGACCTGAGGTTCCGAGCGTCATTGCCGTTGTAGAACAGCCCGTATCCGCTACTGTCATCGAGGGCGTGCGACCATGTGTAGGATACGTTGAACGTCAACCCGTTCGCGTAGGTTTTTTTCAACGTTGTCAAGAGCGCGTCATAGTGAGAGTTGCCGATAGCGGACCAGAGCACTGAGTTGGGGCTGTACCCGGTGAAGGGAACGCGCAGATCTGTGTTGCCGCCGGTCGCCGTGTTGTAAGGCTCGTTCGGTATGGGATTGCCGCTACTATCCATGACCTGATAGCCATAGGAATAGTTCTGCCCATTGACGGGACTACTGGTCGTGGCAATCTGGGGTTGGTTGAAGGGCAGCGGGATGGTCTGATGTACGCCATGATTGCCGGTGTAGCCTACGGTAAATGCCATGTCCGGCCTGGGTTGCCACTGCATGTCCAGGCTCCAGTTCTCCGTGTATGGCAATTTGTTGGCAGCGTTGTAGGCACCGAACAAGTAGGGGCTATTTCCAGCAATCAAGGCAGCCTGGTTGGGAAGGCTGTTCACGAAATCCGCGGGGTTAATGTTTACCGTCGATTGGGTGAATGGATTCGCAAGTGTGGACGAGGCGTTGGCAAGAATCGGCTGCACGAACGGCGGCTGCAAGGTTACACCGAACGGTCCGTTAAACCCCTGCCCGGCACTGGGCGAGAAGTTAGTAAAGTACTCGCCCCGGTCGTAGTAGAGTCCACCCCCGGCGCGAAAGACAATATTGCCATGGCTCGTCGCCGGGCTCCACACCAGGCCGATGCGAGGGCCGATGCCCCACTGGCGCGCCGTCAGCGTCGAGTTGCTGGTGCCCGGCGTGTGATACAGCTTGTTGTTGCCGGCAATCACCAGCCCCGAGTTCACGATCGTGTCAGTGTTCAAGTCGTACTGGTACTGCTTGGGGCTGAAGTTGACCAGTTGGCCATATTTCTCTGCCAATCCGGCGTCCCAGTCGTACCGAACCCCTAACGACAAGCTCAAATTATCGCGCAGCTTCCACTTGTCCTGGGCATAGGAGCCCACCTGCGGCGCTCGATAGTAGCGATTGCTTGGTCCCTGAAAGTACACGCTGTTACCTTCACCCAGCCGTAGCGGGCCGCCGTTCAGGAAGTCAGCAAACGTGGTAAAGCCCAACTGGGCAACCTGGTTGGCGCGATTGATAATGTTCAACTGCGTGTAGTCGATGCTGGCGCCGAACGACAGGGTGTGATTGCCCAGCGCCCAGTTCAGGTTCGTCGTCCCTTCAAACGTGTTTTGCACGAAACCCGTGTTGGCAAAATTGGACGATGGACCGATGGAGAGTGAGCCGCCCGCGCCGTCCACATCTCGAATGCTGATGCCGGGGAAGTATGGACTGCCGAAGAGATTGATCCCCACGGCCGCGCCGTCGAATGGCTGGCCAGTAAGGGCGCCTACATTCATGCGTAAAAAGCCTCCCTTCTGGTCCCACGAGAGCCGAGGGGAGATCACAACGTTGTTTTCGAGCGAGGCCACCTGGCTGCCTACCTTGAATTTTTGCGGAAATCCAAGCAATGGCGTCGATTGGCTGGGAAAAGGGGTGCTGGTAGGGTCGCGTTGAAAATAATACTTTCCTGAAAGCACGTCCCGGTTACTGATGTTGTAGTCGATGTTTCCATTGGTCTGCACCGCGTCAAAGGTTGAGGCCGGTCCAAAGAGCTGGGTGTTCCCACCAGGGATGTTGGTTGCGTCTTCAAATGAGGGCACCAGGGGGTTCGCGCCCAGATTGGTTTGCAGGAGCTTCGCTGCGACCGGGTCGACCGTTCCGGAGTAGTTACCGAAATCGTTGCAATTGCTCACACCTGGTCCATTGCCGTTGACTGCGGCAGCACAATACGCATTGGCTGCGTTGAGCAGTCCGGCGGTGGAACGGTCCCCGCTAAGACCCGTCGGCACATAGGCGGTCGACGTGGAATTCAGTTTATCGCGAACCCGTGTCCCTTGATACGACCCAAACAGAAACAGCTTGTTTCTGATCAGCGGTCCTCCCAGCGTGGCTCCGTAGATACTGCGATGAAGGTCGGGCACTTTCTGGTTAGCGGGAATGCTCGTATCCTGATTGAAGAAATAGGGGGCGGCGTTCAGTGCAGCGTTGCCCAGCGTGCCGTAGAGCGAGCCGTGCAACTGGTTGGTCCCAGACTTTGTGGTCACGTCGATATGCGCCCCCGCGGTGGTTCCCTGCGATGCATCGAACATCGAAGTGTTCACGCGTATCTCCTGGATCGTCTCCTGAGGAGGCGAAGGCAGCGCTTGACCGATCGCGTCAAAGATCGATGTATTGGTCTGGATGGTTCCACCGTGACTGAGGAAATTCTCCCCCGTGTTCAGCACCGCCCGATTGGCGGAAACCTGACTGGAGGATGCGCCATTGAACAGGTTGTTGGCTAGAATACTGTTCATGGTGAAGCTATTGCTACTCAGCCGCTGGCCGTTAGCCCAGATATTTTGATTGCCCAACCCGGTGTTTGTGCCTGTATCCGAAAGAAAGTCAGCGCTCACACCAGGGGCCAGCACGGCCAGCTGGGTAAAGCTGCCAGTGCCCAAAGGCGAAGCTTCAATCTGGGTGCTGTCGAGAACATAACCGTTCGTCGTATCCGTTGAATTGAGCAGAGGCGAACCCTCAACCGTTACAGATGTCGAGATTTGGCCAGGTTTGAGCGCGACGTTCAGCGTGACTGTGCGATCCGCCTGCACTTGGATGGAAGGATAGTTCTGCGCATCAAAACTGTCCTTGGTCACACCGACGGTGTAGAGACCAATCGGTAGATCGCGGAACGCGTAGGAGCCGCTGCTGTTGGCGACTGTTTGACGGGTGAGGCCGGTCCCATTGCTGGTAACCGTGATGTTGGCTCCAGGGACGGCAGCCCCGGAGTTATCAGTGATTTCGCCGTTGATGCCGCCAAGCGTGGTCTGCGCGCGCATCGTCAGGAGCGACGATGCAGCGACGAGAACTACAGCAACTATAACGTATCTAAATGCCTTATAAGGATGCATCGTCTCGCCTCTCGAAGGACTTCTCTGTGTTTTGAGTCGCGGTTTGCTTCAAACGACGCGATTGTCTGTGATGGAACACGCCAGGCCGGTGGTCTTGCTTCTAAGGGATGCCGCTGCGAAGCTTTTTGCTTTGAATGCTGATTTTTGCAAAAACTGCTAAACGAACTGTGATGACGAAGGCTGAAATGACAAACGTAGGGAACGACGCGACTGCTGGGATGGGCGTAAACCTGCGGAAGCGGTCCCAAAGAGCCACTCCCTCCCCCGTCCCGGCTCGGGTATCTTAGCTTGGCGAACCTTAAGGGAATGTTAAGGTTCTGCCTTCACAGGCGGTGTTGCAAAGTTGCTTCAAGCCAGGCTTTCGTTCCGCAAAGCCTGAACGTTCGTGCGGCTGAGCAGCTTTCCAGGTTGTGTCATCACCGCCAGATTGTTGGGCGGGGGAACTTTGGCATCCAGTGATTTCAGTAGTGACCCTTCAGCGCTGCTTAATCTCCCGCGACTAGCATTCTTGAACAGGATGCAAGAGGCGGGCATTCTGAATCATGGATGAATCCAAATATTGGGCCGCCATCTTCCACGCCAGCAAAGTAGGTTCCGAGCTATCGTAATGATCGAAGTAGCGCTTGAAAGCTCGATCCTGTCCGATTTATGAAACCAAGGCCGGCAACTCCCCCAGGCAAAGACTCGGAAGCCGGGCAATCGGTTGAGGTCGCTCGCTCCCCGAAAAAGCAATGGGGTATCTATCCCGTTGTTGCCATCACACTTTACATGATGTTCCGGCGCTGGCCCGATCATTGGACAATGACTCGACTATGTGGAATCTGCATCCTCATCCCGTCCGAAGCATTGTGGATCGCGGCACGCCTGCAGCTCGGCGCGTCCTTTTCCGGAAAAGCCGAAGCTCGCGCTCTCATTACCGAAGGCCTCTATGCGCGCATACAAAACCCAATCTACCTGTTCAGCCTCTTGACTCTCGCTGGTTTTTTCCTTTTCATGGACTGGAAATGGGCCTTTCTCGCCTTTCCCCCGGTCGTCGGATTACAGATACTGCGGGTGCGCCGAGAACGCGGGGTTCTTACCGCAGCGTTCGGTGAAGCTTACGCTACCTATAGACAGAAGACCTGGTTCTAGCTAGCACCCCACTTGTCATCCCGAGCGCCTGCTTGCAGTGCAAGTTAAGGACGGGATGACAAAGGGGGGTAGCTAACCCGCAAAACATGTCGCCGCACACCAAAAATTAATCTGACGCGCAAGGCCAGAAGCCAAAACACAGCAACAGGCTCACCGCTCCCTTCAACCAGTCGCACCAATCAGTACTGGTGAGAAATCCGGGCTAGGATGGGCTAGGGGCCTACTTAACAGAGGCGGCTGGTTCCCGGTATGTTATCCGCATCGAAGCATCCAGTACGCGTGGCGCTCCCAAACCAACCAGCCCGGCAACACTAAGAGCGGGCGCTGCTTTTCTCACAAATCTTCAACGATCCAGGCGCTCAGAAACAACAACAGCCCGACTAGCCAGCAAAAAAGTCCTAGACTCCATAAAAAGGCAAAGAGGTGGGACCCGGCCCCCCGCGACCCTGCCGAAAATCTCTGCATCCGCAGCCAGATAGACAACAGCAATCCGAGAATGTTTAACAGTCCCCCTGCGTACCGGAGATCCCTAAGGTGTTTGCGTATCGCCAATGGTTTAAAACCAGTTCTCTCTCACCTTAGGGAGACATGCTTAAGCAAACCTTAAGTGCAGCATCGCTTGCCAACGCACGCCGACCCTGCCCCGCGACTTTCATCATGCGCGGCAATGTGCGCGGAGCGGTTCGCGCGTCACAGGTCATCTGCAGCGGCGACCCTTTGCTGGTCGAGCCAAAGTGATTTCTCCTGAGGCCTTTCCCGACGAGTCCCTGTGTTGCTGCCGAACTAGCTAGAAACGATAGCCGATGGAACATTGAAGTTGGCGGGCCGCAAGCGCTGCTGTCGGTCGCCCGAAGCGTTCGGAGCTGAGCGTACCTTCGTAGCTCGTAAAATTCGTTCGGTTCAAAATGTTGAATGCAGAAATGCCCACGGAAAGAACGTGGGCTTTGTCTTCTGCTCGTTCGCGGGTCAGGAAGAAATCGTGGTTGTAGAGCAAGTCGAGAGAAGCCACTCCACCGCCCTCGCGGGTGTTACGTCCTACGCCCGTTGGCCGGGCGTTCCCCAATCCGGTATGAAAATAGTCGTCGCCGGTCAACTCAGTGTAGGGCAGGCCCGAGTACAGCGTCGCGTTCACCCCGAGGGTGAGCCAGTGATCGGGGTTGATGTTCCCGATCAGGTTAAAACGTTGCAGTCGATCCTGGTTCGAGCGGCCCCACTCAGCGTTGGGCAGGTATTGGTCCTGAGGAAATGCGCTGATACCGCCGGTATTGCCCTCGAACCGCGACAGAGTGTATTGCGCCTGGCCGCTGAACCAACGCCCTGCCCGTCCGCGAAAAGAAAGGTCGAGCGCGTTCTGTAATGTGCGCCCCCCGGACTCGATCTGTTGGATCTCTCCGTACAAGGTATCCGGTCGCGGATAGACGGCCGTAAGGCTGGGGTCTGGAGGAAGAATAGGCGCGTTCGCATCGCGGGAACGAAAGCTCTTGACCTGTACCTGCCCTCGATATCCGCCAGTGAGTGTAATCGAGCGGTGCACTTGCTGCTCGACTCCAAAGCTATATTGAAACGCATAAGGCGTGCGAACGTTACTCTCGAAGCGGACGATGTTGGTTGGCAAATCAATGCCATCCGAAGCAACAAAAGGATAAGAAGGGTTCTGCACCTGTATGGATTTCAGCACCTCGCCGTTATGCAGTTTCACCGTGCTCGGAAAGTCGCCTCCGGTGCGGTCGTAGAAGACTCCTGCGCCCACCCGCAGGATGGTTTTACCTGATTGAGGCGCATACGAGAGCGAGACGCGAGGCGCAAAATTATTGTTGTCTGGAAGAAAGGTTTGCCAGTCGTAACGCAGGCCCACTGACAACTGCAACCGCGGACTCAGCTTCACCTGGTCCTGCACGAACGCACCAAACTCGTTGATCCAGTACAGGCCCCTGCCCACCCCCTGCTGCGCGGTGAAGACATACGGTGCATTTGCGGCGTAGCCTGCCAGCGAAGAAAACTTAAATGATCCCAGGCGGTTCGTGTGGTCATCCACGGCCCGTCGACTGAACTGCGGCAACTGCACCCCGGCGCGTAAATAGTGCTTGCCGTGGCTCCAGCTCACCACCTCGTTTACATGAACGGTGTTTTCGGTGCGCGCAACATCCGCCTGGGCGCCGCCCCCAACAAAGGCGCCGCTGACTGTGATGGATTGCGCGTCGGTCACACTGGTGGTCACGTCTCGGTCTTTTTCTAACGTGATCTGGAGCTGATTGATGAGGTTGGGAGACAGGATGAGGCGATCGTTGAAGATGGCGTCATCCTCACGGGCAGTTTGGTTGAAGCCCGCCTCAGGAAGCGTGATGCCGCCAACGCCCGCATTGGTGCTGCTGCTGCTTTCATAGTTGTAACCCGCGGAAAGCCGGTGTGTGGGCGAAAAGTCATGTGACACCCGCAAGGAATACGCCGAGTCACGGTTGGGGGTGAGGACGTTCTCTACAATGGCGCCCTGAGGGCCGATTGCATTCACCACTGCCGCTGTATCTTGTTGGCGGTAAGACCATGAAGCAATAAAGCTGGTGTGCTCTCCGCGGGCTGCGGGACCCTGCACGTGGCCCTCGTAAATGCGGCGAGACTCCGGTGGACGCACCGGGGAAAAGTAATTCTTGGCATTGAAAACAGAATCGCGATCGAGGAAATTGGCCTCACCGTGGAAGTGCGGGGATCCGGGCTTGGTGATGATTTCAATGCGGCCGCGCCCAGGGCGGGTGAACTCCGCTGTATAAGGATCCTTGTTGACACGCACCTCCTGGATCGCGGATGCGGAAACGCCCGCGCTCTTCATCTCTACGCCGTCCACAATAATCGTGGCGCCGCCTGAGGATCCAGCGGAGGCATCGAGAAACGGCGAGAGCTCCGCGATGTAGTCCTGGTCGAAGACAGGCAGCTTACGGAGCTGGTCGCCCGTCGTCGTCACAGTATCGCGATTCGTTGAAGAGTCCACCGACAAAGAATCTTCGGCGCCGACATTCACTTGCTGTGCAATCGATTGTGCGCTCAGCGTTACCCTAAGTGCGACCAAATTCCCGGTGATACGAAGGGGAAGCGTTTGCGCGGCGAAACCAAAGTAGGCTGGCAATATCAATACAAAGTTACCGCGGGAAAGGCCGGAGAGCGTGAATTCTCCCTTCGCATCAGAGGTCGTTTGCTCGACCGGCTTGCCCTCAGGAGTCTCAAGTCGCACGGGAACACCGGGCACCGCGGCGCCCGACGGATCGACTACGGAACCGTGAAGGGACAAGTCAGCTTGAGCAAGACACAGCCAGCCCATGCCAAACATAGAAAAAATCAGGACCCATCGAAAGACCCACAGCATGATTCAAGCCTAGTCATTGGCGATTAAATTATGCTGAAGGCGCAGGGTTCACAACACCTCCACATCGGGTATGGATGGAACATTGCTAAGGGTCACCGCAAGAGCTTTGACCTTCGCCGCGAAGCGCTTGCCACAGTAGCTGACAGTGACGCAGGGTTCGATGTGGCAATGCGCACCAGCCGTGCCGGTCTTAAGGTGTGCTTAAGCCTGGATCGTCTAACCTTGTGAAGATTTATTTTTTCGGAGAATGGATGAATATGCGCCTGGCACGACACCTGAGAAGTTTCCCCATCTTCGTTTCGCTAAGCTTTCTGACCGCTGGTCCTGGCCAGGCGCAATCCGCTTGGCACCTCGACAAAACCATAGAGGTCGGTGGAGAAGGAGGGATGGACTATCTCACCGTGGACTCTGCGACTGGCCGCCTCTATGTGCCGCGCAGTACGCACACATTGATTATCGATGCAGCGTCGGGGAAGACTGTCGGCGATATCTCTGGTCAGAAGAATGCCCATGGCGTAGCTATCGTGCCCAGGCTGCGTCGTGGGTTCATCACGGATGGCGGTGGCCCAGGCTCGGTCACTATCTTCGATCTCAAAACCGGTTCGGTGCTCGGCGTGATCGCAGCGTTACCCGATGCGGACGGGATCATCTACGATCCAGGTACGGATCGCATCCTGGTCAGCGCTGGCGACAGTAACAGTCTCATCACCTTCAAGCCGGATATCGACCCGTCGTCCGGCAAGATCGAAGCGCCCATCGCCCTCGGCGGCGCTCCCGAGTTTCTGGCAGCAGACGGTGCTGGCAAAGTCTATGTAAATCTCGAAGACAAGGACAGCGTTGCCGTGGTCGATCTCCGAGCGCGGAAAGTGATACAGCGCTGGCCCGTTGCTCCCGGTGGACGTCCGGTGGGGCTGGCGCTTGATCGTGCGCAACATGCCCTCATCATCGGTTGCCGGAAACCGCAGAAGTTGATTGTGATGAGTACGGCAAACGGCAAGATCCTGGGCGACTTGCCGATCGGCGCAGGCGTCGATGCAACCCGGTTCGAAGATGGAGAAGCCTTTGCCAGCTCTGCAGACGGAACTCTAACAGTCGCGAGTAAGGCTTCTTCCGGTCAATACGCAGTGGTGGCATCGGTCAAGACTGCCCGTGGCGCAAAAACCATGGATATCGACACGAAGTCGCATAAGATCTATCTGCCCACCGCCGATTTCGAGGACCCGAAGCCAGGATCTTCCGGGCGCCCCGTCGCTAAACCTGGCACGTTCAAGATATTGGTCGTATCCAGATGAGCGCGTGTTCCTGACTAGCCCGCATCTCTCACAGCTAGATCTCTGTTCCTAACGATTGTCGGGTGCCCCACATCTCGCTGGTTTTTCGCGAGATGTGGGATTCCACGGCTGT
>CAZZVD010000163.1:6073-12245 GCA_964657465.1 uncultured Acetobacteraceae bacterium | reverse complement strand
CCCACATCTCGCGAAAAACGAGCGAGATGTGGGGCACCCGTCATTGGTTACGGAACAGGCAGTGAGAAATGCGGGCTTCCAGATTGAAGCCTTGCATCAGGGCAGGCCAACCTTAAAACGCGGTCGCCTTCGTTGACGCCTTAGGCCGAGGAAAGCGCGACTTAAGATGCGGCCCTCGGTTGCATCAGAGTGCAGGGCGGCGACTGCAAGCAACACACCCACTTGTTGCCAGAAGCAGCCTTCATTCGGCCATGGGCGAGCGCCGGGAGTGACAATTTTGGTGCACTCGTAAGATAATGTGTCAGCATCTCTTGATTTCTTTGCAGAAGTACTGATTGAAGCGCCAAGCAAGAGAATGTCCGGGCCCCTGTACTCGCTTTACTGATGAGGCCCGATATGAACAGCGTAGCTTCGTTTGAACAGACTTCCCTTCTGGAACTGCGCACAGAAACTGGCGCGATCTACCTTTGCCCTTCCCGCCTCGAACGCATCCGTCTGCAGTGGACCTTTCGGCACTTCCATGTGCTGCCGCCCCAGTTGCTCAGCCGTCATGACCAGCGGCTGATTCGAAAGCTTTCTCAGTCGGCAGTCGTTACCCCGCCCCTGCCGGTGGCCAGCGATGCAATTCTGGGCGTGATCGAGCAAGTGAACCCGCCTTCCACGATGCCCGTGGACAGGCTCGAGCCGGCAGCTGCGGTTACGTTGCCGTTAGACCAAAGCAGCCGTTCCGCCGCGCGCTGGGGGTTGCTGGGTGGGATTGCGGCGGTGGCCATGGTGGTGGCAGCGATGTTGATGCCAAGCCGTCTGATGCAGCCGAGACCGTCTACCCAAGTTCCGGAGCCTTTATTCGTGACACCGGCGGTCACGACACGCTCTGCTTCGCCACCAGCATTGCCGAGCCTGGTTATCGACGCTCCTGCTGCGGAGACGCCGGCGCTCAAGGCGCGGCACACGCTCGCTCAAATTCCCCATGCGGAGGCCACCGCCCAGGCCGCCACGGACATGGCAGCGGCGGCGGTGATCGAGCCCGCTGACCGGCGGATCATTACAGAACTGCCGCCAGGCCACTTTGCGCACCCATCGGGGATGCAACGCAATCTGGTGGGCGAGGTGCAGTTGAAGGCCCTGATCGATCCAGATGGCTCCGTGAAGCAGGTAACAGTCCTGAGTGGGGATCCGCGGTTGGCAGAGGCCGGTATGCGCGCAGTGCGCCAGTGGCACTACAGTCCGTTCGCGCCGCAAGCCACGCAAATGGAAGAAGAGTCGCAGATCAAGATGAATTTCTTCGGCCCCGATGCGATTTCCATCGCCTCGGTCGCCAGCCGGCCCTAGGCCGGTTTTCTCACCACAACCCTCAGCTTCCGACCACAATGCCCTAACGCTGGACGCGTGCCCCCTGTTCCCCGGATTTCCTGTTGAGTTTGGTGGCGCTGGCAAGCTCCATGCGGTTTTCCTCAATGAAACCGCACACGTGGGTGTGTCCGGTGCAGTCGTGGTGAGAAATGCGGGTTAGGCGGACGGCGGATAAAGCGGCACGGTTTTCGCCTGGTCGCGCAGGAGGAGAAGGAGCAGCTCCTGCGACGGTATTGGAATATACCCACACGCCAAATCGATACATCCGTGGTGTTAGCCGATGCACAATGGTTCGAACGGTCCACTGGTAAGAGGGAGCAAACGTGAAGCGGCAGAACATTCCGGGGACGTCGCCCTATGAAGCAGTGATCGGTTTTTCCCGCGCAGTCCGCATCGGAAACGTTGTGCATGTGTCTGGCACCGGGCCGGTGGGCGCGGAAGATTTATCTGCCTTTGAACAGACACGTCACGTGCTGGCACTCATTGAAAAAGCCCTGCAAACCGCGGGTGCGACTTTCGAGGACGTCGTGCGCACCCGCATGTACATGCCCCACGCGGAAGATTGGGAAGAGGTGGGGCGGGCCCATGGCGAAGTCTTCGGTAAGATCCGTCCGGCAGCCACCATGGTGATCGCCGGACTGCTCAACCCAAAATGGCGGGTCGAAATGGAGGTCGAGGCCATTGTGCCCTAGCACTCTCATCCTTACGCTTCGGCTTGATGCCGCCTCCCAAGCATTCTTCGAGCAGATGCGTCAGCTGCATTACCCGCCGGAACGCAATGTTATCTCAGCCCACCTGACCCTCTTCCACCAGCTCCCTGAAGATGAGCAGGTAATGGAGACGCTTAAGCAAACGGCGGAAACGCAGCCGCGCTTTTCGCTCGCTTGCACGGGTCTTTTTTCGCTCGGCCGGGGTGTCGCGTATCAGCTGGAATCGGCCGCCCTGCTGTCACTGCACAAAGGGCTTGCTCGTGTCTTTGCCCCTCACCTGAGCGCGCAAGACAAGCAGCGATTCAGGCCGCACATTGTGATTCAGAATAAAGTCACGTCTGAGCGGGCGCGGTCTCTGCTGGCCGAACTTGGAGGGTCGCGCTTGCCGCAGAATGTGAACGCACACGGATTGGACCTCTGGCGTTACCTGGGAGGCCCATGGGCGCCACTGCAAACTTTTCAGTTCTCACCCAGCGCCGAGCCATTGGGGACGATGCTGCCCGAGGCGAGCTCCTGATCACCCAGCCAGGTTGATAATGAGAATCCCTTATCGGTTTAGCCCAAAGTAGCAAATAGCGGGCATACGGCGACTTCCACTTTGGTGGCACTTTGCAGTCCACGCGCGGCCTTCAGTTTGCTTTCATCGCGATTGTATTCAGTTACGGTGACATTAGATTAGATTCCAGCAGCGTGCCTCTTGTTCGCCTGCAGACGGCGATGCTAGGTTCTTAGCGGATGGTCGCTCGAGGACGGGCGAACAGACGCGCAGAAATCGTATAGGCAGGAAAGGCGGGCACTGGGCGCAGCGGAAGCTTTCGGCCTGCCAGCCATGGTGACCCGCTTTCTCCAAACATGATCCGGATAAGGGCCGTACGGCTTCCGATTCGCGCTCAGACACGGTGTCCGTTGCATTTTTCCCACATGCTTCACTTCACCGCGCCACCGCGAACAACCGGCCGCGAAGGGCATACATCCTAAGTTGTGGTGAGGTGACCGATGGCTTTTGACGAGAAAGCGATACGTACCGTGATTGAAGTACTGCACGACGGCGAGCGGGGTTTTGCCACACTCAGTACGGAGCTGAAAACGCCCTCGGCTGCAAACTACTTCCTGGAGGAGTCTCAGATACGCGGCCAGTTTGCCAGCGATCTGGAAGCCGCCTTGAGCGCTACCAAGAACGAAGTCGTCGAAGAAAGCGGAACGGCTAGCGGCACCTTGCATCGCGTCTGGGGAGAACTGAAAGCGAAACTGGGCGCCAGCGACCATTCCCTGCTGGCAACTGCGGAGCAGGGTGAAGATGCGGCTAAAAAGGCGTACGAAGAAGCAGTGCAGCTAACGGATCTTCCGCCGGCTCTGAAGAGCATGCTGGTGAAGCAACAAAGGCATGTACTGGCAGCGCACGACCGGGTGAAACTACTGAGAGATTCTATCGCCGCTTAAACGCGGGGCGCGGTACCAGTCGGCGGCTTGGCGCCGCCGCGCCAACTGATACCTGAGCCGTTTAAGTGCTTTCGACCAGGACAAGTTCCTCTGCCTGTGTATCGATATGCCTCAACAGCAACGCCGCCGTGCCCTCCGGCAATGTCTTCACTGTACTGAGTTGATGGTCCATGGCGCGGGTCCGTATTCCCAGCTTTTCGACCGACTGGATAGCACCGTGTAGCTGGTCTGCCAGGCGATCCACGGCCTCGTTGTACTTAGCGAAGTCGCTTTTCACGGCCGCCAGTATTTGCCAGACCTCGCCTGAACGCTTCTCGATCGCGATCGACCGGAAGCCCATTTGCAGGGCGTTCAGAAAGGCGGTCAGCGTGGCCGGACCGGTGAGCGTCACGTGAAAGTCACGCTGCAACTGCTCGAAAAGACCGGGCCGGCGAAGAACTTCTGCGTAGAGGCTTTCGGTTGGCAGAAAGAGGATCGCGAAGTCTGTGGTGACAGGCGGCGCAAGGTATTTGTCACGCATTCCCTGGGCGAACGATCGGACACGCGCCTCCAGTTGTTGCGAAGCGTCTGCCAGCGCTTCACGATCTCCAGTTTCTGCCGCAGTCACAACCGGCTCGTAGGCCTCCCCAGGAAAACTCGCATCGATTGGAAGCAGGACCTCGCCTTCCACTTCACGACCCGGCAGCCTGACAGCGAAGTCAACACGTTCCTGACTGCCCGCCTTCACTGCTACATTCCTGATGAACTGCTCCGGTGAGAGGAACTGTTCCAGAAGTGTCCCCGCCTGGATCTCGCCGAAGGTTCCGCGCACCCGAATGTCGGTAAGTACGCGCTTCAGATCGCCTACGCCAGCAGCCAGCGACTGCATGTCTCCTATGCCCTGGTGCACGCGTTCCAACTGTTGGACGACGCGACTGAACGATTCGCCGAGACGCTGCTCGAGTGTGGATTGCAGCTTCTCGTCCATCCCTTTGCGCATGGCTTCCAATTGGGAAAAGCTCTCTGCCCGGATGTGATCCAGACGGCCTTCGACCGATGCGCGCAGCGCCTCCTGCCCGGCTGCCTGGGAGCCGGTGAGCGCAGCCAGTGCACTCCCCACATGCTCTAGCCGTTCCTTTTGCTGATCGCCCATGTGCGAGAAGCCTTTGCTCAACGTCTCGGCCCACGCTTCAAAGCCGCGTTGCAGTTCGTCACGGGTTTCCCGGCTGACGATAGCTCGCTTGTGTTCAAACTCGTCGAACCGTCGATCGAGGCTTTCTCGAATCCCTTGTGCCTGGTTTTGAGCTTCGAGCGCCCGCTTGGTGTGGTCCTCAGAGAGACGGGTGCCGATCGCTGCGGTTCGTTCATCCATTGAGCGCATGGCTACTTCCAGGCGTTCTCCAATCGCTTTCACTTCAGTGCCTTGAAATTCCCGCAGTTCACGAAATACGCGCATGGTGGAATCCTGGAACGCCCGAAGGCCTTCGGCCAACTCCTGACGGGCGGCCCTGGCCTGATCATCGGTGGACTGCCGGGTACGATCCGACTCGTTGCGCAAGAGCAGGGACAACAACTCCACCAGCGCCTTGCCCTTGGTTTCTCCTCGCTGGCCGCGAAAGTACGTCAGAAACGCGAACACCGCTGCCATGCCTGCCAGGATGGTTGTCAATAAATCAAGCTCGCTCGACATCGCCAGGATCCTCAATGCAGATCCCAGTTTGGCAAAAGTTCTTATGTACTTTCTGTGATTGCGATTAAGTTTTGCTCACGATCGGCGGATTGCCACAGCTCGCAGCCACAAGCACCTGGCACTCGAAGCGCCCGCTACCCGCATGAACTTTGGCGTAGCGCATCTTTTCCGGCACATTGTTCACATTGTGCTGCCGTTTCACGGGTTACCAAAGGAGCGATTTCCACAGAACATCCGGGGCCTGGTGAGCAGGCGTCCACCCTAATGGCTGTGAACGGCTTACAGCGTTTCGACCGCCAGCAATGCGCGCTGCAGGACATGGTCAGTGTTCCGCACTTGCAGAAAATGCCACTGCGACAGCGCTCTCCCTGAAACTCACGACCAACCGCAAGCAAGTTGCTCCACGACTGCAGCCCGGAGACACACTACCGCCGCTGTATTCGCCATGTTGGCTGTGATCGCGCCGCAAGCCGCGCCATCGCAACTGGAAGCAAGATCACGAACGACTACCCCGAGGAATCACCCATGCCGAAATCTCTGATCGATGAAGTCGTCGCCGCATCCCCCAACCGCCGCAGCTTTCTCAAGACCCTTGGCGCCGCAACCGCTGGGGTTACCGCCCTGTCCGTCGCTGGCATACAGCCTGCGGAGAGCCAGACCAGCGTGGAGATGCAAGTGCTGAACTTTGCCTTGAATCTCGAGTATCTGGAATCGGAGTTCTACACCTATGCACTGTATGGGAGGGGCCTCGAGACCTTTGGAATCGGCACCAGCGGCCAGGCCAATGGGGCCAATCCCGCCGAAGGCGGCCAGACAACTGGTGGAAAAAAGATCAGTTTCACCGATGCCTTCACCATCCATACCTATGAAATCGCAGATCAGGTATGTACCGATGAGCGCTCGCACGTGATTTTGCTGCGGCAGGTTTTGGGTGCACAGGCGATTGCCAAGCCGAACATCAACCTCAACGCGTTAGGTTTTGGCTTTTACGATCAGTATG
>CAZZVD010000163.1:4672-5973 GCA_964657465.1 uncultured Acetobacteraceae bacterium | reverse complement strand
GCCAAGCCGAACATCAACCTCAACGCGTTAGGTTTTGGCTTTTACGATCAGTATGAATTTCTCATGCTGTCTCGCATTTTCGAAGACATCGGGCTCTCCGCCTACGTTGGCGCGGCCGGTCTGCTCACGACCCCTGCCATTATCACGACGGCAGCCAGGATCGTCGGTACGGAAGCGGAGCATGCCGCGGCGGCCCGCGTACAACTTGCTTATTACAAGCGTTACAGCGCTCCGCTGGACGGAGCGGATCTGGTACCACCGCCTCCCGGAGCGCCCGGCCAGGTACTTTCCATGAACCGAGCGAATGGCCTGCCTCCGACCAGAACCCCCGGGCAGGTTCTTTACCTCGCGTTTGGCAATCAGGCTAATGCCACGCGGGGAGGCTTTTTCCCTTCCGGCGTAAACGGAGCGATCACCACCAGCAGTGGCCCTGCTACCGCAGACAATCTCAAGTAAGCCAATCCCGAACGCGCTGGCGCCGTGGCGGCCATAGCCACGGCGCCGGCGTTCAGGCAGCATCACTTTATCAGGATTCGCGCCATTCCAATAGCCGAATAACGCCCTGGACAGCCGTGATTTGAGAATCGAGCTTAGCCGCCTCGATTGAGTCGCTGGGTTGCCACTGGCGGGCCGTTTGCAGCGTTTCCAGCCGCTGTTTGCGGGTCATTACGTCACTTTGCGGGTTCACGGATATAGCCATTTCAACACCCCCGGGGTCTGCGCGATCACTCGCGGTTTGCTGATAAAGGGACGTGTCGCGGTCGCCTGACGGTTTTCCGCGCTTCTAATAGCAATCGGTACGGAAGTACTTTGGCCCGGAAGCAACGGATGCCGGGCATCTACCGCTACTTGGACACACCATACTCCTTTCCGCACGGATGAGTCCTGGGAAAAAGCGCATGTGGATTACTTTCGCTTTTTGTTCTCCTATACTGACTCCATCATGTCTCGCTTCGAACGGCCCGTTCATCGTATCTATTGCACTTTCTTCTGTCGCGCCGGTTGGCAGGTGCAATTCACGGAGGCTGACCTAAAAACGCCTCTCCCGCGCCGCTTAACCTTTGCGAGCCCGGATAAGATTCGCCAGCTTGCCCGCAAGGGTGAGGCCCTCGGTGACGCAGAAAGCCGGCAGATGCTGGAGGCCGGCATTGCCACCGGGAGAGGCGGTTTTTACCTGCGTCTTAGCCCCGAACAATACTCGAAGCTAACACGTACCTAGCTGTAAAACACCTGTTACTACCTAAGTTGTATGGATAAGTCACGGGTCCCGATTTATAGACTGGTAAGTACCATCCTTAAGT
>CAZZVD010000163.1:0-4572 GCA_964657465.1 uncultured Acetobacteraceae bacterium | reverse complement strand
GACTCTCGAATAACGCGCACGCAAAGTCCGCCGGAATGATCAGCTGCTTGTGCTGCGAATCGTGCTTTCTTTGCGCATCCGCTCGCTTTGAAAGTGGCCTCGGTAATCGCGCCTGGTCGCGATTACCGCGGTGCGGGGTAACGTGTTTGCGGCGCGGACGGCCTTGCTGACGAGCAACGCCGGACCGGCCCACGTGTTGGACTCTTCCTTGAACGGAACCTTTGCGTAACCTGCCGGCCCGCGAAGGATCGGAAACGCAAAGCCACGGCTTCCCTGCGTTCTACTTACCCCCTGTCGCCAAACAGGAAATGAAAACAGAGGCTGGACTGGCCTCCGTTTGAATGACGTACGGCAGTGGCAACTTCACGGAGAGACCGCAGTCGAGAGCGGTAACCCCGTAAACACGGGAAACGCGCGAACGTGCACGCAGTCAAAGGTACTTACCTTTGACTGTTAAGGAAAAATTAAATCTGGGCTTCGTTTCTCAACTCGCTTCGCATTAAAAAAATTGAGGATCGCGCCTGCGTTGTTCACACCAGAGTGGCGGACCAGCAATTACCAACGGTAAGAGGCTTGTAAAACAATGACCGTTTCTGGTGTATTCAGCGTGTTTGCAGTAACTATTTACACGAATCCGCAATTTCTACCGGCTTATCGTGCAAACCTTGGACACGAAAATCTTACGTGGTAGTTATGTTCTTTTTACGCGCGGCGGCTAACTGTATCAGTAACTGTTGGCGAAAGGGCGACAAGTGGTCTTAATTAAGACGTCCCCAGCAAATTCTTTTTTGCTTTTGGGTTGCACTGTGCATCGACACTCGTTATATTCCTCGAAGACACACCCGGATCATAAGCACAACGTCTTGTGAAACGCAGTACCGATTTCAGCGGCGTATGTGCTGCAATTTGCGACAACGTTTAGGCACGAACCTAAGCGCCTCGTACAGCTCTGCCCCTTTTTTTCCCTACCTGCCTCTCGAACAATCCGGCTGTTTCCGCCCGCGGCGCGCAAAGCACACTGCGCACGAGAGAGGAGCAGTGTGCCCAGGGAACCTAAAACTTTTATGAGGTCGCTGTGATTAACGAATTTTCCTCTTACTGCCGAAGCACCATCACCCGGCAATCCCTCGGCTTTTGGCCGCTCCTGATAGCTTTGGCGTCTCCTGCGTGCAGCCACGCGCAGTCCGTCACCTCGCTATCCATTTCGCCCGGCCAACCCAGCGTGGCCATTGGCGCCACCACCCAGCTCACCGCTACCGCCGGTTTGTCCGACGGATCTTCCAGGAATGTGAGCGGAAGCGTCAGCTGGAGCTCTGCCGACGCGCGCACAGTCAATGTTTCTTCGAGCGGGCTCGCCTTCGGCTCAGCCACTGGAACGGTGACCGTGTATGCGAGCTATCAAGGCAAGACCGCCAGTGCTCCGGTCACCAGCTCTATCGGGAACGTCCAGTGGAGCGGCCCGATCAACATCACCCAGGGCGGCACCTATACGGGCAACTGGAAGAGCAGCTCCCCGGGCACAGCGGCTGTCACCATCTCAACCAACGCTCCGGTCACGATCGTGAACTCCTACATCAGCAGCCCCGGCGATCTGATCAATGATCCCGTGTACGGCAACAAGCTGACCGTAAAGAACGTCGTCGGAATCGGCATTAACCCCAATGTGAAATATGCCAGCCACGGCTTGTTTGTTGATGCCCAGCACCCTGCCCTGCTCGACGTGGAAAACTGCTATTTCGAGAATGTTCTGTTTGGCGTGTACGTACGCGGGTACGGCGGCAACCGCGATGGAACACAGACAATTACAATTTTGAATAATCGCGGCCGCAACATCATTGGCCTCGAGAGCGACGGCAACAACGGCTACCTGCCCGGCACCTCGAATTGGCAGTGGGCGCATGCCATCCAGCTCAGCCAAATCCAATCCGTTCCCGGTATGCGTATCGCCTGGAACGAAATCATCAACTACCCGTTCAAGAGCCTGGTGAACGAAAATCTGAACATGTATGACTCCAGCGGCACGGCGAGCAGCCCGCTACTCATCAACAACAACTACATCCAGGGCGCGTACGCTTACAACCCCGCTGTGGATAGCTTCAACGGCGGCGGCATCTCTACGGATGGTGGCAGCTTCGATACGGCGCAGACAGCGACCGCCTTCAACAGCATTTACAACAACCAGGTAGTAGCCACGGTGAATGTTGGCATTGAAATCGGCAGCGGGCACGACAACGTGGCTCATGATAATCGCGTCGTTGCCAGCGGCCTGTTGCCAGACGGAACGCATATTCCGACACAGAACGTAGGCATCACCCTCTACGACGTTTACGGCAACGCATCGAACGGGTCGATGTACAACAACACCATGTACAACAACCAGGTGGGTTGGATGTGCTGGGCTGCCCGTTGTGCCTGGGACGGATACCGCAATGACGAGTGGTTCCCCGGCAACAACGGCCTCTACTCCACCAACCCGTCGATCGCTGGTAACCCCATCACCGCAAACATGGAGAATGCCGAGTACGGCAATTTTCTCGGCAAGCTGAGTTCAAACAACGTGACTGTGGGCCCGACCATGTCATCCCAGAATTCCAACCCGCCGAGCAGCGGTGGCGGTGGTGGTGGTGGCACCTCTGGCGGGGGCACTGGTACTACGTCTATCTCTTCCACTGCATGGTATGCCGTGGTCAACAGCAACAGCACCCTTTGCCTGGATGCAGCAGCAGCGGGCGACGGCGCTACCGTGCTTCAGAACAGTTGCGGCAGCACCCAGGCAAGTCAGCAATGGCAGTTTCAGCCCACCGACAGCGGCTACTACAAGGTGATCAGCCGGCCTTCGGGGAACAAGGCTTGGGATGTCACGGGAGGCTACTGGCAGGTGGCTAACGCCGTAAAGATCCAGATCTGGACTTTCGGTGGCAACACAAACCAGCAATGGATGCCGGTATCGCTGGGAAATGGCCAGTTCAAGTTCATTGCCCGCAACAGCTCCAGGTGCCTGGATATTCCAGGTGCATCTTCCAACGTTGGGCTGCAAGTACAACAGTGGGATTGCAACGGAACCGCCGCGCAATCCTTTACTCTGCAACAGAAGTAAACTCGCCTGGGTCTTTGGCTTTGTAGCATCGAGCCGAAAGCGAAGCGAAAAAATGCCACCACCGATCGTTGGTGGTGGCTTTTTTTCGGAGTCCTTAGCCCTGGAGATTCCCTGCTGAAGGCGAGGGGTTATTCCCGAGCCCAGTACTGAGTCCGTCCAAGCAGCGAAAGCCCGATAAAGCCGCGCACCTTCAATTTCATGCCACCATCCACCACGGATAGAAGGCACTTGTACACCTTACCGTTTGCCGGATCCAGGATCGTCCCGCCTGACCAGCCGTCCTTGTCTTTTTGCAGATCAGACAGAATACGCAGCCCGACCACCGGCTTGTTCTTTTGATCGCCAGAGCAATCTCTGCAGGTAGGATTGGGGTTCTGCGGGTCGGGATCGACCAGCTTCTGCACCTTGCCAAACAATTTGCCGTTTTCTTCCCAAATCATCACGATTGACTTAGCCTTGCCGGTCACGTCGTCGATGGTTTTCCAGCGGCCAATGGGAGAAGCCGTTCCCGCATTCTGAGAACCGGTCACCGCTGCTTCGCTCACCAGCACCGAACCGAAGAGGGCGGTAAAAACCACGCAAACAATCAACGTAAGTCGCACGAACTCCCTCCTTGCAGGGCCTCTACTTTTTTACAACTCGCTCTCTTGCCCGTCAACGCAGGCTACCAGCGAACGAGAACCTGATCCGTCCCCTGAACATTGCATAGTCACCGCGCTCGACACGCGCCGTCCGCCAAGCCCCGCACGCGATAGACTTCGGAACTTGTTCTCTTAAGACTTGGATGCATTAGAGGCGACGGCGCGCATCGCTCGGGTACGAATCTCGCCTGCAGCCCGGCGTGATGGGTCCCGTTTAGCTAGCCGGATTTCTCACCACAACCCTTAGCTTCCGACCACAATGCCCTAGCTAGTGGTGTGGGCCGACCGCCGTGTGTGGCGTTTGAACTTACAGCAGCGTGTGGCGTTTGAGGGACAAGCGTATGCGGGCTTCCCGCCGGTGTTTGCTTCACGCCGCAGGCAATGCCGGCAAGCGTCACTAGCCCGGATTTCTTACCAAAACCCTAAGCTCCCGACCACAATGCCCTAATCCCTGGACGGGTGCCCCATGTTCGCACCAGCGTACGTGGGCTGAGAATGACGGGGCGAAGCCCCTTCCAAATTCTTTCCATCCCTTGCCATTTTCGCAAATGTCCAAGTGAAAGCGTTCGAAGGGCTTCGCCCCTTCTTTCTCAGCCCACGTACGCTGGTGCGAACATGGGGCACCCGTCCAGGGGTGGGGGCATTGTGGTTGTCTCCGGACCCTCGTGGTGAGAAATCCGGGCTAGCCCTATCTAGCCCTAGCTAGCCCTAGGGCTAGCTAGGATTTCTCACCGTCTGTTCCGTAACTCACGACGGGTGCCCCACATCTCGCTCGTTTCTCGCGAGATGTGGGATTCCACAGCTATCCACGGGCCACTCTCTGGTGCCAACAGG
>CAZZVD010000162.1:0-12301 GCA_964657465.1 uncultured Acetobacteraceae bacterium | reverse complement strand
AGGAGAAGGGGACGAGATGGCGAAGGAGAAGTTTGACCGGACCAAGCCGCACGTGAACGTGGGTACGATTGGTCACATTGATCATGGCAAGACGACGTTGACGGCGGCGATCACGAAGGTGTTGTCGAAGCACAACCCGAAGATCCAGTTTCGTTCGTTTGATTCGATTGACAATGCGCCTGAGGAGCGGGAGCGCGGTATTACGATCGCGACCGCGCACGTGGAGTATGAGACGGCGAATCGTCACTACGCGCACGTGGATTGCCCGGGCCACGCCGATTACATCAAGAACATGATTACCGGCGCAGCGCAGATGGATGGCGCGATCCTGGTGGTGGCAGCGACCGATGGTCCGATGCCGCAGACCAAGGAGCACGTGTTGTTGGCCCGCCAGGTAGGCGTGCCGTACATCGTGGTGTTTCTCAACAAGTGCGACGCAGTGGAAGACGAAGAGTTGACCGACCTGGTCGAAATGGAAGTACGGGAACTGTTGTCGAAGTACAACTTCCCTGGCGACGATGTGCCGGTCATTCGCGGCTCGGCGCTGGGTGGGTTGAACGGCGAAGCGCAGTGGGAAAAGAAGATTGACGAGTTGATGGACGCGGTAGACAAGAATGTACCCTTGCCGGCGCGTGCCATTGACCAGCCATTCCTGATGCCGATTGAAGACATTTTCTCGATTTCCGGCCGTGGCACGGTGGTGACGGGCAGGATCGAGCGGGGCAAGATCAAGGTGGGCGAAGAAGCCGAGATCGTTGGTTTCCGCGACACCCGCAAGACGGTCGTGACCGGCGTCGAAATGTTCAAGAAGCAGCTGGACGAAGGTCTGGCTGGCGACAACGCAGGCTTGCTGTTGCGCGGTATTGCCAAGGAAGACGTGGAGCGCGGGATGGTGTTGGCCAAGAGTGGCTCGATCACACCGCACACCAAGTTCAAAGGCGAGATTTATGTATTGAGCAAGGAAGAGGGCGGCCGTCACACGCCGTTCTTCAACGGCTACCGTCCCCAGTTCTACTTCCGTACGACGGACGTAACGGGCACGGCCAAGCTGCCGGAAGGCACGGAGATGGTGATGCCGGGTGACAACGTACAGCTGGAAATTGAGCTGCACACCCCGGTGGCGATGGAAAAGGGACTGCGCTTTGCTATCCGCGAAGGCGGACGCACAGTCGGCGCCGGCACCATCAGCGAAATCATCAAGTAAGCAAGTAGTTTGAAGTCACCCCACTCAGGCGCGTCTGCTTGAGCGGGGTGATTTCCGCTCGATCCGGGCCCTGCGGCCCGAAAACCTGCACCACGTAATTTCGGGAGAGTCAATACCCCGGGAATCGGTTAGGATAGATATATGCGTGAAATAATTACTTTGCAGTGCCCGACGTGCAAGGAGCGGAATTACTCGACGACGAAGAACAAGAAGACGACCACTGGCCGCCTCGAGTTCTCGAAGTTCTGCAACCGCTGCCGCAAGCACACCGCGCACAAAGAAACCAAGTAGTTCCGACTTGTTGTAGGAAGCACTGAATTTTGCTGCCCCTGGCTCCCTGTTAGACTCGCGGTCACACGACATCAGCAGGATCACCTTCATGACAGCACGATCGTCAGAAGCCGTCTGGTGGCTCGGTAGACAGCCCGAGAAACACACGGACCCTGGGGCGGAGCGTTGCCGTTTTGCTATAACGGACAACGGGTTGGCGTTTCGTTAGAGGGGCGTAAGCTCAACGGTTAAACTGTCGGTCTCCAAAACCGAACTTGGGGGTTCGAATCCCTCCGCCCCTGCCAGTTCGAGCAAGTGTTCTAGTTCGTGGGTCCTTTCAGGTGGTCTTTTCGGTCACCCGAATCGTCTGGGTTTAGCAGGTTCAAGGGCTCGGGAAGAAGGAAGCGTTATGGCGAAGTCAACCACAGTAGTTCGCGATGAGAAGCAGCTCACCCCGCCGGAAAAGGCCCTGAGCAAGCAAAAACTCGCCGACAAACTGGCCGATCGAGGGCAGGAAGGTTCAGGCACGGGCAACCAGATCACCGGCACCTATACCAGGACCGTGGATTTTTTGCGGGATGTACGCAGTGAAATGCGTAAAGTCACCACGCCGTCCAGGGAAGAAGTGCAAACCACAACGACGGTGGTGATTGTTACCGTATTTGCCTTTGCTGCTTACTTCTATGTCGTGGATGCGGTACTCAGCCGCGGAGTTCAGGCGCTGCTGCACACGTTGGGCGGGGTACAGTAAGTGCTTGTTAAAGAGAAATCAGAGAAATCGATGACGGAAGACACAAATCCGGAAGCCCCGCTCAACCCTGAAGAGGGGCTGACCCCCTCGGCGAATGAGCGCTTTAAGTGGTACATCATCCACGCCTACTCGGGTTTTGAGCGCAAGGTTAAGGAGTCGATCGAGGGCCGCGTGGAAGCGTTCGGCCTGCAAAACAGGATCGGCCGCGTCATGATCCCGACCGAGCCGGTCACTGAAGTGTTCAACGGTAAGAAGCGGACGATCGAGCGGGTTTTCCTGCCGGGCTACGTGCTGGTCGAGATGGATCTCGATAACGACTTGTGGCACGTCATGAAAAACACGCCGCGGGTTACCGGCTTTTTGGGGACAGGTGATAAGCCGGTCGCGTTGAGCGAGCAGGAAGTCAGCTCGATCTTGTTCCGCACGGATGTCTCCAAAGACAAGCCGCGCATGAAGATCAAGTTCGAGAAAAACGAATCGGTCCGAATTACGGATGGGCCGTTTGCAAACTTTAACGGCGTGGTGGATGAAGTGAACGAAGATCGCGAGACGTTGAAGGTGATGGTTACGATTTTTGGGCGCTCCACCCCGGTTGAGCTTGAATTCGGCAAGGTAGAAAAAGTAGTTTAGGGCGCCCTGTGTGGGTGCTGGCGAAGAAAGGTTATAGGCGATGCCTCCAGTTAAGAAAATACAAACCTCGGTAAAGCTGCAGATTGAAGCGGGCAAGGCGACGCCCGCTCCTCCAGTGGGCCCGGCGCTCGGTCAGGCGCAGGTCAATATCATGGAGTTTTGCAAGCAGTTCAATGCGCGCACCCAGAACAAGGAAATGGCCGGCTTGATTATCCCGGTCGTCATTACGGTCTACGTGGACCGCACCTTCACCTTCGTCACCAAGACCCCGCCGGCAGCCATTTTGTTGAAAAAGGCCGCGAACCTGGCCAAGGGCTCGGGCACACCAAATAAAGACAAGGTCGGCACCGTAAGCGAGAAGCAGATCCTCGAGATCGCCAAGCAGAAGATGCCTGATCTGAACACGGTATCGGTTGAGTCTGCAGTTAAGAGCATCAAGGGAACGGCCCGCTCGATGGGCATCGAAATCACCGCCTAGCCCCCATGCCCAGAACGGATCCGAGTGCCCCTAACCTTCCGACGGCTTTGATCGTCAGGAGACAAGGGGCACCACGGCTCTGTGGCAGGTGATTACCAGTAAGAACGCTGGAAAATAGCGGTGCGCTGTGCGCTTCGCCCGTAGCAGCTGTGTCATAATTAGAAATGCGTCTCCGTAGCAGGAGGATGCTGGTCTGACGGCCTTGCACTTGCACGGCCCACACCACGGCAGGACGGCAACACAGTCCAGGCGGTGGGAGACAGAGGAAACATGGCAAAGAAAATCAGTAAGAATATGGCGAAGGTGCGCGCGCAGGTCGAAGACCGCCCGTACTCGCTACAAGATGCAGTTCCCCTCCTGAAGAAAGTCAAGTTTGCCAAGTTCGACGAAACCGTCGATCTGACGCTGCGTTTGGGAGTCGATCCCAAGCACGCCGACCAGATGGTTCGCGGAACCGTCGTGTTGCCCCACGGTTTGGGTAAGACCAAGCGGGTCGCGGTGATCGCATCGGGAGACCGGTTGCGCGAAGCCGAAGCCGCGGGCGCCGACATCGTTGGCGGCGAAGACATGGTGGAGCGGATTCAGAAGGAAAGCTGGACCGACTTTGACGCCCTGATCGCCACCCCCGACATGATGAAGTCAGTCGGCCGGCTGGGTAAGGTGCTCGGCCCGCGCGGCCTGATGCCTAACCCCAAAACGGGTACCGTCACCAATGACGTAGCGGCGGCTATCCGCGAAATCAAGGCCGGTAAGGTGGAGTTCCGTACCGACAAAACCGCGCTGGTACATGTGCCCGTGGGCAAGCTGTCGTTCGATCCGCAAAAACTGATCGACAACGCGACCACAGTCATCAACAGCGTGGTCCGTGCGAAGCCATCAGCAGCCAAGGGAAAGTACATTCGGGGCATCACGCTCAGCTCCACGATGGGGCCCGGGATTCCGCTCGATAGCGAGGTCGCTGAGGCGGCCGCCAAACCTTAAGTAGGGTACAAACGCCGCTCTCGTCTGCGCAGGCCAGGCCGCGCAAACCACGGCAAAACCCCTGTCGCCTGCGGGCACAGGCGGAATAAAGGCTGGAACCATGGCACTCACCAAGGCAAAAAAGGCAGTACAGATTGATCATCTCGCGCACGAGCTCGAAGGCTCAACCAGCGCGATCGTTGGCACGTTCGCCAAGCTCACTGTTTCTCAGGATTTTGAACTGCGCAAGGTAGTTCGTGGAGCGGGCGGCCGGTACCGAGTGCTCAAGAACAAGCTGGCGGCCCGCGCTTCCAGGGGCACCAAGGTAGAGTTAGCGTTGCAGGGGCTTAAAGGCGTCTCGTCCGTGGCCTACACCAGCGGCGACCCGGTCGCCCTGGCCAAAGCACTCTCGACCTGGATGCAGGAAAATGCCGAATTTACCTTTAAACTGGGCATTGTCGATGGCCAGGTAATCACGGTTGAGGAAGTAAAGCGGCTGGCGACGATGCCCTCGAAAGAGGAGATTTTCTCCAAGCTGTTGTTCCTCATCAATGCGCCGGCACAGCGCCTGGTCACGGTGATGAACGCCGCCGGGCGGGATCTTGCCGTGGTGATCAACCAGGGTGTGGAAAAGGGCAAATTTGCCGGTGCGGCCGAGCCCGCAAAGGTGGAGACGGCGCATCCGGCTCCCGAAGCAGCGGCCGAGACGCCAGCGCCCGAAGCGCCAGCAACACCCGAAGCAGCAGCAGCACCGGCAGCCGAGGCAGTGGTGGAAACTGTATCCCCGGCGGCCGAAGCCGCGGGCACCCAGGAAGATTCGCAAACTGCGGCGGCCGCGAGCGAAGCACCGGTCGAAGGTTAACCCGGTAAATAACGAGTTGAGCAGGGACTGCAAAGGGATGCCTGGTCTGGGCATATCGGAAACCTTGGCAGGGCAGGGAGCGGCGGCTTGAAAAAGACGTTCGCCAGTAGTAAAGAGCAGTGAAGCAGGTGTTACCAAAGTTTAGGTCTAAGTGGAGAGAAAAATGGCGGATTTGCAGCAGTTGGAAGATCAGATCGTAAGTTTGAGCCTGCTGGATGCGGCGGCTCTGGTGAAGAAGCTCGAAGAGCGGTTGGGTGTTTCGGCAGCAGCCGCAGCGCCAGTAGCCGTAGCAGGCGGAGGCGGCGCAGCCGCTGCAGCGCCGGTTGAAGAGAAGACCGAGTTCACCGTCATCCTTAAGGATGCCGGCGCGAACAAGATCAACACCATCAAGGCAGTACGCGAAGTCACCTCACTCGGTCTGAAGGAAGCCAAGGACCTGGTCGATGGCGCGCCGAAACCGTTGAAGGAAAATGTCAGCAAGGAAGAAGCCGAAACCGTCCGCAAGAAGTTCGAGGGCGTGGCTACGGTTGAAGTCAAGTAAAAAAGTCAGTTTATCTGACTAGCAAGTTGCATGCCAAAGCAGGACGCGCTATGATTATTTTTAGCGCGTCTCTGCCAGGTATGAGCTGTTTGCCTGGCTGGACGGTAACTTGCATATGATTTCTTAAGATTGCACGACTTCGTATGCGATCTGGTATTCCGGTGCATACTGCGCCGGCACACACTCCCGAGATGGGCGGCGGACATCGGGGTGTGGTGAACGATCTGCTGTAGGGCGGCGCACACGCGGCTTACTGGTTCCAGCGGGATTCGGAAATTCTCAACTTGTCAAGTGCACAATTCGGTTGTGACGCTCGTGGGTAGCTCTGTGCCTGCGGGCAGTTCGCGTCTCTACCGGTTGTTTGCTAGCACGCCTCCCCGGCTCCGGTTCCTGTCCAGTGCTCCGTACGTCGCTTCGGGCCCGACCACATTACCCGTAACTGTAGACCCAATTCGCCAATCGTGGAATGGCCTACACGTTTAATCGCGAAAAAAGCGCAGATAACAGCGCGCATGAAGTTTAGTTGAGTGGTAACCGGCCATTGTTCTGACGTTCGCCCGTCAGTCAATGTTGCCTGGCACGTCCAGGCGCAGTGCTTTCACCGAAACGAGGCGGTGAAGGCATGCGATCGCGCCAGTAAAACATGTGGGGAACCGCACGACTCGGCGGAAACCCCTCTTTGCCCCACCTCGGGTCCCACGAGTCTCAGGAGTGAAGCATGCCGAACGAGCACCGCGCCATTCGTAGCCGTCTCGATTTTTCCAAAATCCCAACCGCTATCCAGATTCCAAACCTAATTGAAGTGCAGCGACGTTCCTACGAACGCTTTCTGCAGATGGATAAACTGCCCTCAGAGCGGGAAGACAACGGACTGCAGTCTGTATTCGTGTCCGTGTTCCCCATCACCGACTTCCGCAATATCTCACAGCTCGACTTTGTGGATTTCTCCATCGGCAACTGGGAGTGCAAATGCGGTCACCTCAAGGGACTGCATCACCTGCGCACCGCCTGCGTGAATTGCGGCGCCATGGTCATCACCGATCCATTTCATCCCGGCGAAGTGCTTTGCCAGAACTGCGGTACCTACAACAAGAACACCCCTGATTTCTGTAACAAGTGCGGTGACCCTGTCGGCCTGCAATTGAAGTATGACCAGGCGGAGTGTGAAGAGCGGGGTATGACGTATTCCGCGCCACTCAAGGTTACGGTACGCCTCACCATCTACGACAAGGATCCCGAAACCGGCGCCAAGTCGATCCGCGATATCAAGGAGCAGGAAGTGTTCTTCGGCGATATCCCGCTGATGACACAGAACGGCACCTTCATCGTGAACGGCACTGAGCGCGTGATCGTCAGCCAGTTGCACCGTTCGCCCGGCGTCTTCTTCGAGACGGCCAGCAATCGCACTTACTTCCTGGGCAAGATCATTCCCTACCGCGGCTCTTGGGTAGAGTTTGAATACGATCAGAAGAACACGCTCTACGTCCGTATCGATCGTAAGCGCAAGTTCCTTGGCACGATTTTCCTGCGCGCTCTTGGTCTGCGTTCGGATGAAGACATTCTCAAGACCTTCTACCTGGCCGATACCATCACAGTGGCCAATGGCAAGCTCGCATGGCAGGTCAAAGAAGACGCGACGCAGGGAACTCACCTGCTCGGCGCCAAGCCGGCGCACGCCGTCGTGGTCAAGGGTGAGGAGATTGCTCACTCCGGCCGCAAGGTTACGCCCAGCATCCTCAAGGCCCTGCGCAACCACAAGGTGACCTCGGTCGAGATTGAGACCGCGGAGCTGGATGGCGCGATGACCCTGGCCGATGTGGTCGACACCACCACCGGCGAGGTATTGCTCGAGGCCAACCACGAGCTCACCGCCGACAAGATCCACAAGATCATCGAGAGCGGCGTTACGTCGTTCCAGGTGTTCTTCCCCGATCGCGACGATGTGGGCAACATCATCACCAACACCCTGCGCCGTGATTCCGTGCGAAAGCCTGAGGAAGCACTGATCGAGATCTACCGCAAGCTGCGTCCGGGCGATCCACCGACCCTGGATACGGCCACCGCGTTGTTCGAAGGGATGTTTTTTGACCCGCGCAAGTACGATTTCTCCCGCGTAGGCCGCCTGAAGTTCAACATCAAGCTCTACGAATCGCAGGATGTGACGCAGCTCGACAAGCGCACCCTGACGCCGGAAGACTTCTACGGCACGATCCGTTACCTGCTCAAGCTGCGCAAGAACATCGGCGTGGTGGACGACATCGATCACCTTGGCAACCGTCGCGTGCGCGCAGTCGGCGAACTGATGGAAAATCAGTTCCGCATCGGCCTCGTGCGCATGGAGCGCGCCATCAAGGAAAAGATGAGCGTCTACCAGGAAATGTCGACGGCGATGCCGCATGACCTGATCAACGCCAAGCCGGTCATGGCTGCCATCCGCGAGTTCTTCGGTTCGTCGCAGCTGTCGCAGTTCATGGATCAGACCAACCCGCTCTCCGAGATCACGCACAAGCGCCGCCTGTCGGCCCTTGGGCCGGGTGGTTTGAGCCGCGAGCGTGCCGGTTTTGAAGTGCGCGACGTTCACCCAACGCACTACGGCCGCATCTGCCCGATTGAGACGCCAGAAGGTCCGAACATCGGCCTCATCAGCTCGCTCTCGTGCTTTGCCCGTATCAACGAGTACGGCTTCATTGAATCGCCCTATCGCCGGGTACGCGATGGCTTCATTCTCGACTACGTGCAGGTTACGAACGCAGGCGAAAGCGGTCTGCGCGTCGGTGACCCGCTGGAGAAGAAAGAAGCATTGCGCCTGAACGAGAAGCTCGTCAGCGAGCACAAGCGGCCCATCGAGTTCGATCCGTTCTCGTTCTACCTGTCGGCGTGGGAAGAAGATCGCCACACCATCGCGCAGGCCAACATCGAGCTGGGTGACCAGGGACAGATCGTCGAAGATCTGGTCAATGCCCGCCGCCAAGGCAACTTCGTCCTGGTGAACCGTGCGGAAGTGGACTACATCGACGTCAGCCCGAAACAGCTGGTTTCGGTAGCTGCCTCGCTGGTGCCGTTCCTCGAGCACGACGACGCTAACCGCGCCCTGATGGGCGCCAACATGCAACGCCAGTCCGTTCCTTTGCTGGTGGCTGAAGCGCCGCTGGTGGGTACCGGGATGGAAGGCGTGACTGCCCGCGATTCCGGCGCCGTCATTCTGGCCAAGCGTAACGGCATTGTGGATTCTGTTGACTCCGAGCGCATCATCGTGCGCGTCGAGGGTGAGCACCATCCCACCCAGCTGTCGCGCGAAGTCGGTTCGGATATCTATCAGCTGATCAAGTTCAAGCGTTCCAACCAGAACACCTGCATTAACCAGAAGCCGATTGTGCGCCAGGGAGACCGGGTGCTCAAGGGGCAGGTGATTGCCGATGGTCCTTGCACCGAACAGGGCGAGCTGGCACTGGGGCGCAATGTACTGGTCGCCTTCATGCCGTGGCGTGGTTACAACTTCGAGGACGCGATCCTGATCTCCGAGAAGTTGGTGCGTGACGATTACTACACCTCGGTACACATCGAGGAGTTTGAAATCGAAGCCCGCGACACCAAGCTGGGGCCGGAAGAAATCACGCGTGATATCCCCAACGTCTCTGAGTCGGCACTGCGCGATCTCGACGAGAGCGGAGTCATCCGCATCGGCGCCAAGATCAAGCACAACGACATTCTGGTCGGTAAGGTAACGCCCAAGGGCGAAACCCAGTTGACGCCGGAAGAGAAATTGCTGCGCGCGATCTTCGGTGAAAAGGCTGGCGACGTGCGCGACGCTTCGCTCACCTGCCCTCCCGGTATTGAAGGCACCGTGGTCGATGTCCGCATCTTTTCCCGCAAGGGTCAGGAGAAGGACGAGCGCGCCAAGCTGATCGAAGGCGAGCAGATTGCCAAGCTGGAAAAGAACCTGGCTGACGAAATCCGCATTCTGACGGACGAGCGCCTCAAGCGTTTGGAATCAATCCTGGGCGGTAAGGAAGTGCTGGCTGACCTGCACGATGAGCGCACCAACAAGCGCCTGATCGTGAAGGAGCAGATGATCGATCGGGATACGATCGAGCGCATCTCCACCCGCAACCTGAAGCGTATTCGCTACGCGGATAAGGATCCCCGGGTGAACGAGCAGATCGACGAGATCGAGGAAATGACCTCACGTCAGATCGATGTGCTGCGCAAGATCACCAACGAGAAGATCGGCAAGCTGCAGAAGGGTGACGAACTGGCGCCAGGCGTGATCAAGCTGGTCAAGGTGTACATCGCCATGAAGCGCAAGCTGTCAGTGGGTGACAAGATGGCCGGCCGCCACGGGAACAAGGGCGTCATTGCCCGCATTCTTCCCGAGGAGGACATGCCTTACCTGCCGAACGGCAAGCCAGTGGAGATCGTGCTCAACCCGCTGGGTGTGCCTTCCCGTATGAACGTGGGGCAGATCCTGGAAACGCATCTTGGCTGGGCGGCACACCAACTCGGGGAGAAAATTGCCGAAGTGGTGGAACGTAACCGTGACGCGAACGAAGTCCGTGCGATGGTGACGGAGCGCTTTGCCAATACGGCAACGCTGCGTCAGCTGTTGGAACTGGATGACGAGATGCTGTTGCGGGTAGCCGCAGGCATGAAGAACGGCATCTGGTTCGGTACCGCGGTGTTCGATGGCGCGAAAGAATCAGAGCTCAAGGCATTGTTGGCCGCGGCAGAACTTCCCAGCTCCGGCAAAACGCCTTTATTTGACGGCATGACGGGCGAAGAGTTCGAGCAGCCGGCAACCGTGGGTTACATCTACATGCTCAAGCTGTCGCACCTGGTCGACGACAAGATCCACGCGCGTTCGATCGGGCCGTATTCGCTCATTACCCAGCAACCACTGGGTGGCAAAGCGCAATTCGGCGGACAGCGGTTCGGCGAGATGGAAGTGTGGGCGCTCGAAGCTTACGGCGCTGCCTACATCCTGCAGGAACTGCTGACAGCCAAGTCCGATGACGTCTATGGCCGTACCAAGATCTACGAGGCCATCGTCAAGGGCGAGGCAGCGATTGAGCCGGGTGTTCCTGAATCGTTCAACGTGCTGATTCGTGAGCTGCAGTCGCTCTGTCTCGATGTGGAACTGATCAAGCAACCAGAAAAGAGACTGCCGGTGCCGGCAGTTGCAGCAGCCGACTAAGTAACATCTCAGGTGGCCCACTCAAGCCGGATTTTCGGCTTGAGTGGGGGATACCACCAAAGCTTTAGCGACAGGTCCAGTCCTCAAGAGCAATCGCTCCCGGGAGAGGACAGACCGAGAAAACATCATCCCGGGAACGTAGCCGGCACGCTTCGGAAGTACTGATCTGAAGCAAAGTGCCAAGGAGGGTCGTCTTGTACCGTTCCAGCCCATTTGAACTGACCAGCCCGATTACAGATTTCGATGCCATCCGCATCTCACTCGCGTCACCGGAGAAAATTCGCAGTTGGTCTCACGGCGAAGTCACCAAGCCGGAGACAATCAATTACCGTACGTTCAAGCCAGAACGCGATGGGCTGTTCTGCGCTCGCATCTTTGGCCCGGTCACCGACTGGGAATGCCTCTGCGGCAAGTACAAGCGCATGAAGCATCGCGGCGTTATCTGCGACAAGTGCGGCGTAGAAGTCACCCTGTCCAAGGTTCGGCGTGAGCGCCTGGGCCACATCGAGCTGGCTTCCCCCTGCTCGCACGTGTGGTTCTTCAAGGGCCTGCCCTCACGTATCGGTCACCTGCTCGACATCTCTCTGCGTGACCTCGAGAGCGTGCTCTACTTTGAAAGCTACGTCGTCGTCGACCCAGGCGATGCGCCCGTCAAGGAACGCGAAATCATCAAGGATGAAGCGCGCTTCCGTGAACTCGACACGCAGTATCGTCCCACCGGCTTCAAGGGCATGATGGGCGCCGAAGCAATCAAGGAATTGCTGAAGCGCGTCGTGATCGATGAGCTGGCAATCGAACTGCGCGAGCGCATGAAGACCGAAACCTCCCTGCAGAAGCGCTTGAAGTACGCCAAGCGTCTCAAGGTGGTTGAGGCTTTCCGCAAGTCCGGCAATAAGCCACAGTGGATGATCCTTGACGTGATCCCCGTCATTCCGCCTGAGCTGCGCCCGCTGGTGCCGCTGGATGGTGGCCGGTTCGCGACTTCGGATCTGAACGATTTGTATCGCCGTGTCATCAACCGCAACAACCGCCTCAAGAAGCTCATGGATCTGCATGCGCCTGAGGTGATTGTGCGCAACGAAAAGCGCATGCTGCAGGAAGCCGTCGACGCCTTGTTCGATAACGGCCGCCGTGGCCGCGTGCTGCGTGGCGCCAACAACCGTCCCCTCAAGTCCTTGTCAGACACGCTCAAGGGCAAGCAGGGCCGTTTCCGCCAGAACCTCCTGGGCAAGCGCGTCGACTACTCTGGCCGTTCGGTCATCGTGGTCGGCCCCGAACTCAAGCTGCACCAGTGCGGTCTGCCGAAGAAGATGGCGCTCGAGCTGTTCAAGCCCTTTATCTACCATCGGCTGGAACAAACCGGCCACTGCACGACCATCAAGCAAGCCAAGGAAATGGTCGAAATGCAGGAGCC
>CAZZVD010000161.1:0-12570 GCA_964657465.1 uncultured Acetobacteraceae bacterium | reverse complement strand
GCGCCGGGTGCCCCATATCTCACGACGTTTTCCAGTCGGGAGATGTGGGCGGGCTCTTACCCTCTCGTTCCTCAATTGGAGCCAGGAGGGAAAGAGCTACCGGCCGGCGCTTGCCTGCTTCGCGTCTTGCGGCGGGAGGACTACCCCTCCTGCAACATGCTGGGCTCTTCCGGGGCTCGCAGCCGAACCAGCCGGTCAATGGCGTAGGGCGCCCGGTGCGATGCAGTGTGATAATGCCGGACCTGCAACTCGCCCAGTAGGCCTATGGCCAGCATTTGAATACCGGCAAGAATAAGAACGCCTGCGACCACGAACAGCGGTCCGTGGCTATCCATCACAGCCTGACGCGTAAATACCTTGAGCGCAGCCAGGAACAGCGCGATCCCAGACCCCACAAAAATGCCCAAGGCGCCGAAGGTGCCAAAAAAGTGCAGCGGCCGCGTCATGTACTTGAGCAGGAAGCGAATTGTCAGCAGATCGAAGAAAACCCGCACCGTTCGGGAAATACCGTAGTGCGATTTGCCGCGCTCGCGGTGCACGTTTTTGATCGGGATCTCACAGATGCTTGCACCGTACCAGGAGGCGAGCGCGGGAATGAAACGGTGCATCTCGCCGTACAGCGGAATGTTATGGATAACCTCACGCCGATAAGCTTTGAAGGTGGTACCGAAGTCGTGAATATCCACTCCGGAGAGCTTGGCCATGAGCCAGTTGGCGCAACGCGAAGGAATGCGACGCATCACGAAGTTGTCGATGCGCTCCTTGCGCCAGCCGCTGACTACGTCGTAGCCCTCTTCCAGCTTGGCGACGAACTCCGGAATCTCGGAGGGGTCGTGCTGTAGATCGCCATCCATAGCCAGGATGTAGTCACCCTGGGCGTGGTCAAAGCCGGCGGCCAGTGCGGAGGTCTGGCCGAAGTTGCGGCGTAACTTGACTACCAGCACGCGGCTGTCGACGGCGGCTATTTCTTCCAACAGCTTGTAGGTGCGGTCGCTCGATCCGTCATCCACCAGTACAAGTTCAAAACTGTCGCCAATCTGCTCCATGACGGCCTTCAGGCGGTCATAGAGAGCAGTCACGTTCTCTTCCTCGTTGTGGAAGGGCACGACTATGGAATACTTCGGCATCTCTTTAGTATAAATCCGAAAAAAGCCGGCATTGATCGACTTTTTCCGTTCCGCGTCCTGCTAGACGACTGGCAGTCGCTCGACTTCCTCCGCCAGGACGGCACTGGCTCGTTGGCAGGCAGCGCGATCCACATCATGGTGCGTTACGAGTCGAATGGCCTGCGGACCGATCGCGGAGACCAACACCCCACGCCGGGCAAGCGCCGTCACCAGCGGCTTCACCAACCCGCCATCCCGCAGACGGAAAAACAGGATGTTCGTCTGCACCCGTTCCGGATCGATATCTACTCGTGGCAACTTGCTGAGGGCTCTCGCCAGAAACTGCGCGTTGTCATGGTCTTCCTGCAGGCGGCTGGTCATTTCGTTCAGGGCGATCAACCCAGCGGCGGCCAGGATGCCTGCCTGCCGCATGCCGCCACCCAGTGCTTTACGGAAGTTGCGCGCCCGGTCGATGTGCTTCTGGCTGCTCACCAGTATTGAGCCCACCGGGGCGCATAAACCCTTCGAAAGACAGAACATGATCGAGGCAAAGCCACTGGTGAGGCGGTCAACCGGGGTATCGAGGGCAGTCGCGGCATTAAAGATACGTGCGCCGTCCAGATGCACCGGCAACCCCGCATCGGCTGCGCCGGCCCAGATCTCCTGCGCTGTTTCGAGCGGCATGACGGTGCCGCCGGCCAGGTTGTGGGTGTTCTCAAGCGAGATCAGACCGGTGCGGGAGCGGTAATGCAAACCCGGTGAGATGACTTTCCTGATCAGCTCCCAGGTGAGCAGGCCCCTCTCGGCTTCCACGGTGCGCAGCTGGCAGCCGGAGAAGGCGGAGACCATCGACATTTCCCAGTCGACCAGGTGGCCACGAGATTCGCAGATGACTTCCTGGCCATGCTCGGTGTGCATGCGCACCGCAATCTGGTTTCCCATGGTGCCGGTAGGCACGAAAAGAGCCGCTTCCCGGCCGAAGATCTCGGCGGCACGCTCCTCCAGCCGGTTGACGGTAGGATCTTCGCCGTAAACGTCGTCCCCTACTTCTGCGCTCGCCATGGCGGCGCGCATTGCGGGCGTCGGACGGGTGACCGTATCGCTGCGCAGATCGATCGCGCCGGTTGTGTGCGAGGTGAGTTTGTCTGGCAAAGTGGCAGTTTGTGTGGACACTGTTTTCTCCAGGTTCATGCGCTCATTATGGGAGGCGCTGTCTCCGCTACCCCCAGAAAGCGTTCAAAGACTTCGTTTGAAAAGAGTACGCCGCGCGGGGTGAGGCGCACCGTGTCTCCCTCCTGCAGCAGCAAGCCCAGATCGCACAGATCGCGGACGGTGGAAGCAAAGACCGCAATCGGCTCGGGCCCAAATTCGGCGGCGAGGGAACGCCACGAAACACCAGCCCTGAGTCGAAGCCCCAGGAACCAGGCTTCCTCCAGCTCTTCTGCCGGACCCAGGCGGCGGGTGTTGTCGACCCGCTGGCCAGCCAGGTACTCCGCCAGAACATCCGTCGTGCTGCCGCGCAGGGCGCTTCCCTCAGCGGTGCGCACCATCGAGTGCGCGTCGAGGCCGAAGCCCAGATAGGGCTGCCTCAGCCAGTATTTCCGATTGTGGAGCGAGGCGCGGCCGGTGCGCGCGAAGTTCGAGATTTCGTAATGCTCCAAACCGCCGTTTCCCAGAAGCGCGATGGCGCTCTCGTAGAAATCAGCAGTCTGTTCCTCGCTGGGCACGGCTTGCGCGTGATAGCGGGACCCGCCTGCCAGCAGCTCGCGACCGAGGCGCGAGTCTTCATCGATTTCCAGCATGTAAATACTGCCGTGGTCTACACCGGTCGCCATAAGGGTCTCGAGCGACTCCTGCCAACTGGCGGCGGTCTGGTGAGGCATCCCGGCGATGAGGTCGATACTCACGTTGCGGATGCCGGCCGCGCGCACCCGTTCGAGATCGCGCAAAACGACTTCCCGGGTGTGAAAGCGTCCGGTGGCCGCCGCTTCCCTGTCCACCAGCGATTGCACGCCAAAACTGATGCGGTTCACGCCCAGGGCCAGCATGGCTTCGAGCGCCGCGTCATCCAACTGCCCGGGTGCACATTCCAGGGTTATCTCGGCTTCGGGAACAACCGTGAATTCCTGGCGCAATGCTTGCGATATTTTGGCAATGAGAGGCGGCGCCAGGGTGCTAGGGGTTCCGCCGCCCAGGTAGACGCTGTCCACCAGCTCTGGTATCGCGGCCTCCGGCAGACGCGTACGCACGCTCCGCATATCCGCGCAGACTTGCTGGACATAAAGGGCATGCGAGGCAGACGAGGAAACGCCGGAAGCAAAGTTGCAATAGGTGCACTTCGCCTTGCAGAAGGGTACGGAAATGTAGATACCCAAAGAATTCATCCGAGCCCCTCCCTCTTTCTATTCTGCCACCTCCCAACCCGCCATCACCCGCCGTCGACTCCGACCCGTAAAATGGGAGAAGGTCATGGCCGAGCAAAGTAAAGACAAAGAGCGCAAGCATTCCCAGGCAGACGACGACGTTGTCGGCAAGGCTTATGACAGCCGGCTGATGGGCCGTTTGCTGACCTACCTGCGCCCCTACAAGCTGCAAGCAGCGATCTCGCTGGCGGCCATCCTGCTCAAGGCAGGCTCGGATGTGCTGGGCCCTTACCTGACCAAAGTCGCCGTGGATCGCTACATGACTGCTCGGCCGCCGGCCCACCCGGCCGCCTTCACTCGCTGGCTGAGCACCAACCCGCGCATCGGGGTCACGGAGATCGCGGGCGTGTACCTGGGCACCCTGGTGCTGAGCTACCTGCTGGAGTTTGTGCAGACCTACCTGATGCAGTGGACCGGCCAGAAGGTCATCTTCGACATGCGCAGCCAGATTTATCGCCACATCCAGCGCATGCACGTCGGCTTCTTTGACCGAAACCCCGTGGGACGGCTGGTGACCCGGCTGACCAGCGATGTCGACGCACTGAACGAGATGTTTACCTCGGGCGTCTTTGCCATATTCGAAGACGTTTTTGTGCTGTTGCTGATCGTGGTGATCATGCTGCGCATGAACTGGTGGCTGGCCCTGATCGCCTTTGCTGTGCTGCCGCTGATTTTGGCCGTGACCAAGGTGTTTCGCAAGAGCGTCCGTGATTCCTACCGGCGTATCCGGTCGGCCATCGCGCGCATTAACGCCTCTACCCAGGAACATGTGAGCGGCATGAGCGTGGTCCAGCTGTTCAACCGCGAGCAGCGCTCCTACGAGGAGTTTAAAGAGATCAACCAGCAGCACATGGTGGCTTTCAAGGATGCCATCCTGGCGTACGCGCTCTACTACCCTGCCGTGGAATTGCTGAGCTCGGTCGCTATCGCCCTGGTGATCTGGCTGGGCGGCAACGGGGTCATGCGTAATGCGGTCACGATCGGTGTGCTGGTTGCGTTCATCCAGTATGCGCAGCGCTTCTTCCGCCCCATCCAGGACCTCAGCGAGAAGTACAACATTCTGCAGGCCGCGATGGCTGCCAGCGAGCGGGTGTTCAAATTGCTGGATTCGCCACCCGAGTTGCAGAGTCCGGAGATGCCCACGTCCGGCGACCAGTCAGGCCGGATCGAGTTTCAGCATGTTTGGTTTACGTATCAGCGACTGGACGATGAGCAACGCGCGCGCATCGAGCGTGCAGTAGGGCCGGAAGAGATAACCGCTGCTTCTGCGGGCGTGGAGTGGATACTGCGCGACGTCTCGTTCGTGATCGAGCCGGACCAGACGGCGGCAATCGTGGGTCACACCGGTGCCGGCAAGACCACGATCATCGGGCTCATGATGCGGTTCTACGAGATTCAGCACGGGCACGTGTTAATCAATGGCGTGGATGTTCGCGAGCAGGATGTCACCCGACTGCGGCGCCAGTTCGGCGTGGTGCTGCAGGATCCTTTCCTGTTCACGGGGACAATCTCCGAAAACATTCGCCTGGGCTCCGACTGGATTACCGAGGAACGGATGAAGGCGGCGGCCGACGAGGTGAACGTTGGCGATTTTATCCGCAGCTTACCGCTGCAGTTTGAGGAACCGCTGCGAGAGCGCGGCAACAGTCTTTCTACCGGCCAGAAGCAGCTCATCAACTTCGCGCGAGCGCTGGCGCATGATCCGCGCATCCTGGTGCTGGATGAGGCTACCTCGAGCGTCGACACCGATACCGAGATGCGGGTTCGCTCTGCCCTGGAGCGCATGGTGAAGGGCCGTACCTCGGTCATCGTGGCCCATCGCCTTTCGACCGTGCAGCAGGCCGACCGCATTCTCGTCATGCATAAAGGCCAGTTGCGGGAGTTGGGCACGCACCAGGAATTGCTGGCACAGCGCGGCCTTTACTGGAAGCTGTACCAGCTGCAATACAAGGATCAGGAATTGCCGCCGGCGCGGATGACCGGGCAATTTCTGGACTCGAACCTGAACACGAACCTGGCAGTGGGCACGGATTAGTTCAGCGACGAGCGGGTGCGAAAGGACTGGATGGCGAGCCCGAAAATCTTCCTGTCGGCCGGCGAGGCGAGTGGCGAGCAATATGGCGCGCTGCTGATGGCGGAACTCACTCGCCTGGCGCCGCAGGCTTCCTTCTTCGGCTTGGGCGGCACCCGCATGGAAGCTCTCGGTTTGCGGCGGATCGTGCGGGCTGAAGACGTGGCGGTGATGGGTATCACCGAGGTGATCCTCCACATGCCGCATATCTATCGCGAATACCGCAAGCTCAAGGCTAGTTTGCGCGCAGAACGCCCCGACCTGGCGATCCTGATCGACTTTCCCGATGTGAACCTGGGCCTGGCCAAAGAGCTGCGCCGCCTCAAGATCCCGGTCGTCTACTTCGTCAGCCCCCAGCTTTGGGCGTGGAAGAAGTGGCGCATCCGCAGCGTAAAGCAGAACGTTACCCGCATGCTGGTGATCTTCCCCTTCGAAAAGGAGTTTTACCGCGAGCACGGGGTCGCCGCCGACTTTGTTGGCCATCCGCTGGCAGACCTTGACCGGCCCACCATGACCCGGGAATCATTTGCTCGCCAAAATGGGCTGGATGCGTCAAAATCCTGGGTCGGCCTTCTCCCCGGAAGCCGCACCAAGGAGCTTTTGGCCAACCTGCCACCCATGATCGAAGCCGCTGGAATGTTGGGACCGGAGTATACCTATCTTCTTCCGGTCGCCCCCACCTTGAGGATGTCTGACGTGCAAGCGCTGGCCGAGCGATTCTGCGCAGCCGCTGGCGGGGCTCGGGGCGGGGTTCGGTTACGGGTCGTACAGGATGCCCGCGCCGTCCTGCAGCATGCACGCGCCAGTATCGTAGCCAGCGGAACAGCCACGGTAGAGGCGGCGCTGATCGGCAATCCTTTTATTGTGGTCTACCGCGTTTCCCGCGTCACTTACGCCGTGGCACAGAGGATTATTCGCCTGCCCCATGTCGCTATGGTCAACCTGATCGCCCAGCGCCGGATAGTGCCGGAGCTGATCCAGCACGAGTTCACCGCATCGAAAGTGGTGGAGCAACTGCGTCCCCTGCTGGAGGATGCGCAGGCTCGTGCAACAATGCAGTCAGACTTGCGGGGGGTCGAAACGGCGCTGCAAGTAGGCGGTGACGCCAGCCGGCAGACTGCCATCGCGCGCGCGGCCGGCATTGCCTTGCAACTCATTTCCGCTGTGCGAGCACCGCGGTTGCAATCTGCTCTTGTTTCCTCATGGCCCGTGGAATGACTTCGATGACGTCTCGTTGTGGCACGAAAGTTCTGGTCTTCTCGCTGCTGACCGCATTGCTGGGGATAGCTGGCCCCCGGCTGTACGCCGCGGACCGGCCTACGATTAACATCACTGGCTATACCATCGACGCCAGGCTCGACCCGGCAGAGCACACCCTGAAAGCCACCGCCAAAGTCACATTCACCGCCACTGAAACCATCAGCGCTGCGGTATTTGAGCTGCATAACGCTCTCAAGGTCGAAAGCGTCACGGACGAAAAGGGTCATGCCCTGAGTGGCGAGCGCGGTCCTAATGCCACCATCAGCATTGCGCTGCCCAATTCGATGAGCAAGGGAGCGAGCGCCACCTACACGTTTACCTACGACGGCACGCTCAGCGGCAATGAGGAAAGCCCGGTGCAAGGGCTTAAGGTCGCATCGATCGGGGACCCGATCACCTACCTGCTGTATGCCGGGCGCTGGTTCCCTATGGTGGGCTACCTGACCGACCGGTTCACGGCCGATGTGCACGTGACTCTCCCCTCTGGATACCGGGTAGTCGGCAGTGGCAGCACGGGCAGCCCCCGGCAGGTGTCGGGTGGTGAGCAATTTAATTTCAGCTGGACGCGCGCGAGCTTCCCGGGAACGATTATCGCGGGGAAATTTGAAGAGCCGGTTGCGGTTTCCGGGTCCCCGAATGTCCGGGTGTACCTGACCACGGCGCATAAGCAGAGCGGCCCGGAGTACGCGGCCACCGCCGCCAAGGAATTCGAGTTCTTCCATGAAACGTTCGGGGATGCTTCCACCCGGCTGCTGAATGTGGTGGAGCTGCCGGACGATACCCTGCCTGCCTATTGGGCGCCTGAAATTGCCGCTGTTGCGGGTGCGCGCATTGCTGACCGCAACAACTTTCGCCTGCTGGCAAACACCATGGCCCACCAGTGGTGGGGGTGCATGGTGAGTCCTGCGACCCTGAATGACGCCTGGATCACCAACGGCATGTCTCGTTATGGCGAGCTCATGTACCTGGAAAGTGTTTCTGGCCAAACAGCATTGCAGGCTGCGGTGATTGACATCTCTGCCGGTGCGCTGGCGTACGACACCGTGCCGCTTACCTCGGCGGGACGCCAGGATCCCCTCTCCCCGCAGTTTCAATCCATGACGCTCGAAAAAGGCGGCATGGTGTTCCATATGCTTCGCTGGGAGATCGGGGACGACAACTTCAGCAAGACACTAAAGGCGATCATCACTCAGTATGGCGACAAGCCAATACGCACCCGGGATGTGGAGAAGGTGGCCGAGCAGGAGTCGCAACAGCAGCTGACCGCCTTCTTTGCCCAATGGCTTGACGGTACGGGTGCTCCTCAGTTCGTCAATAAGTACACGGTTTACCGGCTAGGAAATAACAAGGGCTTCCGCACCATTGGGGAGATTGGCCAGGATCTGGATTTGTTCAACATGCCGGTTGAGCTGCGGGTAGAAACCGAAGGCAAAACGGAAACCAAGCGGGTAGATGTGGTGGGGACCAACTCGCAGTATGTGGTCGACACCTTCGGCCGTCCGCGGCATATTGCGATTGACCCCGAGAACTGGGTGTTAAAGAACACTCCGGAGATGCAGGTGCGGGTGTCCATCCTGCGCGGACAGCAGCTGGTGGCCGAGGGGGATGCCCCGGGTGCGTTGGCGGAGTACCAGAAGGCGCTCACGTCCAATCCCAACAGTTCCCTCGCGAATTATCGTATTGGCGAGGTGTTGTTCACGCAGAAGAATTACCAGGCGGCGGCCAACGCTTACCGCGATGCACTGCGTGGTGATGGCGAACCGAAGTGGACCGAGGTGTGGAGTCACATCGCGTTGGGAAAGATCTTCGACGTGACCGGGCAGCGCGATCGCGCAGTCAACGAATACCGGCAGGCGGTCCAGACCAATGACAATACGCAGGGAGCGGTGAACGAAGCCCGCAAATACCTGCAGGCTCCTTACAAGCGGCCTGATACGGACTAAAGAAGTGCGGGAATTCGTGACCCGCCGGGCTGGACAAGGAGAGCTGCCGGTCAGCGTCCCGTGAATTCCCACATCTCCCGGCTGAAAAGCGCCGGTAGTTATGGGGCACCGCACCGTGTCACGGGTCGGAAGGTGCCCCCCGCCCGGCTCACGATGGCTCGCTCACATTCGTAATAGCCGGGACAGGGATAGACTCCGTGCTTACTTCAGGTTAAGGGCAGTCATGGCTTCGTCCGCGCTGGGCGAACTGGCCTTGAGGTAATCGCCAACCCGCTTGCGCTCTTCTGGCGAAAGCGTCGGGCTGAGTGCAAGAATGCGCCGCAGTGTGGTCGAGATGTCGTCAATGTAGTTCATCATTCGTATCGCTTCGCCGGAGAGTGGCATGGTTAATCCTCATTACAATAGACGCTGACTCCATTTTCTTTGCTGGAGCCGGATTCGTAAAGCGACCAGCTAAATTGGCTGGGACAGAATGCCGATCCCGTACGGCCGTGAAACGCATCTCATGACCATGCCAGTGGAAACTCATACGTCAGAAGCCGGGGCAGATCCCTCGGAAACCACCCCCCGCGGCAATGCGCGCCAGGAAGCCTCGAATGACATGCGCGCCTGTGTGGAGCAGTGTCTGCATAGCGATGCACGGGTTCCGGTGTCCACGTACCGGGTCCAGGTGCACAAGGATTTCACGTTCGCCGACGCTACCGGCATTGCGGGATACCTGAAAAAGCTGGGCATTGGCGACTTTTATTCCTCTCCTATTTTCGAGGCGCGGCCGGGCAGCATGCACGGCTACGACGTCACCCGCCACGATCGGCTCAACCCGGAGATCGGCGGCACTGCCGGCTTCGACAGTTTCTCAGAAGAGCTGAAGCGGCAGGGCCTGGGCTTGCTGCTCGACATCGTTCCCAACCACATGGGAGTGGGCAACGACTCCATCTGGTGGCAGGATGTTCTGGAAAATGGCCACGCGTCGCAGTACTCAGAATACTTTGACATTGATTGGAAGCCGGTAAAGCCGGCTTTGATGGACAAACTGCTGTTGCCAATCCTGGGCAACCAGTATGGCGCCGAGTTGGAAGCGAAGCACATCCAGGTTTCAGTCGAAGACGGGCGTCCGCTGATTCACTATTACGATCACACGATGCCAGTCGCGCCGCGCACGTTACCCATCCTGCTGGGCCAGAGCGACGGAGCCGCATCCATCCCCGAGCCGCTGGCCGGGCTGTTGCGGCGCCTGGAGCAAGTACCGCCTCACGAAACCGCCGACGAAACATTGCGCGATCAACGGCGCGATCAATTAGCCGAACTTTTGCCGCAAATACGCCAGGCGCTTCGCTCGCCGGAAATGCAGCCCTTGTTGCAGCAAGCGGTTGCCGCCATTAACGGCGTGGAAGGCGATCCACATAGCTTCGACCGCCTGCACATGCTGCTGGATGCGCAGCCCTACCGGCTTGCTTCCTGGCGCACTTCTGCAGAGGAAATCAATTACCGCCGCTTTTTCGACGTGAATGATCTGGTCGGGCTTCGGATGGAAAATCCCCTCGTATTTGCCGAGACCCATTGCCTGATCCGTTCTCTGATCGCCACCCAAAAAGTGACGGGATTGCGCATCGATCACTGCGATGGCATGTTTAATCCCCGCCAATATCTCATCCGGTTGCAGCTGCTTTATCTCGCCAGCCAGTGCGGTGGCCCGGCGCCGCAGCAGGAGACGGCGGCCAACGGCATCGAACGCAGCGTGCTGGACACGGTGCGCGGCTATGACTGGTCCAAAAGCCAGGGAGCGCTTTACACGGTAGTCGAAAAGATCCTCGAGCCCCGCGAGTACCTGCCGCCGGAGTGGCCCGTCCGGGGAACGTCTGGGTACGACTTCGTTTACCTGGCAAATGGAATCTTTATCCAGAAGGCGAACGAAAAGAAATTCGACGCCATCTATGCCCATGTGCTCGGGCACCCTGCTGATCCGGACGAGATCATCTACCGCTCCAAGCTACAGGTGATGCAGACGGCGCTGGCCAGCGAAGTATACGTGCTTACCAATCTGCTGAGCCGCATCGCGGCGGCGAACAGGCGGGCCCGCGACTTCACCGACAACATTCTGGAAACCGTGCTGCGCGAAACGATTGCCAGCTTCCCCGTGTACCGCACCTACATCGACGACCGCGGCGAATACAGCGAGCGCGACGTAGCTTTCTTGCGCAGCGCGATTGCGAAAGCGAAACGTCTGAATCCGGATATCAACGCCTCCGCCTTCGACTTTCTACGCGAAACCCTGCTGCTCAGGAACAGCGATCCTGCGGCGGCACGGGACCAAAAACCAGACCCGGAAATACTCTACTTCGCCCTCAAGTTTCAGCAACTCACTGGACCGGTGATGGCGAAGGGAGTCGAAGACACGACGTTTTACGTGTACACCCGTTTCCTTTCTTCGAATGAGGTGGGGGGATCCGCCAAGTCGTTCGGCATAAGCCTGGAGACGCTGCACCAAAGCAACCAGGAGCGGATCAATCACTCGCCCGATACCATGCTCACCACATCGACGCATGACACCAAACGCAGTGAAGATGTGCGCAACCGGTTGAATGTGCTTTCGGAGCTTCCGCAACTGTGGTCGACCGCGATACGGCGTTGGCAGCGCATGAACCAAAAGTTCAAGCAAACGCTCGAAGATGGCCGCATCGCTCCCGACAACAACGAAGAATACCTGCTCTATCAAACCATTCTTGGCGCGTGGCCCTGGCAGATGGAGACGATTGAAGATCGGCAGGCTTATTGCGATCGCATCAAGCAATACGCGTCGAAGGCTCTGAGCGAAGCCAAGGTTAACCTGAGCTGGATCAATCCCGATCCTGACTACATGAAAGCGGTGCATTCGTTCATTGAGTCGGTCCTTCTGCCCGGAGCTCGGGGAAAGGAGACCGCGTTCGTCGAATCGTTCAGAACGTTACTGCCCCAGTTGCGTTTGTTTGGGGCGATCAATTCCCTGGCGCAAACGGTGCTTAAAATCACCGTGCCGGGGGTGCCTGATTTTTTCCAGGGGAGCGAGCTTTGGGATCTAAGCCTGGTCGATCCTGATAATCGCCGTCCTGTGGATTACAGGTTGCGGTCCGCCGCGCTTGACGACCTGCACGCCATGGAAGCTGCCCGGGGAGCCGGCGCGGTATGCGCGCAAGTGCTGGAACAGTTGGAGGACGGACGAGTCAAGTTATGGACGACTCATCGCGCTCTCACTCTTCGCCGGGACGAGCACGCGCTATTCCGCAAGGGTGACTACACCGTGCTTGAGGTCACAGGAGAGCGGGGGGAACACGTCATCGCTTTCCAACGCCGTGATGCCTCGACGGGTAAGACTCTGCTGGTTGTACTGCCGCGCTTTGCCTGCACGCTGATGCGCGGCAAGGTACAACTGCCGCTTGGCGACGCGTGGGGGAAGGATGAGATTCGGGTTCCCGCTTCGGCCGGCAAGAGCTTCCGCAACGTATTTACCGGGGAGACGGTGACGGTTACAGATGAGGGAATCCCGCTCAGCACAGTGTTCGCCAGCTACCCGGTCGCGGTGTTTGTCAGTCAGACCTGAGCGACCGGCGGCGCCATGGACACCGCACCCGGAACAAAAACTAACCTAACGCGCAAGGCCACAAGCCAAAACACAGCAACAGGCTCACCGCTCCCTTCGACCTGTCTCACCAATCAGTACTGGTGAGAAATGCGGGCTAGCTACAATACTGTTCACTTAACGATTCTGATGGCCTCGGAAATATCGATAG
>CAZZVD010000160.1:0-12592 GCA_964657465.1 uncultured Acetobacteraceae bacterium | reverse complement strand
CTACAAATCGCATGAGCGTCATAATGAGCAAGGCCAACGTCGACCCTCACCTACCTCGTTATCGGCGTCACCTGGCGCTGAAGGACTCCCGCCAAACAGCGCTGAAGATCACAGAGAGGGGAAGTGGCAAGACCCTCATGGAAGACCCGTTGCCAGGAAAGTGTGGCCGGTGGACAGCGGTGGAATCCCACATCTCGCCAAAAACGAGCGAGATGTGGGGCACCCGTCATCCCTTAGAAAGAGAGATCTCGCTATCCTGTGGGGCGGTGAGAAATGCGAGCTAGCCCTGAGCTAGCCCGGATTTCTCACCACAACCCTCAGCTCCCGACCACAATGCCCTAGTCCCTGGACGGGTGCCCCATGTTCGCGCGGGCGTACATAGGCCGAATAGGACGGGCGAAGCCCTTCAAACGTTCTCACTCACCTTAGTAAAAACATTGGAAAAACGTCATCTTCAACCCACGTACGCCGGAGTCGGCGACCGGATTTCCTGTTCCGCAACACCGGACACACCCGCGTGTGCGGTTTTCATTGAGGAAAACCGCATGGAGCTTGCCAACGCCACCAAACTCAACAGGAAATCCGGGGAACATGGGGCACCCGTCCAGGGGTGGGGGCATTGTGGTTGTTTCCGGCCAGGCGTGGTGAGAAATCAGGGCCAGGCGAGGGTTAGCCCTGGGTTAGCAATGCACAAAAAGTTACAACATCGGGAGCGCGCACTGGCTAGGAAGTGGCCATTTGCACGGAATGGGCGCGCTCGGAATGTCCGCCGATTTCGGCAGCACGCGCTTCCGCGTAGGCGGCTGCTCCCATGAGGGCGGCACGGCTCTCGAGGATGAGGCGAACCGGGGTCTGCACCAGCAGATCGCTAAGTCTGCCCTTATCAGTGAACGCCTTCATGAACGTACCGTCCTGCATTTTCTTTAGAAGCTTGGGAGCGATGCCTCCGCCGACGTACATGCCGCCGACGGCGAGTATTTTCAGGGCGAGATTGCCCGCCTCCGCTCCGTAGGCGGAAATGAAAATGTTCAATGCTTCCACGCAAAGTTCGCTCGCTCCCGATTCGCCCAACTCACCAATGACAGCGTTCGGGTCCTCAGTGCGCATGCGATCTTTCAGCCAGGCCGGTTCTTCCAGCCCCTTTACATCACGACAGTAGCTGTAGACATTTGCCAGGCCGAGGCCCGAGATCACACGCTCCGAACTGACGCGTCCCTTCAGGTTTTTTTGCAGGTAGCGCAAGAGTTCGATTTCTTCTTCGTTGCGCGCAGCAAAGTCACAGTGACCGCCTTCCGAGGCGATTGGCAAATGAGTGTGCCCGTTCCATACCAGGATGGCTTCGCCCAGACCAGTGCCGGCAGCGATCAACCCTCGATTCCCTTCGGCGCCCGGATCCCCTTTGCTGAGTACCAGGATTTGCTCCGGCGCAAGCTCGGGAATACCGTAGCCGTTGGCTTCAAGATCGTTAATGAGAAAAACATGTTCGATCTTGAGATCAACAGCCAATTCTGTGGAGTCCAAAACCCAGGGAAGGTTGGTCAGCTTAAGACGCCCGTGGCGCACCGGGCCGGGAACGCCGAAACAGGCGGCCAATACGTCGGTCGCCTGGCCGCTCGCTTTTCTCCAGTCGCCCAGGAAGGTATTGATTACGGCCGCAAGGCCAGAGAAATCTTTGGCAGAGTACTTTTGATCGTGCACGTTCACTAACTGGCCACGGTCGAACTTGCAGAGCGCCAGGTGAACTTTGGTGCCGCCCACATCCCCCGCCAGAATCATCGTTGGATCTCCAGGCTGCCCCGGCCATTTGCATCGGGCTTAGGCAGGGCCGCGGCTGCGGCGGCATCCAGCAACAGTGTAATGCGGCGGTTGGCTGGCTTGATCAACTGAGATGGATAGGTCTCCGGATCGTATGCGCCGAGAAAAACTTCTTTGAGAGCCGGTACCTTGTCCGCGCCGGCAATGAGGAAGAAGACATCCCGGGCGCGATTGATTACGGGCCAGGTCAGGGTCACGCGCCAGGTTTCCTTTTGCACGACATGGTTCGCAATGGCGATCCGCATCAACTCGTTAAGTCCCTCGGTGTGAGGAAACAGCGATGCCGTGTGGCCGTCCGGCCCCATGCCGAGTGCGACCAGGTCGAAAATCGGCATTTCGGCGCCTTCGAGGCGGAAGCTTTTGCGGATGGCAAACTCGTATTTTGAGGCCGCCTCCTCTGGGTCTAATTCGCCTTCGATGCGGAAGATCTGGCTTTCGCTCAGCTCCACTTTGCTAAGCAGCGCCTCGCGCGTCATGCGGTAATTGCTTTCCGCGTCCGTAGGCGGCACGCAGCGCTCGTCGACCCAGTACAGTTCAAGCCGCTCCCAGGGTATCTGCTCGCGGTACGGTTCCTCCGCTAACAATTGAAAGGCTTGTTTGGGAGTACTGCCGCCCGAGATGGCGATGCGCGCCTTGCCCCGGGCGGCGGCGGCGGCGCGAATGGCGTCCACGATGTATTGCGCGGTCCGCCGGCTCACGGCCTCCGCGCTGGAATCGACGAAATACGAAACGACTATGTTCTCAGCCATGCATCCTGGTGACCGCTGCGTTGGTCTTAATCAAGTCTTAGAGTTTATGCCAGGCACGGCCGTCGCGGGCGAGTAATTCGTCGCCCGACTCCGGACCCCAGGTGCCGCTGGCGTAGTTGGGGAAGCCCTTTGGCTTGGTGCTGGCCCATTGTTCGAGAATCGGGGTCAACAGTTTCCAGGTAGCTTCCACACCATCGCGGTGGGCGAACAGGGTGGCGTCGCCCAGCATCGCGTCGAGCAACAGGCGTTCGTAGCCATTAGCCGATGATTTCCCAAACGCTTCCGCGTAGCTGAAATCCATATTCACTGGGCAGACTTCCATGTTTGGGCTGGGCACCTTGGCGCCAAAGCGCAGTGAGATGCCTTCGTCCGGCTGAATGCGCATGGCGATCAGGTTGGGCTGCAGTTCTCTACACGAGCCCGACTGATTCTTAAAGAGCAACTGTGGTGGTTGCTTGAATTGAATCGTGATCTCGGTGGCGCGCTTGGCCAGGCGCTTACCGGCACGCAGGTAGAACGGTACGCCCGCCCAGCGCCAGTTCTCAATGCCGAGTTTTAAGGCTGCGTAGGTTTCCGTGCCGGAATTTGGATCAACCCGTTCTTCCTGACGATAGCCTTTTACATCCTTCCCGTCCGTCTTGCCCGGACCATACTGGCCACGCACGAAGTCCATGGGGTGTATCGGGGTGATGGAACGCCACACTTTTACTTTCTCGCGACGCATGGCTTCTGCGTCAAATGAGACGGGCGGCTCCATGGCAACGAACGACAGCAATTCCATGACGTGGTTCTGGACCACATCACGCAATGCGCCTGCCTTTTCATAAAAGGGCCCGCGGCCTTCGATACCGATATCCTCGGCGGCCGTGATCTGCACGTGATCAACGTAGTTACGATTCCACACCGGCTCGAAGATGCCATTGGCAAAACGGAAGACGAGGATGTTTTGGACAGTTTCCTTGCCAAGATAATGATCGATGCGGAAGATCTGGTCTTCGGCGAAGACCTTGTTCACTTCGTCGTTCAGCTCACGGGCAGAATCCAGATCATGCCCGAACGGCTTCTCAATGATGGTGTGCACTTTGCCTTGCTCGGGCCGGGCCATGCCGTGCGCGCCTAACTGCTGGATAATGTCAGCAAAGTACTCGGGAGCTGTCGCCAGGTAGAAAAGACGATTGCCTTTGATACCTTGCTGCTGATCGATACCTTCGAGCACGGTTTTCAGCTTCCCATAGCCTTCCGGATCGTCAAAATTCATCGCGTGGTAGGTGACCTTCTTCATGAAGTCATCCAACTTCGGGTCGCCATCCTTCACACCACCGAACTGCAGAATGCCGTCGCGCATGTCTTTCTGAAATTCATCCTGCAAGGGACGACGCGCAACGCCTATAACTGAAAAATTTCCCGGCAAAAGGCCAGACTGCTCCAGATGGAAGAGCGCCGGCAACAGCTTGCGCTTGGTCAAATCACCGGAGGCGCCGAAGATTACCACCGCGGTCGGCTCAGGAATACGCTCGGCACTCTGCGCTGCTTTCAGATCCTCGGGAGAGAACTTCACTTCCATCGTAGCCATGGCCTTTGCTCCTTGCTCGCAACAGTATCGGTTAGGTTCTTACGCCGGTGGTAATGCCCAGTTGCTCCAGGGCCCGCACGCATTGTGCTTCGTTCTCATATCGAATTGCATGAATGCCCAGGGCAGTGGCCGCATCGCAATTGTGTTGCCGGTCGTCGATGAACGCCACTTCGTCTGCATCGCGTTGCAACACATCGAGCGCCAACTCGAAGAATTTGGGATCCGGCTTGCGGAGACCCACGTAACAGGAGCTCAGAAACACATCAAAGTAAGCGCCCAGTTCGAACTGGTCGATGCGATAGTCGTTCAGTTCCCTGGCCTCGTTGTTGAGCATGGCAAGCTCCATCTCCTCAGATGCCGCAAGTTCCTGAAGGATTCGCAGCGCGCCGTGAGGCAGCAGGACAGAGCGCTGCTTCATTTGTTCAAGGAACTCGGCAGGGGTAAACGGGCGCGGCTCGAAGAAAATGGTTTGCTGAAGATACTCGTCCCCGGTCATCTGACCCTTTTCCCAGGCATCGTTGACGGACTGATGACGAGGCTCGATCAGATCGTAGTCGAGACCGAAGTGTTGCAGAACGGCGGCGCGCTCGATGTGGTCCCAGCCATTGGTGAGCAGGACTCCACCCACATCCCAGAGTATGGTGCTGACTTCCGTCATGCCGGTGTCGTCCACGCCTGCCTCTTTTCCGGAAACCCAGGGATGTTCTACCCAGAAAATTATTTACTGTTAATCGTTGTGAAGAGAGACGAACGCCCCACCTTTCGCCAAGCGCAAAAGGTGGGGGCGATGATTACCAGGACCGGTTTACGACGACGACTTACCGGCGCCTGCAGTGGCCGCCGGGCGAACGCGCTCTAACAATGCCTTGGCGCGAGCAGCGATGTTCTGCGGACTGTAACCCAGTTCTTCCAGTGACTTCGTGCCCAGAGCGGAAGCGCCAAAGCGCTCCAGACCGATCACGTCGCCGTGCTTGCCGACATACTTCCACCAGGGCATCGGAGCGGCTGCTTCGACGGCCAGCGCAGGCAGATTGTCAGGGAAAATCTGCTGACGGTAAGCGTCTGACTGCTCTTCGAAGATGCGGAAGCTGGGCATGGAAACGACCCGTACGTTGATGCCTTCTTTCTTGAGGTCAGTCGCGGCCTGGAGAACGGGCCAGACTTCAGCACCGGCGGCGACGATGAGAATATCGGGAGAGTTGCCGCCATCCTGCAGAATGTAGGCTCCCTTACGCACTCCGTCGGCCACCTTGTACTTTTCCGCATCGAGGATGGGCAGGTTCTGCCGCGACAGTGCCATGAATGCAGGCTGTTTGCGTTCGAGGGCCAGGCGCCAGGAGGCACTGGTTTCATTGGCATCGGCAGGACGGAAATCCGTGAGATGGGGCACGGCCCGCAGCATCGCCAACTGCTCGATGGGCTGGTGGGTCGGCCCGTCCTCACCCAACGCAATCGAGTCATGCGTGAAGACGAAGAGGGAGTGCGCATGCATCAGCGCGGCTAGACGAATGGCCGGCTTGGCGTAGTCGCTGAAGGTAAAGAAGGTGGATCCGTAAGGAATTAGACCGCCGTGCACGGCCATGCCATTGACCGCTGCGCACATGCCGAATTCGCGTACGCCGAAGAAGATGTTGCGGCCGGCGGGATCGAGGTGAAAATTGCCGCCGTTCTTGAGGATGGTTTTTGTCGAGGTGGTAAGGTCGGCCGCGCCGCCCATCAGTTCTGGTACTGCCTGCGCGATGGCATCCATGATTTCGCCACCAGCGCTGCGGGTCGCGATCGGCTTGGCATCTGCCTTGAATACCGGCAGGCTCTTTTCCCAGCCGTTGGCCAGCGTCCCTGAGAGCACACGCTCATACTCTGCGGCCGCGTCAGCGTGTTCCTTTTTATAACGGGCAAAGAGATCGTTCCACTCCGCTTCGTACTTTTTCCCAGTCTCGACGGCCTGCAGCCAATTGGCTTTGGCTTCGTCGGGGACGTAAAAGGTTTTGTCTTCGGGCCAATTCAGCTTCTTCTTCGTTTCCTTCACCGCTTCGGCGCCAAGCGGCTCACCGTGCGCCTTGTTTGTGCCGGCTTTGGGGCTGCCATAGCCGATGACGGTGCGCACGCGGATGAGCGAAGGCTTATCGGTGATGCCCTGGGCGATCTTGATGGCTTCAGAGATTGCGTCCAGGTCGTTGCCATTATCCACGAACTGTACGTGCCAGTTGTAGGCTTCAAACCGCGCGGTCACGTTCTCGGTAAAGGAGAGTTCCGTTGGCCCATCGAGCGAGATGAGGTTGTCGTCGTAGAGATAAATCATCTTGCCCAGGCGCAGCGTGCCGGCAAGCGAGGCGGCTTCATGCGAGACGCCTTCCATCAAATCGCCGTCGCCGCACATGACGTAGGTGTAGTGATCGACAATGTTGTAACCGGGACGGTTGTAGCGGGCAGCGAGATGCCTTTCAGCAATGGCCATGCCTACGCCCATGGCGAACCCCTGGCCGAGAGGGCCGGTGGTGACTTCGACGCCGTCGGTTTCGCCGTACTCGGGATGGCCGGGGGTGATGGAACCCCACTGGCGAAACTTTTCCAGATCTTCCAGTCCTACTTTGTATCCCGTAAGGTGCAGCACGGAATACAACAAGGCCGATGCATGCCCATTGGATAAAACGAAACGATCGCGGTTCGCCCACTTGGAATTTGTGGGGTTATGACGCATGAACTTGTGAAAGAGCAGGTAGGTCATCGGAGCATCGCCCAGGGGCGCTCCGGGGTGCCCACTATTCGCCTTCTCTACGGCATCTACGGCCAAAAACCGCAACGCATTGATCGACAGCTGATCCAATTCGCTCATAACCACCTCACTCTTCCTTTCGAGAATACTTCGCTTTTCTATTCACGTCTTGCCGCCCGTAGCCGTCTCTTGATCTTTTCATCGCGTCTTATTACGTAGGGGCTCACCCTGCCTGGCCGCTGGACTTTCCCTTTGGATGAGCCCCGGAACGTTCTCGTCTCCTTCAAATTGCGGAAGTAGTCGTCATCGGTGGGGATTGAGGTACTCCAGCATCTGAAGGCCAATCGACTGCAACTTCTACGGGAGCATCACTCATGACTGCACCGGCTCCAGCAGGACTTCAAAATTACGTGGCTCCCAATGATCTCGCCAGCCGAGAGCGAAGATCAGCTTGCCGGCTACGCCCGGTACTGTTTCCATATCCGCGAAGTGGCCCGCGTATCCCATGGTACGGCTTTCAGTTTTCTGCACGGTTTGCCAGTTGTCCACCGTCCAGTGGAGGTAGAAATGGTCGTCCGCCAGCATGCGGAGTGTCCGCCCGGCGGTGATGGCTGCCAGGGGACGGCTGAGGCGAAAGACTTCGATCGGTGGCGGCCGTTTCGATTGGCTGTAGCGATCCTCCACGGCCGAGACCCGGTCGAAGATTTTGCCGTCGGTCACGGAACGCAGCAGCTTGATGTACTCCGCGTGCGCCCACACCAGGGGCATGGCGGCTCCTGAGAACTTTCCCAGCCTGAGGCCTAAATCCGGGATATCCGGGGCATCCCAAATCTGCTCTGGCAACATGCCACCTTGTGAGCTGAACCCTTCAAACGCCTGTATATAGAGGGTGACATCCCGACCGGCAGCCAGTTCATAGTGGGCGCGCTCGCCGGTCAACAAGGGCCACGCACGACCTTGCCCCCAACCCAGGTAGGGTCCGCCGTCGTGGCGTTGTCCGTAGCCGTCATGGTTGTAACGCCGCCAGCAAGGGCCGGCTGGTGCATCGACCTTGAGTACGTGGTCAATCACTTTCAGCGAGTCGACCATGAGCGGGTCGTCAGCCCGGCGTACGCCGTAACGAACGAGCTCGAGAAAGCCGGCGTCGACCACATCCCGCGCTGGGAATTCGTTTTGTTCGCCAGGACCCCGGTTATTGATGCGCACCGTCTGATAATCGCCACCCTGGGCGGCATAGGGTTCCCCCGGTTGGGGCGGCCGGATGCGCATGTAGTGGCGGGGCACCCCGGGTAGCAGCGTGCCCTGGGTGGTGACGGTCCAGTCTTCAAGATGCGCTTCAATCCAGTCGGCATGCTCTTCCAGGAACTGCGCTAGTTCCGCGGAGCCGTAGGCACGGGCAATGTCAGCGGCGCAGATCAGCCCACAAATCAACGCTGCCAGGGTGGAAGGCGAGTAGCCGGGCGCCTCTTCCCAACGCTCCTGTTGGGTAATGGGTGAATGGCGCAGCAGAAAGCCCGCGGCGCGTTCGGCGAAGGGAAATACATCGAAGCCGCCCAGGCCCTTCAGCTTCCACAATCGCCAGGCAAGAATGATGGGGAAGGCGATTTCATCTAACTGGATGCCGGACCAATAGGGCGTGCCGTTGATCCAGAAATTCTGGGCGAAACTGCCGTCGGGTTTTTGCGTGCAGGCCAGGTAAACGAGGGCCCGCCGCGCCGTATCCACACGGCCACACGCCAGAAGTGCCGTGGCACTTTGCACCATGTCGCGCGTCCACACAAGGTGGTACCCGCCTACGTCGTCATCGCCCTTATGCTGGCCCCACGGAATGGAGGCGGAGGCAATAAAGGCTCCGGAGTAGTACTTGTCCTCATGGGAGAGGATTACGTTCTGGCTCACCTGGAGCAGACGTCCGGCATCGTGCGAGGCGCCGCGCAAGTGCTCCGGCGTGCCGGCCCGGCGCCATTGCTCGATAAATCGCTCCAGGTTGTGGTCGAAGGGCGTCGTGACTGCGGCCAGAGCCGTCGTGAGAGCGGAGTGGTGCCCTTCTCCGAGGGCAATAGCTACGACAAACTCACGGTGCTGTGCGATGTCGATCTCGCCAGTGAGTGCGATGTTGCCGTCGAGCGCACGGCCAAATTCCCAATTCATGCGGAAGTTGTCTTTGAGGTCCTGCCAGCCGTCGCTGGCGCCCACGTAACCACAACTGGCACGGCTGAACCCGCAGTTAACGGCCATGACCAGGGAAATGCCGTTCTTCCAGGCCAGGAGAACGCGCTTGCCCGCGAGGTCGAGGACGGAGCCTGAGTTGCCGGCTCCGCCTACATCCAGATGGGGAGCCAGCAACGCATAGGCTTTCATGCGCGACAGCAAACGCTCATCACCCTGCAAACTCACGCGCATCAGGACGACTGGATGATGGGGGTCGGCGATGATTTCCTTAATGATTTTGTAACGGCCCTGGTGGTCTGCGTTGGTGAGCCGGACCGCAGCAGAATCAGGATCGATGTACTCGAAGGTACGCTCAAGATCTCGCTTCTCCTCGTGGACGAAGGTTTCTCCATCGGTCAGCAGAAACTGCATGTCCCTGGTTTGCGGGCGATCGATGGTCGGGTAATAGATTTCGTTCAGGATGCCGTGCGAAATGGTGTACCAGATGCGACTGGCAGCGGAGTAGGCCATGCCGACCGCGTCTTTTCTGCTGGAGGTCCAGCGTGGCTCGGCGCCGGGTGCACCGAAAGCCTGGCCTTGTCCGTCGATCCAGCGGTAGCCGGGCGCCTGGTCCGTCGTCATCGTGTCTTCCTCACGTTCTCTAGCCTATGTGCGATGGAGGCGGTTCCCGTCGACTCACTGACGGATGGATGCCCAGAGAGTTACAAAGGACTTTCAAAATGGCACGAAGTGGAGACGGTTCACTGGAGAGCAACCGAAATCATGTCTCTTTTTGCAAAACTGGGGGTAAGTTGCCGGGGGAGGCGCTGGTTACAGGACCTGCGTGTTGGCGTCAGGGTCGGGATGGAAGGCAACTTCTCGCATGGCGTGCGCAATCTCGCGATTCTTCATGAAGCAATCCCAAACGAAGCCACTGCGCAGATTTTCGGCCATCAGCAGGCCGATGCCCACGTCGATGCCGATGACATCGTCGCCGTACCATCCGGCTTTTGGCTGAAACGCGTCAGCGAAGCCGTACCGCCCGTAGAGTTTGTCACCATAACGTTCCCGCATGGTCAGCAACACGTGAGAACACTCCGCCGGCAGAAAGACCAGGGAGCCGGCAGCCGCGCAGGGGACAAGCGTGCCGTCGAGCGGACCGATGGAGGGTGGACCGCCCCAGACGCGATAGCCCTGGCGTGAGTCGGACGCGGAGATGCCCCACATGTCCTGATCCATCCAGGGATATTTCTGCCCCTGCACCAGGCACCAAAGTTGGTGCGCGCGCGTGGCGGCGATGGAGTTGGTGAAGTAGTTGGCGTGGCGGTCGCGCAAATTGCGGTAGTCGCACCATGCCTGCGGGTACTGATGGATAAACAGCGGGGCGTTGCCGCTGATGTAGTTGATGCCGCCGTAGGAGACCACTGGCCGCTGCACTGATTCCCATGCCTCGGCAGGCACCGGATGCGTCGGTGAGCCAATGGCCAGCAAGTACATGGTGGTGAGCTCGCAGTAAATGTCCCAACGGTTTTTGAGGAAGCCCTGGTCAGGCAACCAGCCCATGGAAAGGGTAGTGCCGCCGTTCATCATCCACTGCCAATTGATGCGACGGTAAAAAGTGGTGGCCAGCGCCTGGATGCGTGCATTGCCCGCGAAGTATTCGCGGCAGTGGAGGACACCACACAGTAACAAGGCCGTATCGATCGAAGACAGCTCGCTGCCAAAGAGCCGCTGGCCGCTATCGATATCAATGAAGTGATAGAGAAAGCCGTGCTCGTGCGGGCATTCTTCCAGTAGAAAGGCCAGGGTTTTCTCCACCCGCTGCTCGCAGTCGAGGGGGCGCAGGTAGTTGTATTTGCTAGCGATGCAGAGGGCGCTTAAGCCGAAGCCGGTGGCCGCGATGCTGGCGACCCGGCTGAGTGATTTGCCCTCGACTGGTGCACGATCGCGCACCAGTCCACTCCTTGGGCTGGCTTCATTAAAGAAGAAATCGCAGTTGCGGCCCATCATGTCGTCGAGCAGGGCGTCGGCGATTTTGGAGACCTGGGTAAGCGGCCGGTTGATGAAAACGCCTGGCGGATGATCGTATTGCTCTGCGGACTGGCTTTCGGTTTTCGGTGTATTGGGTGTTTTGATGGCGGGGGGCGCCTGGTCCTGCATGGGTTCGCCAGCCAGCATGGAAGCACTGAAGGCAAGCGCTCCGGTGGCTCCTGCTTGTTGCAACAGCTCCCTACGGGTTAAACGTGGCCGGGTCAAAGCAGATTTGTTCCCAAAACCCAGAATTGAAGCCGATTGCGGCTTCAGTGCATACCGATGTAGAAACTGCTCCGAGTGTAAACCCAGGATTTCGCGGGGATGACGGGATCTGCGGAGAAGCGACCTGATGGTAAACGCCGGTTTCTTGCCGCCGGCCCCGATGTCATATTCACGAACCCTGGTTGCCTCAGTTGCATCCGATAGCATGGAGACGCATTATGGGGGTGGGCGATCAGGCGCAGCCGTTGCGCCTTGTATGTTTTGCCCGCTCATGGTTTTCCAAACCCCACGCCCCAGTTCCGGGCAAGCCGTTCTGAAACACATCCACCAAGGATGAAGGAACGATCAGGAGGATACTTTGGCTTACGAATTGCCACCACTTCCCTACGACTACGCTGCGCTCGAACCGAATATCGATGCGGAGACGATGAAGCTGCATCACGACAAGCACCATGCCGCGTATGTGAATAACCTGAACGGTGCGATCGAGAAGCACCCTGAACTGGGCAAGCATTCGCCTGAAGATTTGCTCAGGAACCTGAGCACAATTCCTGAGGATATTCGGGGAGTGGTCCGCAACAATGGCGGTGGCCATGTGAACCACACCATGTTCTGGTCGATTATGAAGCCGGGCGGTGGGGGTGAACCCACAGGCAAGATCGCAGACCAGATCACCAAGGACTTTGGCAGCTTTGCGGATTTCAAGAAGCTGTTCAATGAGACCACGGCGAAGCAATTTGGCTCTGGATGGGGTTGGTTGGTGTTCGATGGCGGCAAGTTGAAGGTAGTGACTACGCCGAACCAGGACAATCCAATTTCCCAAGGGCAGTTCCCCATCTTGGGGAATGATGTCTGGGAGCATGCGTATTACCTGAAGTATCAGAACAAGCGTCCGGACTACCTCGCCGCCTGGTGGGGAACGGTCAATTGGGACGAGGTTAACAAGCGGTTTGAGTTGGCTCAGAAGTAGGTGGGTGGGGTCCGGGTCTCATTTGAGACCCGGATTTTTTTCCAAAGATTTAAATGCTTGATAGCCCTTCCTTCCACAAAGCCGGGTTAGCCTAGGGTTAGCCTGAGGTTGCGGGCCGTGTTGTCTAGCTGAAGTTCGGCCAACGGTCCCGGATGAGCGCCAGTGCTTCTTCCCGGCTCTGGATCGTTCCCTCAAGCTGCGCGTCTTCGGCGGCGGTGAGCATTTCGCTGAATTGGGGTCCAGGGGGATAGCCGGCGGCGATCAGATCCTTTCCGGTGAGCAGTAAGGCCGGCCTGACCTGCTCTGTCGGTAGTTGTTCGAAGCGCTCCCTGGCAAAGTCATAGAGGTCGAGCGAACCATGG
>CAZZVD010000159.1:2721-12730 GCA_964657465.1 uncultured Acetobacteraceae bacterium | reverse complement strand
GACGTGTTTGGGTTGACGTCGAAGCGTGGCGTGTTGGTTACGTTGAAGACTTCCCAGCCGAACTTCATGCTCAGGTCTTCCCAAACGTGCCAGGATTTGTTGAGGCCGGCATCTACCCCGAAGACGCCGTCGCCCCGGAAGCCGTTGCGCGTGCCTGCTTCCCCGGGAAGGGGATAGCGGATCGGGCAGTCGGAGGTGACTTCAATGCAGGAGGAAAGCGCGAGCGGATCCGCAAAGGCGTTTGGTCCGGATTGGCCAGGGATTACATGCCGATGCATTTTCACCGGGCCACTCTTCACCAGAAAGCTTTGATAGTCCCATGAGGTGACCCAGCCGGCGCCGACCTGAGGGGCGAACGGCAGACCGCTGGTGACGCGGCCTAATCCGGTCATCTGCCAGCCGCCGAGTACGGCATCCACCACGCCGTTGGAACCCGAAAGAAATTGCCTTCCATGTCCCAGGGGCAGTTCGTACACCCAGTCGAGGGTCATCAGGTGACGCGTGTCATAGTCGGAGACGGCGCGGTTCTTCTTAGGGTGAAACGCGTCGAGGATCTGGCTGAACGAGGTGTAGCCGGTAAACGAGGAAGGGATGTAGGCGCCGCCGCCGACCCGCTCTGAGTCGGAACCTAAATCGATCGACTGCCCATAGGTGTAGCTAAGATCTGCCTGCAGCCCGCGCGTCATGGGGTGCCGCAGTATGAGCTGCGCGGAGTTGTAGGTGGTGGTGCCGATCGATGCCATGGTTTGCGCGCTGCTGAATTGGCTGGCGAAGTAACGGTTGTACTGGCCGTTGCCGCAACCCGGGTTACAGAGCACATCCATGCTGTAAATGCCGTAGGAGGCATTGAGCGGGTTGGTTGCGAAGTGATTGTAGATGTTTTGGGTGGCGGTATTTCCATCCTGGCAGACGCCTTGCGTGCAGTTCACGCCCATGTTCGCTGCGTCCGGGAACAGGTTCTCCCAGTAAGGGATCTTTGCAACATCGCCCGTCGCTATGCCTTTGTAGTGCTGCGTCTCCAGCAGGCCCGCAGCGGTGAAGTAGTCCATACCAGAGGTAGGATCCACCAGGTTAAGGGGCATGGCGTAGTCCACGTTCTGCAGGGTCCGGCGGCCAAAGCGGCCCACATAGTCGGTTTCGATGGTCCAGCCGCCAGGTAGTTCGCGCTGGAGCGAAGCGACCAGTTGCGAAGAGTGCGGAGTCTTCACGCCATCATCGACCACGTTGGTGAAGGCCTCGGCGTTCACGCCGGGCGTGAACGGAAAAGAGATCGTGCTGTCTGGCGGCAAAATGCCCGATGCCTCAAGGGGTATATCGTGGATTCCGGTAAACCGCGGTGCTTTGTCCGTGGACACCCAACCGGCCAGTGTTTGCTTGGAGCCCAACAGCCCGGCCGAGCCCAGCGTGGCTACCTGGTTCGCGATCGACATGCCGAAGTTGTCGTAGTTTTCGCCGAAGCCGGCGCGGAGCGCGGTTTTGCTGTTCAGCGCATACGCGATGCCGAAGCGCGGCGCGATATCCCACTTATCCATGCTGTACATCGGTTTGCCGCCATTGGCTTTGCCCGCCGGGATAAAGCTGAAGCTGGGCTGCTCGGCGATCCCTTTGGCGGCCTGTCCGACGCGGGTCTTGAACCAATCCGCGACCTTGATATTGGGCGCCACTTGTTGACCCGTGGTTTCGTACGGAGCCTGTGCCAACGAGTGCCGCAGTCCGAAGGTGATGGTGAGCTTGGGGGTGATACGGAAGCTGTCCTGGAAGTAATACTCGAATTGGTTGGCTTTGAAATCCCGACTGACGAACGAGCCAACCGGCAATAATGACCCGCTTTTCTGAGGCGTTACCTTATACACATAATTCAGGCTGGTCGAAGCCACGATGCCGGCGAGGTTCATGGCGGCGTAGCTGTAGGAGTTATTAAAGCTGGTGGCCACAGCGGGAAAGCCAAGCGCGGGATAGGCAGAGGGGTCGAGATCCTGACCGGTGTTCGCCAGGCTGTCAAAGTATTCGCCGGCGGCGGAGGAAGCAGAGTCAAAGGAGTAGTTGTTCGTATTGGTGTTGTTGTAGACGAGACGGTAGTCCACGCCGAATTGGAAGTCGTGCTTGCCATGCGTCCACGAAACGTCATCGAGGATATTGGTGCTGGGCACGTGGAGATTAGTGGTGTAAGTTTCTGCCGTCGGATTACTAACGCTGGCCAGGGTCACCCAGGGTTGGTTGGAGGCTCCTGCTTTTCCCGTTCCTTGCCTTGTGTATCCTACGCGGGCGTTGTTGACCAGATTCTGATTGATGGTCCAGATTTCGCCCACGGCGAATCCCTTGGTATTGTCCCGGATGCTGTAGGCCGGCGCCTGACCGGGGAACTGTGGCGGGGTCAAGATGCTGTCGTCCTGCAGATTGCCCCTGGCGAAGAGATGGTGGCGATCGGAGAGCGCGTAATCGATCTTCGCAATGTTGGTCCACAGGTTGGTTGGGTTGGGCGCGGCCCATGTGTAGGAGCCGGTGTTCAGCCCGTCTCCAGCGAGGCTCCCGTTGGGCAAAGGATAGGACTGAAAGACGGAGAGGATGTTAGGGTTGGCGCCGGGTCCCCAGGGGCAGGTGCCATTGGCAGAGCAATGGGGATCGAGGGATGCGAACTGGGCAGGCGACAGGGTTTGCACCGATTGACCGCCCGACGCGTTGTTGTAGTAGTAGGAGATGGAACCGGCGCGGAAAGCGGCATTGGGCACAATGAGTGATTCCTCCTGGGCCTCTGCCGTTCGCTGCATTTCAAAGTTCAGGAAGTAGTAGAGCTTGTTTTTTTTGATGGGGCCGCCGATGCCGGCGCCGAACGTATTCCGGATTAGTTCGCCGGGCTTGTTGGGCAGACCTTCGGCGGCTTCCCCGTTTTTGTTGAACCAGTCGTTGGCAGAGAAAGCAGTGTTGCGGTTGTATTCATAGAGGCTCCCGTGGAGCTTGTTGGTTCCGCTGCGGGTGACGATGTTGACCTGCGCGCCCGAGGAACGTCCGCTGTCGGCGCCGTTGTTGCTGGTGGTGACTTTGAACTCTTCCACCGAGTCGATGGAAGAGCGCAGTACCCCGGTGAATGCATAGCCCATGACGCTATTGTTATCGAGCCCATCGAGGGTGATGTTGCCCTGGTCAGACCGGGCACCGGCCACCGCACCACTGCGGCTGTCGTTATCCTGCTGGTTTTCGTGGCCGAGGTAGAGCACGCCCGGCTGCAGGCTCAGCAGGTCAGGCACGTTTCTGCCTTCCATGGGGAGAGCCTCTACGGTCTTTTGTTCGACCGCGTTACCCACGGCCGCATTGGTGGTGTTCATGGTTCCGCTGGTGCCCGGGTCTACTTCGACCGTTGTATCTGTGGAGACCAGGCGCAGCACCATGTTCATGGTTGCTGGTTGCGAAACCAGCAACTGCACCACCGATTGCTCGTTGGCAAATCCCGGGCTTTCGATGGTAAGCGTATAGGTTGCGGGCCGGACTTGCTGGAATTGATAGCTACCGTCGCTCCCCGTAGTGTGGACCAGGTGGAAGCCCGTCTCCTTGCTCTCAAGAGTCACGGTAGCGCCGGTGATCAGGGCGCCGGAGGGATCAGTTACGGTTCCCCGCAGGGAGGAGGTGGCAGTCTGCGCAAAAGCGGAAGCCGATGCAACGAGCAGGAACAGCATGGTTCGGAGAGAAGAGGGGAGCTTCATGTACCGGTAACCTCCTAAGGTTGATCCCTGGTGACGTCACTATCTGGACTGACTTGGAATGCTGATGGACTGCGTTATTGCTGGGCGGGAGCTGCGTGGCCGGTGGTACGGTCACCATAACTGTGCTCTTCCCTAAGCAACAAGCGAAATAGTGCGAAATGGCAGAAGGTTTTTAGGCTGCTGCGGCGAAGCAGGTAAAGGCTGGGATAGATAACGTGCGCAGGTGCAGATCCCGAGGAGATGTGGCCCACTTAAGCCAAACGCGGCTTGAGTGGGCCACCCGAGGGTGGTTGCATCCTCAGCATTGCGAGGGAAGCACTGCGAATTACTTGTCGGCTTCGACCAGTACCGGGACGGGGGTAGAGGCGGTCAGTGACGGTTTTCGTTTATGCCAGTCGGTCGCTTGCTGATAGGCATATGCGAGCGCCAGCACCCTGGCTTCAGAGAAGTGCGGGCCGGCGATCATGAGCCCGATCGGTAGTCCCTCCTTCGAAAAGCCGCAGGGCAGACTTAACGCAGGAACGCCATAGACATCGAAGGGTGCGGTGTTGGTGCAACCGGAGCGGGGATCGAAGAAGTCGTAGGCGTGCTCTGGTTTGCGGTTACCCATTTCCTGTTTCAACGAATCGACCATCAGCGGCGGCAGGTTGCGGGTGGTCGGCACAACGACGAGATCAATGTCAGTGAAGGCCGCGTCGACTTTACGCCGTATCAGGGCCAATGCATCATGGCTGCGGGCGCTGTCGGCCGCCGTAGCAGCCTGCTGAATTTCTTTCATGTCGAGCTTGGTAGGTGGCATGTAGGCCATCCCGGAAACCTTGATGAGCGGCTCGTGGTAGGAGGCGGTGTCGCCAAGGGCGGTGAAGAAGCTTTCTCCCTGTGGGATGTCAGGCAGCGGCTTTCGTGAGCAGATGCCTTTTGTCAGCCTGGTCAACACCTGAATGGCGACGTCCATCGCTGCGGATACTTCCGGCTCGAGGTGATCGTAAAACTCGATGGGCGCGCCCAGGCGGAAGCCGGATACTGGCTGCTGCAGGGCTTTCATGTAATCTTCCCTGGCATGCTCCACGCTGAAGATATCCAGGTTGTCATACCCGGTCATGTCGTTGAGCATCATCGCGACATCCTGCACGGTGCGCGCCATCGGTCCGCAGTGATCGAGCGATGCGGCACAGGGGATGATGCCTCGAATGGAAACGAGCCCGATGGTTGGCTTCAGGCCCACAATCCCACACCAGGAAGAGGGTACGCGGATGCTGCCGCCCGTGTCGGTGCCGAGCGCTGCATAGCATAGATCGGTGGCAACCGCGGCTCCTGAACCGGAGGAAGATCCTCCGGTGACTCGATCGAGCGACCAGGGGTTGCGGCAGGGGCCGAAGTAGGAAACATCCCCGGTACAGCCCAGGGCGAATTCGTGCAGATTCAGTTTGCCCAGGACGATGGCGCCGGAGGTTTTGAGGCGCTTTGCGATTTGCGCGTCTTCATCGGGGATTCGATTGCGGTACATGGGGCTTGCGGCGGTCGTCCTGATGCCAGCTGTGTCGATGTTGTCTTTGAGCGCGATGGGAATGCCGTGCAGGGGGCCGCGGAACTTGCCTGCCCTTTGTTCTTCGTCCAGCATGGCGGCTTGTTGCAGGGCTTGATCGCTCATGACGGTGATGTAGGCGTTGACCTTTGGATCGTAGACCGCTATGCGCGCCAAGATGGCCCTGGTCAGTTGCGTGGGCGTCACGGACTTGTTGTGAATTCTGGCGGAAGCTTCTACCAGTGTGAGCGCGGTAAGGTCATCGTCTGCTGGCGAGGGCGCTTGTGCTGCATTGGCGGTGACGGACCAATTATCTGCGAGAGCGCCTGCCGCGACCGCGCCGGCGCACAAAGAAGCAAATTGGCGCCTGGAAACTTTTGCCATGAGTGTGAGTTCCTCCGTTGTACGAGCTTCTCCGGGCTGGGTGGTTCCGGCAAGCGAAATAGTGCGAAGTGGGTGTGAAATCGTGGGTGTGGCAGATGACGTTGTCCTCGGGAATGAGGTTTGCCTTACCGTCGAAGCGCATTGTTAGTTACTGCACTTCGCAGCTCGAGGCACGGAAGCAATTTGTTGGAATGATGCTGATCCCCGCAGTTTTTTGAACCTTGGGTCCTGGTGGACGAAGATGGTTTTCATGTCACGTGTGTCGTGCGCTCGCTGGATGTTTTTCAAAGCGAGATCCTCCTGATTGAGGAGGGCGTGGACAGCAGAAACGTCGTAGGCAGGGAAGCAGTCAACCGATCGTGGATCTTCCAGATCACGCAGCATGGACCTGGCCTGGGGAGCGTCTCCTGCGGCAGCATGCGCATAGGCCAGTAAGGCGAGAATGCAGGGCGACCCAGCGGAAAGATCGAGGCCGCTTCGCAATGCCAGAATGGCCTGGTTCCAGTTGCTCCGTTCTATCTCTGTTCTACCCAGGAGGGCGTGACCCATGGTGAAGTGGGGTTGCAACTCTACCGTCTGCCTGGCAAAGAGGAGCGTGTTGTCATAATCGTCGGCGTAGAAGTAGGCGAGCGCTACCTGCCCATTGATCCAGTCGGAGAGGGGTTCGAGGCGATGCGCATGGAGCGCGAGGCTGATCGCCTCATCGTGCCGGCCCCGGCAGCTCATCAGGCTGGATAGCAGTTGAAGCGTGCGGACATCCATGGCGCCGGCATCGATCATCTCGCGCGAGCGGCGTTCCGCTGTAGGCCAATCCCAGGTGCAGTTGATGAGCAGGTTGAGCCATTGATTTTGCACCCGGAGGGAATGGGGGTCGAGGCGCATGGCGGTGTCCACCGCAGCCTCGGCCAGCGAAGCTGCGGTCTGCGAGGGAAGCAGGTAATTGTAGGAGAGAGAAACGTACGTGTCCGCCAGCCCCGCATACGCGTCGCCGCACTGGGGATCGAGCGCAATCGCCTCCTGATAATAGGCGAGGGCTTTCCGCAGCGAGGCTTTGCTCCGTTGATTCCAGAAGTGAAATCCCAGCTGGCAAGCATGGTAGGCCAGGGCATGGCTGGTTCGGGGAGTTTGCCGGCAAATACTGGGTGTGTGTTGCCGGGCCTCGTGAGCGAGCTCCCGGCTGATGCGGACGGCGAGCTGCGCATTGCCGGTGGAGGTCGTTTCGGGCGCAAGGTCGTAGCGCTCTGACCAGCAGGAGGTTGCCGCTGTGGCGGGGATCAACTGTACCGATAACTGCGCTCGATTGCCGAGGTGGCGCAGGCTTGCCGTCACCACGAACCCGGCAGCGAACTCCTTCGCCAGATTCGTCATGAACGACAGACTTGCGGTCTCGGGAAGAGAGCCCATCCGAACAGGCGGGGAGACAGGCTGGGTGGCCGGATGGGAAATCGGCTGGACGACCGGCTGCACTCCCAGCTGCCTTAGCTCAGTGACAAGATTCTCCCTAAGCGCTTTGACGAACTGTTCGCGGTGTCCCCGGGCCGGGCTCCGCTCATGGGGCGCGTGCGTGACGACGAAGGGCAGAATCAGCAACCGCGGCTGATCCGGATGAGAGTTCGTTGCAAGGGGCGCAACCCTCTCCTGCGGAGCGCCAGCTGCCTGATTGCCGGGTTGGATGGAGGACCGGGCGATCCACCACTGCTCCAGTTCGCGGCGATAGGCGTACACGCTCCCGGACTTTTTGTGGAGCTGACGCCGCACAGGGAGACCTTCATGCTTCTCCCATAACTGCACTGTTCGCACCTCACGGCGGAAGAACTGTGCTACCTCTTTCCACGAGTCCAGCCGCTCTCTTGTCCAGTGCGGCGGAGCAGCGATGGCGTGATCCCATCGTACAGCTGAGGGTTGCTGCATGTTGGCTCCCTTTTACAGACAGATATGGTGTATCGGTCGACGCGGACCAACTGCAGGGACAAAGGTAGTAGAGCCCCGGGGTGACTGTGTTTTCTTTACAAGGTCTTGCGGGTTGCGAAAACCGAATGGACAGTAAAAGGGTCCTTAGGGCAAACGTCCAGAGGCTTTCCGATGCTTTGGCACAATCAGCACATTGCGCTGAATGAACGCGAGGTGCTTTGGCAATACGCCAACTTGCGGCAGCGATATTCGCTGAATCTTTTTATACCCGGTGTTTTGTCCAGCGTCAACGAATTGTAGAACCGCGTGGCGGGCACACCATTTCGCACTATTTCGCTTGGTGGCCCGGGCCGGAAAGTGGCATGGTAACGGCATCGCACCCAACCTGAAGCGAAGGTAAACAAAATGTCTCAGTGGTCACGCCGGCAGTTTTCGAAAGCAATCGCCGGGGCATCCGCGGCGCTTGCGGTCGAGCAGTCTGGGTCTTCATTCACGAGAGCTTTTGCCGCGGATGGTATTCACGCGGATCGGATTGCCGGCCTCACACTTACCGAAGCAGCGCGACAGGTTCGCTCTGGAACTGTGAGTTCGACCGAACTGACGCAGGCATGTCTCGAACGCATTCGCATTTTCAACCCCAAGGTCGATGCCTTTATCACGGTCATGGGCGATTCCGCACTGGCCCAGGCGGCGCAGATGGACCGCGAGCAAAAGGCGGGAAAGTTTCGTGGTCCTCTTCATGGGGTGCCGGTTGCGCTCAAGGACAACATCGACACCGCCGGTATCCGCACCACTGCGGCCAGCAAGGTCTACGACGATCGCGTGCCAACGGAAGACGCAGAGGTGGTACGCCGGTTGGCCTCCGCGGGGGCGGTCTTCATTGGGAAGGCGAATCTGGACGAGTTTGCGGACGCGGTGAGCTATTACGGTTCGGTGCGCAATCCCTGGGCGCTTGATCGCGATCCCAGCGGATCTTCCAGCGGTTCGGCGGCTGCGGTCGCGACCACCCTGGCCTACGGGGCGCTGGGGACCGACACGGGGGGCTCCGTCCGCTTGCCGGCAGCCTATTGCGGAGTGGTCGGCATCAAGCCCACCTATGGCCTGGTGCCAATTCGCGGGATTGTGCCTTTGGCAGTTTCACTTGACCATTGTGGCCCGATCACACGATCCGTGGCTGATGCCGCGCTGATGCTGAACCAAATGGCCGGCTATGACCGGCTGGACATCACCAGCGTGCAGCATGCCAAAGAAGACTACGTAGGTGCGCTGCAGCAGCCGCTCTCTGGTTTGCGCCTGGGAATACCGCGGGCGCCGTTTTTCGACAAGGTGGACGGCGAGACAGGGCAGGCGGTGGAGGCTGCGATCGCGGTCCTTAGCAAGATGACGGCCAGCACCAAAGACGTAAGCCTGCCATCGACGGCAGCGTATAGCTGGTTAAACCTGAACAACATCGGCAACGAGGTGTACGCCTTTCACGAGGAGCTCTTCCTGAACCGAGCCAGCCGCTATTCACTGGCGCTTCGGCAGCAATTGCAACAATTGAAAGATGACATGAACTCCTCGTCGAGTTCTGGGAGTGCGCAGGTCTCGGCGTACATCCGTCATCGTTGGGACATGGAACTGCTACGCCGCACGGTGGATGATGCCTTCACCGATTTCGACCTGGTGGTGATGCCGACGCAGCGCATTTTGCCGCAGAAGTTGAGCTTCGTGATTGATTCGGAGGAATCGACCAAGCCGCGCAGCCCAGGACTGATGGACCTGGACAACTGCACACCATTTAACGTTTTTGGCCTTCCCGCGATTTCGGTTCCTTGCGGGTTCAGTCAGGACGGTCTGCCCGTTGGACTGATGATTGCGGGCCCGCACTTCTCGGAAGGGAAGATCATGGCCCTGGCGCATGCGTATGAACGGGAGACCAAGTGGGATACGCACCGGCCGCGCCTTACCCCGGATACGCCGGTGCCGCCGATTCGCGGGTGATTTGCCATGGGGCTGCACCCAACCCGGGTCTTGCGCCGAATGACGCTTTAGCATTCCTAATGGAGGGGTGCCCCATTGGCCCGAAGCCTACCGGCGGCGTACTCGGATACTCCGTTGGCAGCTTGCGCGGCGGTCAGTATTTAGGGGCAAACACCCACTTTCAAAAGGTTGAAGGGAGCGGTGAGCCTGTACGGCCATCAGCCGGAGCGGTTCTTCCACGGCTACTATGGCAGCTACTGCTGGTTGCCGCTGTAATCTTCGCCGGCGATCAGTCGTTGTGTTCGCGTTTGCGGCCAGCCAACCAGGACGCGGCCTTCGAAAAAGGCAGCGGGCACGTGCCGGCTGCATGGGCAGGTCCACGCAAGGACTGCGATGGATACATTTGCTCACCGCAAAATGGCGTTCTAGAAGATTGCAAATTTTCTGTAGGGTAGTGACAAGCTGGCGCCGTAGGTTTCAGGAGCGCAAAGTCTTCTCCGCACCCCGGGCCAGCGCGCTCCGCGTTTTG
>CAZZVD010000159.1:0-2621 GCA_964657465.1 uncultured Acetobacteraceae bacterium | reverse complement strand
AGCTCGCGGCCCGGCGCAAAACAGATTGTTCTCTGTAAGTTAGCGTACCGAAAGCCTGCGGAGGCCGTCCTTACTATAAAGACGGATTATCAATTGTTTATGTCGCCTCTTTCAAATAGATACGCCCGAGTGCTTTGCTTTGGTAGAGATCCAACCCTGCTGAGAACTCGCCAGCTGGTACTTGCCAGCCACTTTAATGTGGTGACCGTCGGCTCAGTGGCAGAGATGCAAGCGATGGCGCAGGACCGAGTCTTTGACGTGGTGCTGCTGTGCCACTCTCTTTCTTCTGAGGAATGTGATCTGGCAGCGGCGAGGGCGCGCCGGCGATGGCCGGAGGCCAAAATTCTGGCGTTGGCGGTGGAACGGTCGAGTTGCCAGCACTACGCGCAACACACCATACGAGGGCTCGATGGCCCTCGCCTCCTGATCCAGGCGATTGAACATCTGGTCGGTGCTCAACGCTAGCCGCTTTTTCTGCATCCAACCCGCAGGAATTAAGACCATATTTGGACGTCAAGTTTAGATGGAGCAGGAGAGCTTAAGTTCTTCCCCAATTGGGGAAAATCGTATTCGCGAAGCCTTTGCCTACGCTGCCTCGGGCATGGCGATCACGAATCTGGATGGTCGCTTCGAAGAGACGAACGTTGCCTATCAGCGGATCGTGGGCCGGACCCAGCGGGAACTCGCTGACGCAACTATCCTCTCCATTACGCATGAGGGGGATCGGGAGAACTGCCGTCAGCATCTCGACCGTCTGGTATCCGGTAAACTCGCGAGCTTCGTGCTGGAGAAGCGTTATGTGCGTCCGGATGGCAGCGAGGTGCCGGTCCGCAATTCCTTCTCTCTGCTGAAGGATGAGCGAGGCCTTCCGTCGCACATCATTCTAATCTGCAACGATGTGTCCGATCAACGGCGTGCCGAACGCATGCTGCTGGAACGCGAGAAGTTGGCAGCCGTGGGGCAGTTGGCCTCATCGATCGCGCATGAAATCAACAATCCCCTGGAAGCCGTGCTGAACTTGCTTTACCTGATCAGGACGGCGGCAAATCTGGAGCAGGCGCGTGAATTCGCCGCGCAGGCAGAAGACGAAATTCAACGCGCCGCACAAATCGCGACCCAGACCCTGCACTTCCACCGCCAACAAAGCAAGCCCACGACCACCAGCTTGACGAGCCTGCTCGAGTCAGTGCTGATTCTGTTTAAAGGTAAGCTGCGGCTCTCCAATATCGATGTCCTGTTTCGCAAGCGGGATACCCCTGAACTCATTTGTTATCCAGGAGAGATCCGGCAGGTGTTGGCAAATCTCATTCGGAATGCCATTGAGGCCATGCCGCGCGGGGGAACACTGCACATTCGTGTGCGCCCATCGACCGACTGGCGCACAGAGACGCCCGGAGTGCGGGTCACCATTGCCGATACGGGCCACGGGATGAGCGCCGTCACGCGGCGACTGCTGTATGATCCCTTCTTTACGACGAAGGGCTCACTTGGTACCGGCCTGGGTCTTTGGGTCTCCGCCGGCATCCTGGCGAAGCATCGTGGCAGTATGCGGTTGCGCAGTTGTGATGTACCCGGCGTCAGTGGTACAGCCTTCACGTTGGTGTTCCCGGAGATGGGTGCGGAGGGCACGGCGCCCGGGCCCAGCGAAGGGCCCGCACGGGTGGAGGTTACGGAGAATCCTGGTAGAGGTTCTGCAGCACTTTCCGGGTAAATTGGTAACATTCGCAGGCTGCGTTCTCGAGACTGGAGCGGTCGATGATCTTTACGTCACCGCGGCCGTATTCGATCAGGCCAGCCCGCTGCAGGGCCCCTGCCGTGACGGTGACTGTTGAGCGGCGGGTGCCCAGCATTTGGCTGATAAATTCCTGCGTCAAACGCATTTGCGAATCACCTGTGCGATCAGCCACCATGAGGAGCCAGCGCGCGAGCCGCTCCTCTACCTCGTGGATACGATTGCAGGCGGATAGCTGACTCAACACCAGACTTTCATACTGGACGTACTGCAGCACTCTGCGGCGAAAGACCGGCTGTTGCGTGAAGGCGTCCATGGCATCCCGCAGGGGTATGCGAAATCCGCTGGCGGGTACCTGTATGACACAGATATTCAGGCCGTTCTGCGATCCCAGCAGGTGAATGGACCCGACTATGCCTTCGCGACCCACCAAGCCAACCTCTACCGCGTTTCCGCTGGACATTACATTGACCACTGAGGCAATGCCTGAGGTTGGCAGATAGAGGTACCGCGGGACCTTTTCGGCTTCGTACAGCATGGTGTTGACTGGCAAGGGGACAGGTTCGAGCTTATTCGCCAGGGCTGCGTGCTCCGCGGGCGGGAGAGACTTCAGCAGGACGTTGGAGATGGGTGCGCTCATAGGGAAGTTTCCCGGAACAGGTGATGGTCAAAAGGTTCCGCATCGATTAGGCGGGTTCTGGTGCGAAGGGGTGACTGAGTGTTGCCCCAACGTAGTGGTGAGCCGGAAATCAGAGGAAGCGCAGATGCGGCATGCATAGGTTGGTGACAGGTGACGGGCGCCGAGCGCCCGCGACGCAGAGGTTAGTGTATCTCCCGGCGCCGGTTGCTCAGGGGAGAAGAGATCTGAGGGCCACGCCAAATCGTGCCT
>CAZZVD010000158.1:0-12813 GCA_964657465.1 uncultured Acetobacteraceae bacterium | reverse complement strand
TCGGTGCCGGGATCAGCCCGTTCGATGATGGAGACGATGGCACTGCCAATCACGGCTGCGTCGGCGAAATCGCCCACGGCCGCGACGTGCTCTGCGGTGGAAATGCCAAAGCCAACAGCGATCGGCAGCTGGGTATAGCGGCGCAGGCGGTCGACGAGGCCGCGCGCATCCGAGGCCAGGCTTTGCTGTGCCCCGGTGATCCCCACACGCGAAATGGCGTAGACGAAACCCTGGGAGACGTCGCTGATCATTTGCAGTCGCTGGTCAGAGCTGGTGGGAGCGGCGAGGAAGATTGGCTTCAATCCGCTGTTGCTCATCTCTGCCAGATATTCGCCGGCTTCTTCCACGATGACGTCGGTGATCAGTACTCCATCGACACCGCAGCTGGCGGCATGGGCGCAAAAGCGGCCCAGGCCAAAGCGCAGGATGGGGTTGAAGTAGGAAAAGACCACCAAGCCCGCCGACGGTCTCAAGGCGCGTATCTCGGAGGCCAGCACCAATACGTCGTGCAGGCGGGTCCCTTTGGCCAGGGCACGTTCGCTGGCTCGCTGGATGACCGGGCCATCGGCGAGGGGATCGCTGAAGGGGACGCCCAGCTCGAGCACGTCTGCGCCTGCATCAATGGCGGCGAGGGCAACATCGAGGGTGACGGCCAGGCTGGGATCGCCGACCGTCAGGTAGATCACCAGGCCGGGCTTTCTGCCGGGCTCATTGCTAAAGGAAATGGGCATTTGGTTAGGCTATCGGTAGAACGCCGGTCAGGTTCAATTCACGGGCCATGATTCCCATGTCCTTGTCGCCGCGACCGGATAGATTGACCACCAGTATGTCATCCGGAGCGAGCCTGGGAGCGAGGCGGATGGCTTCGGCGACGGCATGCGCGCTTTCGAGCGCAGGCACGATGCCTTCGGTGCGCGCCAGGCGGCTGGCTGCCCGCAGGGTTTCTTCGTCGGTAGCGGATACATACTCGGCCCGGCCCGCGTCGTGCAGCGCCGCGTGCTCGGGGCCAACCGAAGCGTAGTCCAGACCTGCGGAGACGGAGTGGGTGAGGGAGACCTGGCCAGCGTCATCCTGCAAAACGTAGGAGAAGGTGCCCTGCAACACGCCGGGGCTTCCCCCTTCGAAGCGGGATGCGTGGTTGCCCAGGGTTTTGCCCCGGCCGCCCGCTTCCACACCGATGAGGCGGACATTGGGCTCCTCAATGAAGTCATAGAAAGCGCCGATTGCGTTGGAGCCGCCACCGACGCAGGCGACTACCGCGGTGGGCAAGCGCGATTCCTTTTCCAGGATCTGCCTTTTCATTTCCTGCCCAATGACGCGGTGGAAGTCACGCACCATGGTGGGATAGGGGTGCGCGCCGAGCACGCTGCCCAACAAATAGTGGGTGGTGCGTACGTTGGTGACCCAGTCGCGCATGGCCTCGTTGATGGCATCTTTCAGAGTCCGCGAACCGGAGTGAACGCCGCGCACTTCTGCCCCGAGCAGGCGCATGCGGTAAACGTTCAGTTCCTGACGGGCCATGTCTTCTTCGCCCATGTAGACCACACATTCCATGCCGAACAGGGCGCAGACGGTGGCGGTGGCAACCCCGTGCTGGCCGGCGCCGGTTTCGGCAATCACGCGATGTTTGCCCATGCGGCGGGCGAGCAGCCCCTGGCCGAGGCAGTTGTTGATCTTGTGCGCGCCGGTGTGCAGCAGGTCTTCCCGTTTGAGGTAGATTCTCGCGCCACCTAACTGCTCGGTGAGCCGCGAGGCCAGGTAGAGGGGCGTGGGCCGGCCGGCGTAGTCACCCAGCAACAAGTTGAGCTCGGCATGGAAGACCGGGTCCGCCTGGGCTTCAGCGTAGGCATGCTCCAGTTCTTCGAGAGCCGCCATCAGGGTCTCTGGTACATAGCGGCCGCCGTAGGCGCCAAAACGTCCTGCAAGGGTGGGGGTGGCTGTGGTCACAATGTGCCTCTTATCGCTCAAGTTGATAAACGCTCTGGTTTGCAGCCTGCTGTGCTGCCTGAATGAATTGCAGCACGCGCTGCGGATCTTTTTTGCCCGGTTTGCTTTCGACGCCGGTGACCACGTCCACTCCCCAGGGCCGTAGGAGGGCGATGGCGTCTGTGACGTTGTCTGGCGCGAGTCCGCCTGCGGCGATCAGCCGTAATGGCGAGGCGAAGCTCTCGTGAGCGGCGGACCAATCGAAGCGGGTGCCTGTGCCCCCGACTGCTTTCGCGCTCGAGGAATCGACCAGGATTGCATCGATTATTCCCTGGGTCTGGCCTTGGGTCCGGCTCAGCTCGGACAATTGCTGCTCGAAGCCGGGTTGGTAATGAACTGCCAGCACGATGTCGATGTGGGCGAAGTGATGGCGGAGGCGTGATGGGAGCAGCGGGTCTGCCGAGCGATGGATCTGCACGCCCGTCAACCCGGTGTTACTGACCGTCTCGACGATCTCGTCGAACCCGGCGTCTACGAATACTCCGTATTTCTTTACCTCAGCGGGGAGCTTGCTGATGATCTGGCGAACCTGGTCTACGCCGACCTGACGAGGGCTTGGCGCGAACACAAAGCCCAGGGCATCGGCGCCGGCTTCGACGGCGTAGCGGGCATCTTCCAGGTTGGTGTTGCCACAGATCTTGATCCACATGGCAGGGTTACTCCTGCCCGGCGGCAACCGGCGAGCGATCCGCAGCGGCGGTGAGGAGGCTGCGCAGCGCGTGCCCAGGATCAGGCTTGCGCATCAGGGACTCGCCGATCAGGAATGCGTGAAAGCCCGCAGCCCGCAAGCGGATGAGATCTTCTGCGGTATCGATCCCGCTTTCGCTGACGTGTACCGCACCGGGCGGAAGCCGTGGAGCGAGGTCGAGGGAGACCTGGAGCTTTACCTCGAACGTACGCAGGTCGCGGTTGTTGACACCCACGGCCTCGCAGCCCAGGTCGAGCACCCGGTCCAGTTCCTCGCCGGTATGCACTTCACACAACACGTCGAGTTGGAGTTCATGGGCCCGGGTGGTGAAGGCGCTCAGCTCCCCGTCGCTCAACGCGGCCGCGATCAGGAGGATGGCATCCGCGTGATGGGCACGGGCTTCGAGGATCTGGAATTCGTCCACTATGAAGTCCTTGCGCAGGCAAGGCAACGAGCAGGCCGCGGAAGCGCGTTCCAGGTTTTGCAGGCTGCCCTGGAAAAAATGCTCTTCTGTGAGCACGGAGAGCGCGGTAGCGCCCGCGCCCGCGACTGAGGCAGCCAGGGAGGGTACATCGAATTCTGGCCGGATCAGGCCTCGGGAGGGAGAGGCCTTCTTGAGCTCCGCGATGATGGCGGGCCCGCGCTGGGCGGCTTGCCGTAAGGCCCGGGCAAAACCGCGCGGCTGATGCGCAGCAGCGGCTCGGTCCAGATCAGCAAGCCTGGTAGAAGCCTTCCGCGCCTGCACGCCTTGCCGGGTAACGGCCAGGATTTTTGTGAGTTGACTCTCCATTTTGGGTGTTTCCAGCCTTTCCAGTATAAGCCGCGGGGTTCAGGCGTGATTGGGTGCGGTCACTCCCGTTTCCATAACGGCAACTACGGTGGAGAGAAAGCGACCCGGCTTGCGGTACTGTCATTCGAGATGTTTGGAGTTGCTGGTGGGGAGCTGTTTAATCCCACATCTCCCGACTGGAAAGCGTCGTGAGATATGGGGCACCCAGGCTTGTGGTACAGGAAAGGGCTGAGTTGGAGTTTCACACACTCTACAGTCCGGTTCTGCCAGGAGCTTCCACCGACTGCGGCTGCTGGACCACTCAAACTACTCAATGAATGGCTATGATTCTTCCCCCTGCGTTCTACCTCGATTCTCCTGACGTGGTCTCCCAGAAGCTGCTGGGCAAGCTCCTGGTGAAGCGCAACGCCCGTGGCATGGAAACAATGGCGGGTCGCATCGTGGAGGTGGAAGCGTACTTCGGGCAGGGGGACCCGGCGGCGCATTCCTTCGCAGGCAAAACAGCACGCAACGCCGTGATTTTTGGCCCACCCGGCCGAGCGTACGTGTACTTCATCTACGGCATGTATCACTGCCTGAACGTTTCCTGCGAGCCCGAAGGGCAGGCCGGGTGTGTGCTGGTGCGCGCCCTGGAGCCGGTACGCGGCCTGGCCCGCATGCAGAAGCTTCGCGGGCTTGCGACCTCTGCTAAAACGCAGCGTCTGCTCACTTCGGGCCCGGGCCGGCTGTGCCAGGCGTTCGGCATCACGCGAGAACGAGACAACGGGCTTAATCTGACTGACCCGGCTTCCGACCTGCAGATACAGGATGATGGCTTTGTTGCCGGCGAGGTTCTCATCACCCCGCGCATCGGGATTAGTAAAGACGCGGATCGCCTGGCTCGCTTTCTATTGGCGGGAAACCCGTTTGTGTCGGGCCGCAAAAGCTGACAGGTCAGCGTCCGGCTTCCCGGGCTCACAATAAAACATTGTCTATGAGCCGGGTGGCGCCCACGCGGGCGGCAACAGCCAGCAACGCGCCGGGGCGGGCGCGCTCCAGATCTTCCAGTGTGTCGGGGTCGACCAGACGGAGGTAGTCCAACTGCACCTGCGGCTCCGTCATTAGAACGCGAGCTGCTTCGCCGAGCAACTTGCCGGCATCGTGCTCTCCGCGCTTTGCCAGCGCAGTGGCCGCCAGCAGCGCACGCGAGAGCACCAGGGCCTGGGTGCGCTCAGCCGGGGTCATATACCGGTTGCGGGAGCTCATGGCCAGCCCGTCTGATTCCCGGACTGTCGGGCACACTTCCAACCGCACGGGGAAACACAGATCCCGCGCCATCTTGCGCAGTACGGCGACCTGGGCTGCATCCTTTTGCCCGAAGTAAGCACGATCCGGACCGATGATATGCAGCAGCTTGGTCACGACCGTGGCCACGCCGCGGAAATGACCGGGCCGCGACGCACCGTCCAGCCGCCCGCTCACACCTTCCACGTCGACGAAGGTGCTCGCGCCCGGCGGGTACATCTCCTGCACAGTGGGCGCAAACACAATGGTGACGCCCGCTGCTTGCAGAAAGCGGCAGTCCTCGTCAAAGGTGCGCGGGTAAGCAGCGAAGTCTTCTTTGGGCCCGAACTGGGTGGGGTTTACGAAGATGGATACGGCGACGACGTCACAGCCGGCCTGTGCCGCCTGCACCAGGGAAAGATGCCCCGGATGCAGGGCCCCCATGGTGGGAACCAAGCCTAACGACTGGCCGGCGGCGCGCACGTGGGCGCAGGCGGCCCTGGTTTCTGCAATGGTGGTCAGCACCCGCATGTGCTAGGCCTTGCGCCGGCCTTCTTCCTGCAGCAGGGCGGAAAGAGCTTCTTTGCCGAGGTGGTAGCTTTCCTGGTCATTGGGGAAGCTTCGTTCTTCTACATCGCTGCGGTAGCGATGGACTGCTTCGGTAATCAAGGCCGCGGCATCGCCATACCGCCGGACGAACTTCGCCGTAGGCGAGAACGAAAGATTGATGAGGTCATGCAGCACCAGGATTTGCCCATCGCAGTGCGGACCGGCGCCGATGCCGATGGCCGGGATATGCAAAGCCGCGGTGATGCGCTGCGCCACTTCGGTAGGGATCCCTTCGAGGACCACGGCAAACGCGCCCGCTGCTTCCAGTGCCAGCGCATCCTTCACCAGGTTTTGGATTGCGGCGATGGACTTGCCCTGCACCTTATAACCGCTCATGCGGTGAACCGACTGTGGGGTTAGCCCCAGATGGCCAACCACCGGGATTTCTGCTTCGGTCAGCCGCTTCACCAGGTTCAGGCGGCTGGTGGCGCCGCCCTCGATCTTGACCGCCTGCGCACCCGCTTCCTTGATAAAGCGAGCGGCGTTGGCCATTCCCTCGTCGATGCTTAACTGGTAGGAGCCAAACGGCATATCGGCGACCACCATGGCTCGGGTCACTGCCCGGCGAACGGCCCGGGTGTGCAGCAGCATCTCCTCCATGGTCACCGGCAGGGTGTTTTCGTACCCCATCACCACCATGGCCAGCGAATCGCCCACCAGGATGAAGTCGACGCCTGCTTCATCGACGATCCGTGCGGTGGCGTAATCGTACGCCGTCAGGGCGACAATCGGCTGATTGTGCGTTTTTTTGTCTTGTAGGTATTGGATCGTGATGCGCTGGGGGCGGCTGGCAGACGCGGGGGTATCTGCGCTGCGGAAATGCGTGAGACTCATGTCAACTCCAGTGCAGCTCCCATCCGGGATGCTGCCCGTTCGGTGCACCTTGCCCAGGGGACAAAGCCGGCACCGCTGCGAAGTATACGCCGCCGCGCCCTCTCCCGGCAAAGCTGCGCTTAGCCGGTGGCGTCCAGCGTAGGGGGCGGCAGGAAGTACTGCTTCCCTTTGATGGGTTCGGACAAGCGTTTCAAGAGGAGCTCAAGGTCCTGTTCCCGGTTCACGAAGTCGATCTCGGAGGTATCCACTACCAGGAGGTCGCTCGCCGTGTAATGGAAGAAGAAGTGTTCGTAGGCTTTGGCGACCTGCTCGATGTAGGCGTCGCTGATGTCCTGTTCCTGGGTCAGCCCTTTGCGCTTGAGGCGCTGCTTCAACACGTCCGGAGAGGCCTGCAGGTAAATGACCAGGTCAGGGTTCGGGACGGCGGGGCGGAATAACTGGTAGTAGCGGTTGTAAAGCTCCAGCTCGGCGTCGGTTAAGTTGATGTAGGCGAAGAGCTTGTCTTTTTCGAAGAGGTAATCGGCGACGATCGGGCCGGGTTCCGGCGCGGCCAGGTCCACAGCGGCCTGGCGCATCTGGTCGTAGCGCTCCACCAGGAACCACATCTGGGTAGCGAGCGACATGCCGCTTGTCTCCTGGTAGAAGCGATCGAGAAATGGGTTATTTTCCGGCTCTACGATCCGCCGGGCGTTCAGGGTTTGCGCCAGAATAGCGGCCAGTGTGGACTTGCCGACCCGGATTGGGCCTTCCACTGCGATGAATCGGGGCCCATCTAACAGCTCTGCCATGACGATGCCCTTTGCAAGCGAAGAAAAGCCGAAGATACCACGGTTCGCCGCGGCCCGCCAAGCTGCGGTTACACTCGTTGGCATGAAGACGCAACTTGCTTCCGCGGGTCTGCTCGGCGGTCTCGCTTTGGGTGCCGGCGCCTATGCGGCTTTGTCTCCCGGTTCCCAGGTGTTCGGACGCACCCTGATCGCCGGGCCTGCGACGGATGAGATTGCCCTTACCTTCGATGACGGTCCCAACGATCCTTACACTCACCAGTTGCTGGATTTACTGGCCCGGCACGAGGTGCGGGCGACGTTTTTCCTGATGGGGAGTTATGTGCGCCAGCGGCCTGAGATTGCCCGTGCTGTGCACCAGGCAGGCCACCTGCTGGGAAACCATACGATGACTCACCCTTCGCTGCTGTGGGAGCCGGCTGGGGTGGCGTTTGATCAAATGGCCGCTTGCAGCGCCACGATCGAGGATGTCACCGGGGTGGCGGTGAAGTATTTTCGGCCGCCGTTTGGTGCTCGCCGGCCTGATGTTTTCCGTGCTGCGGCTGCTCTGGGGTTGACTCCGGTGATGTGGAATATTACTGCCCACGATTGGGATGCCAATGATCCGGTTGCGCTCGCGGCCAAGGTGCAGCGCGGTGTTGGGCGGAATCAGGGTAAGAAGAGGAGCAGTAATGTTTTGTTGCATGACGGTGGGCATCTTGGGATGGGGGTTGACCGTTCTGTGACTTTGGCGGCTACGAAGATTTTGCTTGAGTCGTGGTCTGGAGGACCGTACCGGTTTGTCACGGTTGATGCTTGGGGGTGAGTTGCTCAGGTTGGTTGTTTACCTGGAGATGGGTTGGGGGTTGAGAGGGTAAGAGCCCTCCCACATCTCCCGACTGGAAAACGTCGTGAGATATGGGGCACCCGGAGGGTGGTGGGAGCGGATGTCTGTTGTGGGTACTAACGTTAACGCCGGAGGGTGGTGGGAGCGGATGTCGGTTGTGGGTACTCACGGTAGAGATGCTCTCCCGTTGGACTGACCTCGGAGAGTGGTGGGGGCGGAAGTCTGTTGTGGGTACTAACCGTAACCCCGGAGGGTGGTGGGAGCGGAAGTCGGTTGTGGGTACTCACGGTAGAGATGCTCTCCGTTGGACTGACCTCGCAGAGTGGTGGGGGCGGAAGTCTGTTGTGGGTACTCACGGTAGAGATGCTCTCCCGTTGGACTAACCCCGGAGAGTTGTGGGAGCGGAAGTCTGTTGTGGGTACTAAGGTCAACACCAACGGTAAAAGTGCCACCCCTGGGTTCGCAACTGCCTGGGGTGCCCCATATCTCACGACGTTTTCCAGTCGGGAGATGTGGGAATTCACAAATTTCGACCGGTCCATCCCGAACCGTCCAGTGGGGTTCGGGGAAGGCCACTTCAGTGTTGCGTGACTTGCATTTCGGTGAATGCATTTTGCGCGGCTTGCACGGTGTAGGCGATGTCAGTGTCGGTTAGGGCGTAGCCGAGAAAGGCCGCCTCGTACTGCGAGGGAGGCAGCCAGACCCCCTGGTCGAGCATGGCGCGCTGAAAACGTCCGAAGGCTGCGGCATCTGAGGTCATTGCGGTGGCAAAGTCGGTGACTGGGGTGGAGGTGAAGAACCAGGTCACCATGGATCCGAATTGGTTTACCTGGAACGCAACTCCAGCATCCGCGCCCGCCTCCGCAATGCCTTTGGCGAGGGCTGCCGTATGCCGCTCAAGCTGGGGGTAAACCTGGTGCCGGTGTGCCCCCAGATACTGCAGGGTGGCAATCCCGGCGGCCATTGCCAGCGGATTCCCGCTCAGAGTGCCGGCCTGGTATACCGGCCCCAAGGGCGCCAGCAGATCCATCAATGCGGCCTTGCCGCCAAACGCCGCACATGGCACCCCGCCGCCAATGATCTTGCCCAGGCAGGTGAGATCCGGGTCAATGCCAAATACTTCCTGGGCGCCACCCAACCCCAGTCGAAACCCGGTCATGACCTCGTCGAAAATCAGCACGCTGCCGTGATCTTTCGTGATCTTGCGGAGACCCTGGAGATATCCCGCCGCCGGCACCACACAGCCCATGTTGCCGGCCACCGGTTCGACGAGTATGCAGGCAATCTCATCCGGATGGGTGGCAAACGCCTCCTCGACTGCGGGTAAATCGTTGTAGGGGAGGGTCAAGGTGAAGTGAGCGATTTCCTCCGGCACGCCCGCCGATCCAGGCAGGCCAAAGGTCGCCAGCCCGGAACCTGCCTTTACCAGCAAGCCATCGGAATGCCCGTGATAACAACCCTCGAACTTGAGGATGTATTTACGCCGAGTGTAGGCTCGGGCGACGCGGATGGCGGACATGGTGGCCTCGGTTCCCGAGTTCACGAACCGCAGCTTCTGTATCGAAGGCACGGCAGCCGTCACCAGTTCCGCCAAATCCGCTTCGGCGGCTGTCGAGGCTCCAAAGCTGGCACTTCGTTGCGCTGCCTGCTGAATTGCCTCCACCACTAAAGGATGGGCGTGACCCAGGATCATCGGTCCCCATGAACCGAAATAATCGAGATAGCGATTGCCATCCGCGTCCCATAGAAAAGCTCCTTCGGCACGCGCCAGGAACGGTGGATCGCCGCCCACGGCGCGAAAGGCACGTACAGGCGAATTCACACCGCCGGGCAAAAACCGCTCGGCACGCTGCTGCAATTGGCGGGAACGACTGAGTTCGCGGGTCATAGTCTCCATGCATGGAAGGCCGGGGCGTGAAAGGCCAGCCCATATCTTCAGTATAGGATTCCCGAATCGCCCGGAAGTACCACCGCGTCCTCCGTTCCCTGAGCATGCGGTGCTAAACTGGCTCTTCCCGGAGACGTTGTTCACCCAACCAAACATGCTGGCCCGGTTGCCGGGGTATCCCACGCGAAGTTGGATTTGCCTTGCCAGAATCGACACGAACTTCAAGCAAGACTCCTGTGACCTACGCCTCGGCGGGCGTGGACATCTCTGAGGGTGACCGCACCAAGCAGCGCATCAAGTACCTGGCGCAGAAAACATTCAACAAGCAGGTGCTTAGCGACATAGGCGGTTTCGGCGGGCTCTTCCGCCTGGACATCCACAAGTATGCCGATCCCGTGCTGGTCTCGAGCGCGGATGGCGTGGGCACCAAGCTCAAGGTGGCCTTTGCGCTGGGCATGCACCACACCGTCGGCGCCGACCTGGTCAACCACTGCGTGAACGATATCGCGGTGCAGGGAGCGACGCCGCTCTTCTTTCTGGATTACCTTGCCATCGGCGAACTCGAAGGCGAAGTCGCACAAACGGTCGTGAGTGGGGTTGCCGAGGCTTGCAAAGCCAACGGCTGCGCTCTGATTGGCGGCGAAACCGCGCAGATGCCCGGCTTCTACGCTGCCGGCGAGTACGATCTTGCGGGCTTTATCGTGGGCGCGGTCGATCGGGCAAAACTTATCACCGGCGCCAAAATTCAAGCCGGCGATGTACTGATTGGTTTGCCCTCCACGGGCTTGCACACCAACGGCTATTCCCTGGCACGCAAGCTTTTCTTCGACGTAGCCGGGTACACGCCGAACCAGTATGTCAATGACCTCAAAGACAAGGCCGGCGCCGCGTTGATGAAAGTGCACCGCAGCTACCTGCCCGTGATTAAAAAGCTCACGGCCGCGGATCTTGTGGTGGGCATGGCCCACATTACGGGCGGCGGCATCACCGAGAACCTGCCGCGCATCCTGCCGAAGACTGTCTCTGCCATCATCGAAACCGGTTCCTGGACACCGCCGCCCATCTTCACTCACCTGCAGCAGCTGGGCAGTGTGGAGCAGGACGAGATGCTGCGCACCTTCAACATGGGGATCGGGCTCATTCTCGCCGTGCCCGCCGACAAATTCAGGCGAGCTAAATCAGCGCTGGATCGCGCCGGAGAGAAGTTTCAGGTGATTGGGCGCATCGTCAAAGGCGACCGTAAGGTGATCTACACGTGAGGTGTGGTTAGCGTGAACCAGCCGGCCCATCGTCTGGGGATTTTGCTTTCCGGTCGCGGATCCAATTTTCTTGCCATTGCCCGGGCAATTACCGAAGGCCAACTGCCGGACGCGACCATTGCAGTGGTGATCTCGAACCGGGCAGATGCGCCCGGGATCGCGGCAGCGCAGCAAGCCGGCCTGCACGCGCTGGTGATCGAGGGCCGGGGCCGTCCACGCGCGGAGCACGATGCAGATATCGTCGCGGCCTTGCAGGCGCACCAGGTCGATCTCGTCTGCCTCGCAGGCTACATGCGGTTATTGTCGCCGGGCTTTGTGCGCGCCTTTCCGCAGCGCATCCTCAACATTCATCCGTCGTTGTTGCCGGCGTTTCCCGGTCTGGATGCGCACGGGCAGGCACTCGCTTATGGTGTGACCGTCTCCGGATGCACTGTGCATTTTGTGGATGAAGAGCTCGACCACGGCGTGATCATCGTGCAGAAGACCGTGCCCGTACTGCCCGAAGACGACCACGACTCGCTGGCCTCGCGCATCATCGTGCAGGAGCACGCGGCTTATGTTGAAGCGATCGCCCGTGTGCTCTCCGGCGACTATCGCGTTGAAGGCCGCCGCTACGTGCCTACACGGACGTAGAGTGCGCCTCGCCCAGCGTCAGTTTGGCCGTCATTCTTTTTGACCCGCGGAAGAAGGTGAGGGTCACGGTGTCGCCCGCCTGGTGACGGTCCATGATCTCGGAAATATCCTGCGGGTTTGTGATCCGCTGATCGTCGATGCCGACTATGAGGTCGCCGCCAAGATAAATAGGCGTGTTGCCGAGATAGGCTTGCTGTGTGCCGCCATGCAGGCCGGCGCGTTCCGCAGCTCCCCCCGGAATGACTTTCTGTACCAGCACACCGTAGTCGGCAGGCAAACCGATTTGCTCCGCAAGATCAGGACCAATCGCCAGGGAAGCAATGCCCAGCGAAGGCCGGCGGACACGCCCGTACTTGGTGTAGTCCGACAGTACTGCCTTGATCGTGTCGATGGGGATGGCAAAACCAATGCCGGAGCTTTGCTCGGCGCCCCCGGTAGCAATCAGCGTGTTCATGCCGATCACTTCGCCCCTCGAATTGAGCAGCGGCCCGCCGGAGTTGCCCGGGTTGATGGCAGCATCGGTCTGTACGGCGTTCTCGATGGTGGCGCCCTGGGGTTCGCCGACGGAGCGGATGGAACTGATGATGCCCGTGGTCATCGTACCGTTCAGCCCGAAAGGATTCCCGATCGCGTAGACATTCTGACCGACCTGCAGATCCCGTGACTCAGAAAGCACGGCAGGCGTGAGGTTGTCCGCCTTGATCTGCAGGAGGGCCAGATCGTGGGCCTTGTCCTGCAGGATGATTTGCGCTTTGTATTTGTGTTTATCGCTTAGCGTGACTTCGACCTGCTGCGCGTTTTGCACCACGTGGTAGTTGGTGAGGATGCGACCATCTTTGCTGAGGATGAAGCCGGAACCCTGGCCCTGCTGGGGCACTACCCCGTAGAAAAAGTCGAAGGACAGGGCAGATGAAGTGACGTTCACCACTGACGGGAGCGCTCGCTTGTACACGGCGATGTTGGTTAATTCTTCGGCGGTGTAGGCCGGCTGGGCGTTGGCCTCGGTCAGGTTCAGGGGCGAGTGGCGCCACAGGTTCTCCAGCGGGAGTTTGGGGGCGCCGCGGAAGGTGCTGAAGGAGGTTAGGTAGATAAATGCGCCTACTAATAACAGCGTCAGGATGATGGAGCGGATCTTCATAGCGGGTCAGATTGTATTAGATCACTCCTGGGGGTGGAGGGTGGGTCGGGGGGTGGTTACGGGTGGGGAGGGTTAAAGCCCTCCCACATCTCCCGACTGGAAAACGTCGTGAGA